>NZ_JBBMEO010000012.1:0-60342 GCF_040096515.1 Faecalibacterium tardum | reverse complement strand
CCCCCCCCCCCCCCCCCCCCCCCCCCCCCCACAAATGTGAAATCAAAAATCATGATACCCCTGAAGATGGCAAAGCGAACGCGGAGCCATTTTTGAATCGTCTAGCAAAGGAGCGACTTCCCTATGCCGCTGATCATCCCCAAGACCTTACCTGCCTTTGACGCCCTGTATGAGGAAAACGTCTTTGTCATGCACCGGGAGCGGGCGCTGGCGCAGCATATCCGCCCGCTGGAGATCCTGATCCTGAACCTGATGCCCACCAAGATCGCCACCGAGACCCAGATCGCCCGGCTGCTGGCCAACACCCCGCTGCAGGTGCACATGACCCTGCTGCAGACCGCCAGCCATTCTGCCACCCATGTGTCGGCTGCCCACCTTGAGGCCTTTTACAAGACCTTTGACGAGGTGAAGAACAACCGCTACGACGGCATGATCATCACCGGTGCGCCGGTGGAGACCATGGACTTTGAGCAGGTGGATTACTGGAACGAGCTGTGTGAGATCATGGACTTCAGCGAAACGAACGTCTACTCCACCCTCCATGTCTGCTGGGGTGCACAGGCAGGGCTGTACTACCACTACGGCGTGCGCAAGCAGTTGCTGCCGGAAAAGATGTTCGGCGTGTTCGAGCACCGGGTCACCCGCCCGGCAAACCCGCTTGTGCGAGGCTTTGATGAGGTGTTCTACGCTCCCCACAGCCGCCACACTGGCATCTGCCGGGAGGATGTGGACAACTGCGCCGCACTGCGCATTCTGGCAGAGAGCGACGCCGCCGGCCCCTTCCTCATGAGCACCGAGAACGGGCGGCAGATCTTTGTTACCGGTCACCCGGAGTACGATAAGTACACTCTGGATGCCGAGTATAAGCGGGACGTAGCCAAGGGCTTGCCCATCCATGTGCCCGTCAACTACTACCCGGACGACGACCCCGCAAAGCCGCCGCTGTTCCGCTGGCGCGCCCACGCCCACCTGCTGTACGAAAACTGGCTCAACTACTACGTTTACCAGAACACCCCCTACGACTTAGGGGATATCCAGCGGGTCAAGCACGAAGAAGCATAAGAAACATCAGAAGCCGCCGCGCAGAAAAACTGCCCGGCGGCTTTTCTGTACAGGCAGGTATTGTATGAAAAAAGTACAGGTGGTAAAATAAAAACAGACGAACCCAGAACCCTTGATTTTTCAGGGGTTCGGGGTTTTCTTGTTACTAATGTGTGCATAGTTCAGCGTTCAGCGGCCTAAAATGTTCACCGGTTTGAACCCTATGGAATCAGTTCCACGGTGGCCTTCAGTTCGTCCAAAGTCTTGTGATTATAGACCCGGTTTCCCGTGTCCTTGGACACATGACCCATGAGCAAATCAATACATTTCCGGTTGGCCCCGGCGCTATCCAATTTGGTTTCAAAGGTGTGGCGGCATTCGTGCGGGGTATGGTTCAGCTTCAGGGCCTTCATAATATCCGCCCAAAATATCCGGTATTGGGTTTGATTGCAAATCTTCCCATTGTAGCTGATCAGCCGGGGGCCACCTTCGGCAAGCCGCCGTTCAATCAAGGGCCTGATCTTTGGATGGATGGGAACAATGCGGTTCTTACCGGCTTTCGTTTTGGTGCCGCCCTTCATCGTGCCTTCCTTCAAGTCTATATCTTCAGGTTTCAGGTTCAAAAATTCAGAGATACGCCACCCGGAATATAGCAAGATCAAAACAGTATCAACCCAAGGATCAGACTGATGTTCCCATACCGTTTTGATTTCATCGTTGGTGAACGGAAGGCGGCTGGTGGGCGGTATTGGATCAGAAGTCAGAAGTTCGGAGAAGCACCGGTTTATTATATCCATTTCAAGGGCGAACCGGTCAAGGTGGCCCCACAGGTTCTTAATGGCCGCTTGGGTGCTATACCCTTTCCCACAACCATCAATGGTTTCTTGCATTTGGTAGGATCGCAGTTGCTTGTAAGGTTTGTTCACATACGCTGAACAATGCTTGAACGCTGAACAGAGGGAAGAACGATTGGATTCACCCAGCTTCGGGGCCTTCTTTTCTTTCCAGAGGTCAAAAAGCTGTTGAAGGGTGATCTTGGCCCGGTCAACATCCCAAGGATCACGGTTGTATTCAGCAAGCATGATGTTCCCGGCCTCACGGGTTTCAGCATAGCCAATAATGTCATAGATGGGATGGCCTTTGTCATTCCAACCTATGGTTTTCTTCACAATGTATGGGCGGCGGCGTTGGCCTGATAGCTTTGCAACCGTTCCATACCCGTTTGGATTTCGCATTATATCACCTGAACTTTCAAAATTGGGTATGGCAAAGCTAAACCCCATGTGATATAATGTTCAAAGGCGTTTGAAACATTAACTTCAAAAGGGTTTGTTTCGCCTGACCGCTTCCGGTGTGCAAGACCGGGGGCGGTCATTTTTTTTTGCATTTTGAATGGATGTTGAATGAACTAAAAGCCCGGTAAGGCAAGCGGTTTGGGATAATCCTTCAACATTCAAGATAGTGCAGATACTTCAAACATGAAAGAAAAAAAAGAGTATATAAGAAGTATGAAAAATATAACCAGAAGGGATTTGATCTTGAATGTTGAAGGATTATTCGTTCATAGCGTTTTCAAGATAATCAGCGGCTTTCAGGGGTGGGTTGGAGATGGAAACGGTAGTGTTCATCCCGTTGATGGACAAATCAACATATAAAATTGGAACGCCACCAACTTCCTTCGTTTCCTGTTTGGCAGTTGCGGCACCAACGATGGCCCCGGCTGTTCCGAATAAGGCCCCGCCAACAACGGCCCTACCAATCCCGCCTTTTGTCTTAGTAATGGTTTTCTGTCCAACCTGTTCAATCTTGAAGGCATTGATTTCAGAGAACCTGAAAACAACAGGTTCCAGCTTTGTTTTTTTACTGTTGGACAGGTAAAACATTTTCTGTTCAGGATCAATGAACAAAAAGCCGCTTGCGAAATCTGAAATGACCATTCCGGGTTTGAAGTTACGGAAACGATTGTGGTTTTCTTCCCATGCCTTTTTCACCTGTTCCACAGATGCCAAGGGGGAGCCAGTGGAAAGACGGTTGCAAGCAGGACAAATGGAACCACCATTGATTTGAATTGCCGTAAAGGAAAGTTTTTCACCGCATATCGCACAGCGTTCTTTTTTTCCAAACATGAGGTTTCCCCCTTTCAACGAATATCACTTTGGAAGGCTACGGCTTTTCCAAGAATCCTGATATGATTCAGTTCTTCGCCTGTGTAACGCATGGTTTTATACTTTGGATTTTCAGCGAACAACAACAGTTCGTTTTCTTCAGGATTATATTGAACACGCTTCAATGTGGCTTCATCACCAATCAGGACAGCGGCAATTTCACCATCATCCACCATTTCCTGTTTTCTGATGAACACAATATCCCCGTCATAGATTCTGGCCCCGATCATGGAATCACCCTTGGCCTTCAAGCAGAAATCAGCATGAATGTTTGCACCAGCTTCCACATACAGTTCCTTTTCTTCGTTGGCAAAGATAGGGGTTCCACAAGCAATGTTCCCAAGTAATGGGAACTTTCGCTTTTCAATTCTAAATAGGTTATCCAATTCAACTTCTTCTTTCCAGCCCATTAAATAGGCCGGTGTGGTGTGAAGAACTTTCGCCAAGTCTGCTATTTTATCACGGCGCATATTGGCAATAATCCCATTTTCCCATTTCCGAACGGTGCTTTTACCTACGCCAACAGCATTGCCCACCTGTTCAAGAGTAAGATTATTTTCTTCACGCAAAGTCTTGATTTTTTGGCCCATAGTCAAATCAGCCACATCAACACCCCTTTCACGGTTAGTAACAACAGTATAACCGCAATGTGTCTTTTTTGCAACCCCTAAAGCGAAAAAACAAAAAAAGTTTCTTTTAATCCACAAATGGGGTTGACAAGCGACAAGGGGTGTGATACTATGATGGTGTCCTAAAGGACACGGTAAAAGCGAATAAGACACCGAAAGGGGTATATGAGATATGAGTAAGTATTATGAAGTTCGTTTTTATACAAAGAAAGGCGGGGAACAAAGTTGGATCATCCATGTTGAAGCGAAAACCGCCAAAGAAGCCAAAGAAATTGCAATTCATAAATGGGCTTGCGATAGGCGCTTCAGCGGTATGCACCAATTTGGGATCAAGGTTCGCCTTCTTAAAGCTGATGAAGAATTTCGTTGGCATTACTTCGCAGTGATCGGAGAAGGATGTTTCAATTCTTAAAGCCGAAACGGGCCTGATGGCCCGTCCACCGGAACCGCCCCACCGGTGCTGATGATGGCAGGGCAACAGCGACAACATGAGCGCCCCCGGTTTATGGGTTCGGGTATTGGGTATCAATCCCCATGTAAAAGATATGACCGCCCGGAAATTGCTTGTTGGGGCTTTGGCTGTTCTATTTTTGAAGAAAGGATGTGAGCGAATGAACAAGGCCCGCTTGGAATATGAAATGTCTGTTCGGGGTGTCACCCGTGCCAAGCTGTGTGAAGTCCTTGGGATTTCCCGATCCGCCTTTTACCGAAAGTGTAATGGGGGTTCGGAGTTCACCCAAGGCGAGATTCAGAAGATCGTGGATTTTCTGAACCTTGAAACCCCGGTGGGAATTTTTTTTGATGCGAAAGTGTCCTAAAGGACACCGCAAGGAGTAAGAATCATGAATGAAGTCAGTTTGAAACCGGTCATTGATGAACTTGAAACCTTGTTTTCAAAGTTCAACAAAGCCTTCTTTGAAGGGAAACTGGAAAAGCCTGTGATCACCGTTTCCCCGGATCATACCCGTGGGACCTATGGGTGGTGTACCGGTTGGAAGGCGTGGCAAGACGGCACCAAGGAAGGCGGCTATTACGAAATCAACCTGTGTGCCGAATACCTGAACCGCCCCTTTGAAGAAACCTGTGGAACCTTGCTTCACGAAATGGTTCACCTTCAGAACCTTCAGGACAAAGTTCAAGACACTTCCCGTTCTGGTTCTTACCACAACCGGAAGTTCAAGGAAACTGCTGAAGCCCACGGGCTGACCGTGGAGAAAGGCGAAAAGTATGGATGGCACAAAACCACCCTAAACCCGCAAGCTGAAGCCTTTGTGAAATCCCTTGGTAAGTCCGGGTTCTGTCTGGTTCGGCCCCGTACCAATCCGCTGAAGGGTTCCCGAAAGGGGGGGGGGATCAAGTTCCCGTAAGTATGTTTGCCCCTGTTGCGGAACCATCATCCGGGCCACCAAGGAAGTTCATGTTCTCTGTGGAGAATGTGAAGTGGCCTTTGAAGAACAGGAGTGATAACCAATGAATGAAATAAACCCGAAACCCGAATATTGGGTTCTATCCCTTTCGGGTGGTAAGGATTCCACCGCCCTTGGCCTTGAATGGCTGGCCCGACACAAGACCGATCCTGTCACATATCCCCTTCATGAAGTGGTGTACTGTGACACATGGATGGAGTTCCCGGCCATGATGGAGCATATCAACCAGCTTGAAAAAATCTTCATGGATGCGGGAATCAAGTTCACACGGGTTCAAAATCCAAAATCTTTTGATTGGTTTATGTTTGAATACCAACCCAAGCGCCACAACCCTGAATTGCAAGATAAAAAAGGTCAAAGCTGGCCGGGGCCGCAAGCCCGTTGGTGTACTGCTGAATTGAAAACCAGAATCATCAATAGGTATCTCGCCCATCTTCGTGAAGAATACACCGTTATTCAGTTGATTGGCCTTGCGGCTGATGAAGAATACCGGTTGGAACGGGAACACAATCAGAACCCCGAACACCGTCACCCATTGGCGGAATGGGGTTGGACGGAAGCCGATTGTTTGAAATACTGCTATTCCCACGGTTTTGATTGGGGTGGCTTGTATGAGATTTTCCACCGGGTTTCCTGTTGGTGCTGTCCGTTGCAGAGCCTTGAAGAATTACGGAACTTGCGAAAACATTTTCCCGATCTGTGGGCAAAGCTGTTGGACATGGAACACCGGACTTGGCGAACCTTCCGGGCTGATTATTCAGTTGATCAACTGGAAATCCGTTTTGCTTTTGAAGATGAACGCCTTGCCGCTGGCCTTCCGATCAACCGAACCCGTGAATTTATGACCGAACTTCGGAAGCGGCTTGCAGAAGCCGAACCACAAAAATGAAAGGAGTACGCACAATGACCACCTTTGCAGAGCGTTTGAAGAACGCCATGGAACAGGCCAATATGAGCCAATCCGCCCTGTCTGAACAGGCCGGGGCTTCCAAGGCCGCTATCAGCCAATACCTTTCCGGGAAGAACACCCCCGGCCCTGACCGTATCAAGGCCCTTGCCGATGCAACCGGCGTTTCCTTTGATTACCTGATGGGTTATGGAGCCGCCCCGGTTGCGGAACCGCCCATCAAGAAGATCAGCGTGAAGGAAGCCGCCCGGTGCATGGGCAAATCTGATCAGTTTGTCAGAATCGGCCTTCAGCGTGGCCTTCTTCCCTTCGGGAACGCTGTTCCCGGAACCGGCGCTTGCTGGAATTACTACATCAACCCCACCAAGTTCCGTGATTATGTGGGTGCTGATCAGTTCAATTCTTTCTTCGGCCTTACGGCCTGATTTTTAGAAAAGGAGTAAAAGCAATGAAAACCAGATTTGATGGAACCTTGTGGATTGGAGCCGGTGGACAGGCTTTCCGCCCCGCAGAAATGGGAACCGATCACCTGTTGAACACGGTGAAGATGCTGAAGAACCGCCCCGGCGTGGTGGTGGCTATGGTGGTTCGTGACATTGAAGCCACCCCTGACTGTTGCCCTTTTGACCCCTTCGGTGGCGGTCATTCCGAGTTGGTGAAACAGTCCTTGTTTAACATCACTTCCCTTTCCCCGGAGCAGGTGAGTGATTACGCCCTGAACAGCCCCTTGGGAATGGCTATGAAGGCCGAACTTCTTTCCCGTGGTGTGAATGTGGAAAATTACCTTTCCATGATTGAAGGCCCTGAAACCCTATGATCACGCTGTTCCAGCACCAACAACAGGCCCTTGACGAAACCGAGGGGAAGAACCGGGTGGCCTATTACCTTGATATGGGCCTTGGGAAAACCTTTGTTGGTTCCGAAAAAATGATGAAGCTGAACAAGCGGATCAATCTGGTGGTGTGTCAATGTTCAAAGGTTCAAGACTGGATTGAACATTTTCAAGATTACTACACCCGGAATTGTGTATTCGATCTGACCAACCCCAAAACCTTCAAATGGTTCTTTGAACAGGTTCAGCATGAAGTTCCAACCCTGATGATTGGCGTGATCAACTACGAACTGACTTTCAGGCGGAATGTGCTGAAAACCCTGACCGGCTTCACGCTGATGTTGGATGAAAGTTCCCTGATCCAGAACGAGAACGCCAAACGGTCAAAGTTCATTCTTGGGCTGAAACCGGATAATGTGATCCTTCTGTCAGGCACCCCCACGGGCGGCAAGTATGAAAACCTGTGGAGCCAATGCCAACTGTTGGGGTGGAAGATTTCAAAGGAACTGTTCTGGAAGCAGTACATTCAAACGGAATGGGTTGAAACCGATGGATTTTGGCGGCAACAGATTACCGGCTATAAGAATGTTGACCGGCTGAAGATGAAGCTGGCCGAACATGGGGCCGTTTTCATGACTACCGAACAGGCCGGGATCAGCCTTCCAAAACGGAACTGGATCAAGGTCAAAACCCGCCCTTCACCCCTTTATTGGAAGTTCTGGAATGATCGCTATATTGCGATTGACAGCGCCAACCTTGGTGAATTTGAACTGGATGCGGATTTCTACGGTTCCAATGCCCATTGTGAACGGGAATTGATCGGTGATACCAGTTTGACCCGCCGCCTTTACGCCCGTCAGCTTTGCGGCCTATATAACCCGGCCCGTTATGAAGCCTTCCGGGATTTGGTGAACAGCACGGAAGATCGCTTGATTGTGTTCTATAACTTCACGGAAGAAATGGAACGCCTGAAGGGGATTGCCAAGGGCCTGAACCGGCCTGTGTCTGTTCTTTCCGGTGAAGAAAAGAACTTGGATGCTTACCGCTACCAGCACAACAGCATTACCTTCATTCAGTATCAGGCCGGTGCAATGGGCGGCAACTTCCAGCTTGCCAACAAAATCATTTATTTCAGCCTTCCCCAAGGTTCGGAACTGTGGGAGCAATCCCAAAAGCGTATTCACCGCCTTGGGCAAGAACGGCCCTGCTTCTATTACCTGATGATCTGTCCGGGAACGGTTGAAGAAGATATTCTTTCTACTTTGGAAATGAGAAAGGACTATACCGATGAACTATTCAGAAAGTATGAGCAAGCGGCAACAGCGCCGCAAAGCCCTTAACCAGCGGTTCAGGCGGATGTTCCTTGTGGCCCTTCTGATGGGCCTTGCAATGGGGTTTGTATTTGGGCGCTGTTCTGCTGTCAACAGCAAGGCCCCGGATGCCCCCATTGAACCGGATCAGCTTACCGCCGTGATCCCGGATGTGACCTTGGAGCCGGTGGAAACCCCGCTGGTGGAAGAACCCGCCGAACCTGAACCGGTGCTGTTGGGCAGTTTCAGAATTACCGCCTATTGTTCCTGTGAAAAGTGTTGCGGCGAATGGGCCAAGAACCGGCCCAACGGCATTGTGTATGGTGCCGCTGGTGTGGAACTGAAGGCTGGTGTTTCCTGTGCTTCCCCGCTTCCTTTGGGAACCGTGGTGGAAGTGGAAGGCTTGGGTGAATACATCGTTCAGGATCGCCCCGCCCAATGGGTGATTGACAAATACGGTGAAAACCAGATCGACATTTATTTTGACAACCATGAAGCCGCTTCCGCTTTCGGCCTGAAGCAGTTGAATGTTTATCTGAAAGGAGAACCCGAAAAATGATCAAATGTGAAAATGCTTGCCCCCGTGGAAAATTTGATGGGTGTTGCCACAAATGCCCGGAGTTCCACACTTGCCCTGATTCCTGTCAGGAAAACCCGAACGCCTGTGGTTCGGCCACCTTCGATGAAGAAACGGCCCTTCAGGAGTTCAAGAACACCCAGCTTGCCACCCTGAACGCCATTGCTTCCTTGACCGCCCACAAGAAGGCCATTGAGGATCAGGAAAAGGAAATGAAGGCCAAGCTGTATGAAGCAATGGTGAAGTTCGGCGTGGATAAGTTTGAATCCGATGTTCTGAACCTTACCCTTGTGAAGCCCACCAATGCCACCAGCATTGATTCCGCCAAGCTGAAGAAGAAATACCCGGACATTGCTTCCGAGTGTTCCAAGACCACCGCCAAGGCCGGTTATGTGAAGATCACCCTGAAAGGGGATAAGTCATGAGTTGCCGGGGCTTTGAACCTGTTTGCACCAATAATGAACTTCGGGAGTATTTCAGCGCCAAGGGCCTGACCTATGACGGCATTGATGAAGGTGATATTTTGATCCTTTGTATGATGCTTCAGAAGGAATTGAAGAAATCCAATAAGGCCGGTGAAACTTCCGTCACCATGACTTTGAGCAAACGGGTTGACATGAAGAAGGCCACCAACGGCCACATTACCGAGTGTTACATCTACATGAACGCCCACTATTTCACCCGGCGTGAATGTATCAGCTTCAACCGGGATGGGTGGATTGGCTTTGCAGGATGGGCCGATGATGGCAACACTAACCCGTTGCGCCGTGCCTTCCTTGCATGGTGTGACTATTTGGCGGAAGGTGGTGGGGCCGATGGCAAGGGATGAAGTGTGGGATGCCCTAAAAAATCATGCCAAACAGGTTCATTCAGAACGGGTTGCAAAGAACCCCGACCGGATCGCCTATGCCATTCAGCAGTTTGAAGCCCACGGCATTGAATATCAACTGAAGAATGAGCAAACCGGACATTTCCATTGTTGGCGGAAGTCTGATGATAAACTGTTCCAATTCTACGCTGGAACGGGTAAAATTCAGGGCTTCACCCAAGTCAGAGGTATTCACAGCCTGATTCAGATGTTGGAGGGGTGAGCCGATGGCCGGTGAAAAAAACTTTGAAAATCGCCTGAAGAAATGGCTGGAAGCTGAAGGGATATATCCCTTGGGTGAACCTGTTGACCGCATGAGCGCCCCGCCCTGTGGCTTCTATGAAAAGCGTTGGGGTGGAAGCCGGTATGTGAAAAGCGGCCTTCCCGATATGCGGATCACCGTGAAGGGCATTGCCCTTGAAGTGGAGCTGAAGGCCACCGATGGAACCCCATCTGTGCTTCAGAAGCGTAATTTGGCCCAAATCAACGGTTCACAGGGGTTCGGGTTCATCCTTTACCCGGAAGGCTTTGAAGCCTTCAAGACTATTGTGAAAGGGGTGAAACAATGCGAGTTTCCCACAGCCGGGTTGAAGTCTTTGATAGATGCCCATACAAATACCGCTTGCGATATGTGGAAGGGATAGACACGATCCCGAACACGGATGCAGACAACGCCCTGATCCTTGGCACCGCCCTTCACACCGGCATTGAAGAAGGGGTTGAACAAGCCCTTGACTTCTACAAGAACAGCTTCCCGGTTCTGACGGATGATCACATTCATGAAATGATGAAGCTGGAAGCAATGATCCCCAAGGCAAAGGCCATGTTGCCACCGGGCGGAACCTTTGAATTGCCTATTGGGAACGCTGATTTCATCGGCTTCATGGATTATCTGGTTCCCGTGGGGAAGGGCCTGAAGCTGGATGGGCTGATCACCGGTGAAGATTTGGATGAATTTGAAGCGTTTGATTTGTACGATTTCAAGTATTCTAACAACGCCAAGAACTACGCCGTTTCCGGTCAGCTTCACGAATACAAGTATTGGTATGAACTGACCCATCCCGGCCACCGGATCAGAAATATGTATTTCCTGATTGTTCCAAAGCCCAAGATCAGGCAGAAAAGCACCGAAACCCTTTCCCAATTCCGTGACCGCTTGCAAGCGGCCTTGAAAGATGCTGAACCAACGCTGATGCCGGTTCAGTACAACCCCATGAAGATTGTGGACTTCCTGACCGATGTGAAGCACATGGTTGAAGCCACAGACTTTCCCAAGAACCCAAACCATTTTTGTGGATGGTGTGAGTATGAAGAATATTGTCAGAAAGGATGGGATTATATGTTACTTCCCAAGAATGAACGCCGTGATCTGAACGCCACCAAGAAGAAGGTTGTGTGGCTTTACGGCGCACCCTTCAGCGGCAAAACCTTCTTTGCCAATCAGTTCCCCGATCCCCTGATGTTGAACACGGATGGCAACATCAAGTTTGTGGATGCCCCCTATATCGCCATTCGTGACACCGTTACGGTGGAAGGCCGTATCACCAAGCGCAAGTTGGCCTATGAAGTGTTCATGGATGCCGTGGCCGAACTGGAAAAGAAACAGAACGATTTCCGAACCATCGTGGTTGACCTTCTGGAAGATGTTTATGAATCGTGCCGGGTTTACATCTGTGACCGTCAGGGCTGGAAGCATGAATCTGATGATTCCTTCCGTGCGTGGGATATGGTCAGAAGTGAGTTCCTGAACACCCTGAAGCGGCTTGTGAATCTGGACTATGAAAACATCATCCTGATCAGCCATGAGGACAGAAGCCGTGACCTGACCCGCAAGGGCGGCGATAAGATCAGTTCCATCAAGCCGAACCTTCAGGATAAGGTGGCAAACAAGGTGGCCGGTATGGTTGATCTGGTGGCCCGTATCGTGGCGGACGATGATGAACGGGTGCTGTCTTTCAAGACTTCTGAAGTGATCTTCGGCGGTGGCCGTTTGACTGTCCGTGATAAGGAAATCCCGCTGACCTATGACGCTTTCTGTGAAGTCTACGAGGAAGCCAACCAGAAGGCCGCAGGAGCCGTGAAGCGTGGCGGCAATACCCCGGCTACCCCCGCACCTGAAATCACCGACACGCCCACCACAGCGCCCAGCAGAAGGGGCAGAAAGGTCAAGACTGTAACCCCGCCTCCGGCTGGTAACTATGATCCGGCTGAAGATGCGGCAAAGGCGGCTTGTGGTGATCCTGATGGAACTTGGACACCGGGCGGCGGTGAAAAGGATGATTCTGTTCCTGTTGATGAACCGGCCACCGGTGACACCCCGCCTTGGAACGATCTTCCCAAATGCCCGGACGGTGAACGCATTTTCAGACAGCACGATCAGAACCCGGAAATCCCCCTTTGTCCGTCCATTGACGCTGGCCACCGTTGCCACAAGGAAGGCGGCCCCGATGGTTGCCCCCTGTGGGATCGCCCCAAGGCACAGGCAGAGGAACCCGCACCCAAGACGGATGCTAACCCGCCCCGCCGTACCCGGAAGAAGCGTGAAGAATAATGGCTGATGTGCTGATGATTGCCGGGAAGCCTGAAACCATCTTCAAGGCCCGTGATTTTGAATATCTGGTTGAAAAATACATGGGTTATGAAGCGGCCAAGTATTTCCGGGAATACGCTGAAAAGGCTGATGAAGAAGTCAGATCGGCCAAGGCCGGTGAGAACACAGACCTTGCTTCCTATGAAGCTGACCTTGAAAGCAATCACAGAGCCTTTCAGGACATTCAGACGGAAGCCGCAGTTATCACGGGTGTTCTTCAAGAAAAACGGATAAACCGTGAGAAGATCGCCCATGCAGTCAGGGAAATTGGAAAGATAATTTCCAACCAAATATAAGGAGGAACCCAAAATGAAAAACGATGCCCTGAACCATTTCAAAGAGGAAATGAACAAGCGTGGCCTGTTCCGCAAGATTCAGGTGTGCGCCAACCTGATCCCCCCCCCGCCCGGTGCTGATGGTGAAGCCCTGATCGAACTTCATCGTTCCGCCGCCAAGATCGCCATTCGGAATTACGCTGAACATCATGAAGATTTTTGTGATGTGATGGCGGATGCGGCCCTTGATCATCTGCTGAACACCGTTCTTCCTGATGATCTGTTCATTCCTGATGGTGGTTTTTCCCCTACGAAAGAAGAAGTTGACAACATGAACAGGGCCAAGGAAACGGCTGACAAAGCGGCCAAGGTGCTTGATACCCTGTTTGGTGGGTTGGCTGATCTTCTGAAAACCATTTAATAAATACATTTTTTGGAGGTAAAAAACTATGGCTATTGATTTTGACAAGATTGATCGTTCTGTTGATCTGAAGGGCCTTCAGGCTGATGTGGAGGATGCCAAGAAGAATGGCGGCGGTGATTTCCCCACCATCCCCGCTGGCAAGTATGAAGTGAAGCTGGAAAGCATGGAGATCAAAGGCACCAAGGCCGATCCCAACCGTCCCATGCTGGCCGTGTCCTTCAAAATCCTGTCCGGTGAGTTCAAGAACCAGCGCCTTTTCATGAACCGTGTCCTTTACGGCACCAAGAATGACAAAAACATGATCGCTTCCGCTATGGGCTTCCTTGAAAAGCTGGATTCCGGTGTTCCTGTCAGCTTCACCAGCTACAAGCAGTTTTCCCAGCTTGTTCTTGATGTGGCGGAAGCCATTGATGGAAACTTGGAATATGCGGTGGACTACGATGATTCCCGCTTCAATTCCATCACCGTTGAAGAAGTTTTCGAGGTTGAAAACTGACCCAAAATTTTTTACAATGGAAGTGTCTTTTAGGACACCAACCATTTTTGAAAGTTCACTTTCAAGCCGGGGCGAAAGCCCCGGAGTGGCCCCAAGTGAAAGCCTTCCCGTGGCGGGGCTGATAAGGCGGAAACGCTGACCGATTTCACAAAAGCTGAAAGGATGTGAGTTGATGATCTTCTATGATTTTGAGGTTTTCCGGTATGACTGGCTGGTTGTCCTGATCGACCTGAACGCCCGAAAAGAAACCGTGATTATCAACGATCCCGACAAGCTGAAACGCTTCTATGAGGAACACAAGGGTGTGATTTGGGCCGGTTACAATTCCCGGAACTATGATCAGTACATCCTGAAGGCCATTCTGTGTGGGTTTGATCCAAAGCCTGTGAATGATTGGATCATTGCAGAGGATAAACCCGGTTACAGATATTCAAGCCTGTTCAGGGAATACCCGCTGATCAATTATGATGTGATGCCGAACCCGCCAATCAGCCTAAAGGCGCTGGAAGCGTTCATGGGCCATTCCATTAAAGAAACTTCTGTTCCCTTCGACATTGACCGGCCTTTGACTGAAGCAGAGTTGGCCGAAACGGTCAAATATTGCCGCCATGATGTGGAACAGACGGTGGAAGTGTGGTTACGGCGGAAGGAAGATGAATTTGATGCCCAAATGTCACTTGTGAAGGCGTTCCACCTTCCCATTTCTGACATTGGCCGCACCAAAGCACAGCTTTCCGCCAAAATCCTTGGGGCCGTTCAACGGGAACACAATGATGAATTTGAAATTGAGTTCCCGCCCAGCTTGCGGATCGAAAAATACACGGAAGTTTTGAATTGGTACAAGAACCCCTTGAACCGTGATTATTCCAAAACCCTTGAACTGGATGTGGCCGGGGTTCCCCATGTGTTCGCTTGGGGTGGCCTTCACGGGGCCATTCCCAAATATCACGGGGAAGGTTGGTTTGTCAATGTGGATGTGGCTTCCTATTACCCGTCTTTGATGCTGGTTTATAAGTGGCTTTCCCGCAATGTTCACGATCCTTCCAAGTATGCGGAAATCTACCACACCCGCCTGAAGCTGAAGGCGGAAAAGAACCCCATGCAACAGCCTTACAAGATTGTTCTGAACAGCACCTATGGAGCTATGAAGGATAAGCACAATGCCATGTATGACCCCCGGCAAGCCAACAATGTTTGTGTGGGCGGTCAGCTTCTTCTTCTGGATTTGATTGAACGGCTGGAAGATCATTGTGAAATCATCCAGAGCAACACGGATGGTATTTTGGTCAAACTTCGCCGGTATGAAGATTTTGAAATGCTGGACGATCTGTGTTGGGAGTGGGAGCAAAGAACCGGGATGCGCCTTGAATTTGATGAATTTCAAAAGGTGTATCAGAAGGATGTGAACAATTACATCATTGTTCCTTCCGGGCCGCTTCGTGACGAAAAAGGGAAACCCCGCTGGAAGTGCAAGGGTGCCTATGTCAAAAAGCTGTCTGATCTGGATTATGACCTTCCCATTGTCAACCGGGCCATTGTGAACTATTTCCTTCAGGGGATCAGCCCGGAAACAACCATCATGGAATGTTCCGATCTTCGAGATTTTCAGAAGGTTGTGAAGGTGTCCAGCAAGTACAAATATGCCCTTTATTCCCCGGTGATTACGGAAGCCAAGATCAGGGATGAAAAAGGCCGTTCCAAGAAAATTACCCGCTTCAGCGGCGGTGAGGTTCAGACGGATAAAACCTTCCGGGTGTTCGCTTCCAAAGATCAGAGCAAGGGCGGAATCTTCAAGGTTTCCGGGAAAATCGTCAAGGGCCGGGAAAAGAACCCTGAAAAGTTCGGCAACACCCCGGATCATTGTTTCTTCATCAATGATGATGTGACCAACCTTCCTATCCCGGATGAACTGGACAAGCAATATTACATTGATGTTGCTTGGGATCGGTTGAAAGATTTCGGGGTGGAGCGATGAACAATAAAACCTTTCAGGGGGGGGGAGCGTTGAAGCATGGAACTGTTTAGGGGCTATGTGCCTACCAGAAACAAACAATGCCTTGAAAAGTTCAAAGGCGTTGAAAAACTGAAAACCCGTTCTGAAGTCCAAAACCTTGATGAATACGCCGGTATTCTTGGGGAAGAAACCATCCTGATTGATGTGGACGATGCGGAAACATCTGAACTTTTGTTCAGAATTGTTCAGGATTTAGAACTGAAGTGCAGAGTGTACGCCACCACACGGGGAAAACACTTCTTGTTCAAGAACTGTGGTGTTAAAAAAAGCTGGACGAAATGCACCTTGGCCGTGGGTATCACCACGGATGGAAAGGTTGGAGCCAATAACAGCTATGAAATCTTGAAGTCCGGTGGCGTGGAACGGCCCATTCTGTATGACTTCCCTGAAGGGGAGATTCAGGAACTTCCCAAGTGGCTGACCCCAGTGAAAAGCAACTATGATTTCCCGAACCTTGGGGAAGGTGATGGGCGGAACCAAACCCTGTTCAACTACATTCTGACCCTTCAGAGTGACGATTTCACCAAGGAAGAAGCCCGTGAATGTATCAGGCTGATTAACCGTTATGTGCTGAAGAAGCCCCTTTCCGACAAGGAACTTGATGTGATCCTTCGGGATGATGCTTTCAAGAAAACATCCTTCTTCCGGGATAAAACCTTCCTGTTTGATAAGTTCGCCACCTACCTGAAGAACAACAACCATATTGTGAAGATCAATAACCAGCTTCACATTTACAAGGATGGTATCTATGTTTCCGGTGCCGGTGAGATTGAAGGGGCCATGATCAAGTTGATCAGCAACCTGAAACGGGCATGGCGTTCGGAAGTCCTGTCCTATCTGGAAATCATGATTGAGGAAAACACCAAGGCCACCAACCCGAATATCATTGCTTTCAGCAACGGCCTTTACAATATCCGGGATGGTTCCTTCAAAGAGTTCACCCCGGATGTGGTCATTACAAACAAAATCCCGTGGCCGTACAACCCCGCCGCCCATGATGATCTGTTGGATCATACCCTGAACCGGCTGGCCTGTGATGATCCTGAAGTTCGGGCCTTGCTGGAAGAAATGGTGGGCTATTGTATGTACCGCCGCAACGAACTTGGCAAAGCCTTCATCCTGATTGGCGATAAGAGCAACGGCAAATCCACCTTCCTTCATGTGGTGAAGAACCTTCTTGGAGATCAGAACATTGCTTCCCTTGACCTGAAGGAATTGGGTGATAGGTTCAAAACCGCTGAACTGTTCGGCAAGCTGGCGAACATCGGTGATGATATTGGTGATGAATTTATTGCCAATGCTTCTGTGTTCAAAAAACTGGTCACAGGTGATCGGGTGAATGTGGAGCGCAAGGGCCAAGACCCCTTTGAGTTCAACAATTATTCCAAGTTCCTGTTCAGCGCCAACAATATTCCCCGTATCAAGGACAAAACCGGAGCCGTTCAGCGGCGTTTGGTGATTGTTCCCTTCGATGCCAAGTTTACCCCCAACGATGCTGACTTCCGCCCGTTCATCAAGGATGAACTGTGTGAACAGGGTTCAATGGAATATCTGGCCTTGCTTGGCCTTCAGGGGTTGAAGCGGGTTCTTGGGAACGCACAGTTCACCACATCCAGCAGAGTTCAGGGGCAGTTGGACGAATACGAGGAAAACAACAATCCCATTATTGGGTTCATCAAAGAAATTGGGCTGGATTGCATTGTGAATGAGCCTACCAAGACGGTTTACCGGAAGTATAAGGAATATTGCATTGCAAACAACTTCCAAGCCCTTTCCAACATCGAGTTTTCCAGACAGATCACCAAGCGTTGTGGGTTGGTGATTGTGGATAAGTGGATCAGCCGCCTTGGGAAATGCCGGGTGTTTGTAGAAGAAAGTGAGGAATAACCAATGGATACTAAAATTGAACTGTACCATGATAATTTTCAAAATTTCAAAAGGTACAATATTCCCAAAGCCCAACTTGTCATTGCTGATATTCCCTATAATATCGGGGTTGATGCTTACGCAAGTAATCCTATGTGGTATCAGGGCGGCGACAACAAGAACGGGGAAAGTAAGTTGGCAAAATCCAGCTTCTTTCATACGGATGGCACCTTCAAGATTGCGGAATATATGCACTTCTGCAACCGCCTTCTTCGGAAGGAACCAAAGGAGAAAGGACAGGCCCCGGCTATGATTGTGTTCTGTGCCTTTGAGCAGATGCAAACCGTCATTGACTACGGGAAGAAATATGGGTTTGAAAAGTCTTACCCGCTGTTCTTTACAAAGAACTATTCCGCCCAAGTTCTGAAGGCCAACATGAAGATTGTTGGTGCCACAGAATTTGCGGTGGTGCTGTATCGGGATAAACTTCCCAAGTTCCGAAACATTGGCCCTGACGGAAACAAGCACATGGTTTTCAACTGGTTCACTTGGGAACGGGACAACCGGAAGGAGTATCCCAAAATCCACCCCACCCAAAAGCCGGTTGGTGTGCTGAAGCGGTTGATTGAAGTGTTTACCGATCCGGGGGATGTGGTTATTGATCCTGTTGCCGGAAGCGGAACAACCCTTCGTGCCGCTTATGAATTAGGCCGAAACGCCTATGGGTTTGAAGTGGATAAAAACTTCTACATAGCCGCCAAGGAAAAAATGATTCCGAACAGAAAGGATGATTTCAATGTTACCTAAAACCAAAACGGAACGCCATGCCGATATTTGCAAGGAAATCAATGCCTTGTATGCCATGAAAAATCATGACTATGGCGATAGCTTTCACCAGACCTTCACGGAAGAAGGAATGGCAATGCCCCGGATCAGACTTGGGGATAAGCTGGCCCGGTTTAAGAGCCTGACCAAATCCGGGGTTCAGGAAGTAAAGGATGAATCTATCCGTGATACCCTGATTGACCTTGCCAATTACGCCATTATGACCGTTCTTGAATTGGACGATCAGAAAGCGGAGGAACACGCCGATGAACGCTAACCGTTATATGCGGGATTCCTTGCGAACCGCTGACCGTTCCAACATGGATCGGCTGAAGCTGGAATGTGCCTTGGGCCTTTGCGGTGAAGCCGGTGAAGTGGCCGAACAGGTGAAGAAGCATTTCTTCCACGGCCATGAACTGGATAAGCGCCACATGATTGAAGAACTTGGTGATGTGGCTTGGTATTTGGCCGTTCTGTGTGATGCTATTGGTTCTGACCTTGATACGGTCATGGAAGAAAACTTGAAAAAGCTGGAACAGCGTTACCCTGAAGGGTTCGATCCTTACCGGTCACAGCACCGGAATGAATTGGGAGGTTGAAGAAAATGAAAATTATCAAGCCTGATGTGCAGTTCATCACCCCGATTGATGGGGCCACTATTCTGAAGCGGCTGGAACAATGTGGCCGTGTCTGCTACAAGTCCGAGGACAAAATCACGGAAGGTTCCGCTGAAAAGTTCGTTGCCGGGATCATCAAGCGTGGGCATGAAGCGGTTTTGGAACATTGTTCCTTCACGGTGAAGTTCATTTGTGATCGTGGGGTTTCTCATGAGATCGTCCGCCACCGGATGGCTTCTTACTGTCAGGAATCCACCCGCTATTGCAACTACGGCAAGGGCAAGTTCGGTGAGGAAATCACGGTGATTGAACCTTGCTTCTGGCCTGAAGGTTCTGATTTGTATTGGGCATGGAAAAACGCTTGTCTGATCTCTGAACAATGCTATTTTTCTTTGTTGAAATCAGGAGCCACCCCGCAAGAAGCCCGTTCCGTTCTGCCCAACAGCCTGAAAACGGAAGTGGTCATGACGGCCAACATTCGTGAATGGCGGCATTTCCTGAAGTTGCGCTGTTCACCCGCCGCACACCCGCAGATGCGGGAAGTGGCCCTGATCCTGTTGGACAAGGTTCACGCCCTGATTCCGGTTTGCTTCGATGATATTTGGAGTGAATACCATGCCGATGTTTAAGAAGTCCGGTGGTAAAATCTTCGCCGTTCAGTTCAACAAAGCTGAAGAACGGGCCTTGGATCAGGAAATCAAGAAACAGATTGTGGAAAATGATCGGGCCTTTGACATGGACAAAGAATCATCCATCCTGTGGATGCTTCACACCCAATTTGGCTTTGGCCCAAAGCGCCTGAAGCTGGCGTGGAAGCTGTTCTATGCCGAAACCTTGAAGCTACGGGAACATTACCTGATGGAACAAGCCGATGATGGGTGGTTGGCCCGTAAAAAGCTGAAGGACATTGGGTGTGACATTGAAGAATGGTACAGAGAAGAAGGAGGGAAAACCGATGCCTAAACCTTGGGAAAATGCTGAAGGGTATCACGATCCGACAGCCTACCACGGCACAAAGAATATCATCCGTGACGAGGATGAACAGCAGAAGCGGGTGAACACCCTGATCTTCGTCCTGAAGTACATCACCCGTTTGGCGGGGTTTGAACTTCTGAACCGCATTGAAATCAAAGACCGTAAGACCGGGAGGGAATACCGATGAAAAATAAGCCGTGTCCTTTTTGCGGGGCTGATTTGGTTCAGGAAAACCGGCTGAACCCGCTTGCAAAGAAATATGCGGATATTCCGTTCAGAACTTTCTATGTTCACCCTAAGAACGGTTGCTTCTTGGAAGCGTTGGCGTTGAGGGGTGAGCAGTTGGAGAAGTGGAACAACCGGAACGCCTGAACAGGTGCTTCTTCAGTAGGGGTTGGAATAGCGGCCTTCAATAATATGTGGAATGATGTTGAAGGCCCTGAAACCCTTGCAATACCTTGATTTTCTGTGAAATCCTTCAACATTCAACATTCAACAGATTACTTCAATTATTTAGAAGAAAAAATATATAGTATATGAAGAATGTAATAATAGTGAAGAAGGCATTTCTGATCTTGAATGTTGAAGGATTTTCCGAAAGCCCTTGAAATACCGGCGTTTGATGCCCTTCAACATTTATTCCAGAAAGGATGTGTTACATAGTGAATGACAAAGACCTTTCCCAACAGGCCAAAGAATACTTTGCCCAAATCAGGAAAACGGATCGTTTGATCCATCGGCTTGATAGTACCATTGCAACCTTGCGTTCCAGCTTGACTTCTACCGGAAGCCAACTGAAACAGGACAAGGTTCAGACTTCAGGCCCCAAGAATACCCTTGAAGAAACCATCACCAAGATTATTGATCTTGAAGCCAAGATCAATGCCCGGATTGATGAACTTGTGAGCATGAAACAGGAAGCGTTCACCATGATCAACCGGATTCCTGACCTTGATCAGCAAAATATTCTGATCGGGCGCTATATTCAGTTGAAAAAATGGGAAGATATTTCTGAAGAACTGAATTATTCTATGCAATGGGTTTTTGAACTTCACGGAAAGGGTTTACTTGCTTTTGCCAAGGCAAACAGCGACTTTCTAAACAACCGAGAAAACCAGAGTGCCACCGGTTCCAAACAGAGTAAAGAATCGGTAGAATAGTAAATAAGAAATTGCGCCTACGGGAAACCGGGGCGCTTTTTCTATGCCTGATGAAAGGGGTGAATACCTGTGACACCAAGACAGCGGAAGTTCTGTGATGAATACCTGATCAGCGGCAATGCTACGGATGCGGCAATCAAGGCGGGGTATTCGCCCAAGACCGCAAAGCAAACGGGTTCTGAAAACCTTGCAAAACCTGACTTGAAAGCGTACATCGAAACTGAACTTGAAAAACTTCATTCGGCCAAGATCGCTGACGCTGAAGAAGTCATGAAATACCTGACTTCGGTGATGCGGGGTGAACATACTGAAGAAATCCCGATTCTTTGCGGTGACGGTTGCCAAGAGTTGACACAGAAAGAGGTTGGAGCCAAGGAAAGGCTGAAGGCCGCTGAACTGATTGGCAAGCGTTATGGTATGTTCACGGACAAGGTAGGTGTGGAAAGGGCCGTTCCGGTGATTATCACGGGGGATGATCAACTTGAAGATTAGCCCACAGGCCAAGCGGGTTCACCTTCCTGAAGTGGTTGGTAAGGGTTACGGAACCTTCTGGAACTTCAAAGGCCGTTACCGGGTGTGTAAGGGAAGCCGTGCTTCCAAGAAATCCAAGACAACGGCCCTGAACATCATCAAACGGATGATGCAATACCCGGAAGCCAATACCCTTGTGGTTCGCAAGGTGTTCAGAACCTTGAAAGATTCCTGTTTCACCGAACTGAAATGGGCAATCAACCGCCTTGGGGTTTCAGCCTATTGGGAAATCAAAGAAAGCCCCCTTGAAATGACCTACCTTCCCACCGGTCAGAAGATTTACTTTCGGGGCCTTGATGATCCCCTGAAGGTTACTTCAATTACGGTTGAAATAGGGTTTTTGTGCTGGTGCTGGATTGAAGAAGCATACGAAATCATGAATGAAGCTGATTTTGATATGCTGGATGAATCCATTCGTGGTGCTATCCCGGAAGAAACCGGCCTGTTCAAGCAAATCACGCTGACATTCAACCCGTGGAACGAAAAGCATTGGATCAGGAAACGCTTCTTCGGGGAGATCACCGGCAAGGATGCCCAAGGGAACCCCACATACAAGTTTCATGATAGCTGGATCAGCCCGGATGGGCAGATTTACGCCACAACCACCAATTACCTGTGTAATGAATGGCTGGACACGGCGGATTTGAAGGTGTTCAACACCATGAAGGAAAACAACCCCCGCCGTTACAAGGTGGCTGGCCTTGGGGGTTGGGGCATTGTGGATGGCCTGATTTTCGATAATTGGCGGGAAGAAGCCTTTGATTATCTGGCTATTTCCAAGAAGCCTGATGTGAAAAGCGCCTTCGGCCTTGACTTCGGTTATACCAACGATCCCACGGCCCTGTTCTGTGGGCTGGTGAGTGAGAAGGAAAGAACCATTTGGGTTTTTGATGAACTGTATGAAAAGGCTCTGACAAACCGGGCAATCTGTGACCGGATCACCGGCATGGGCTACGGCAAGGAACGGATCAAGGCCGATTGTGCCGAACCCAAGAGCATTGATGAATTGCGGGATGCTGGCCTTCATCGTATCAGAGCCGCCCGGAAGGGCAAGGACAGCGTGAACAACGGAATCCAGTACATTCAGGGTTACACCATCATTGTTCATCCCCGATGCGTGAACTTCATCACAGAGATTTCAAACTACACATGGGCAGAAGATAAGTTCGGGGCCAAGATCAATGTTCCCATTGATGATTTCAACCACCTTATGGACGCTATGCGTTACGGGCTGGAAGATATGTTGGTTGGCCCCGCCTTCAGCTTCGACTAATAACATGATAGTAACAAAACACACGAAAAACGCACGGTTTCCGTGTGTTTGCGTTTATTAAGCAATGAAGAAAGGCGGTAAGTGAATATGTTTCTGGATAACGCTATGGAGCGTATCAACCGCCTGATCCTTCAGGGTGGGCGAACCGGCATGACTGAAAATCAGTTCTTCGCCGCTGAAATCAAGGAATGGAAGAATAGTCAGCGCCGCAAGGATCAGGTTATAGGTGATCTGTACTATGAAGGACAGCATGACATTCTTCAGCGTCAGCGCACAATCATTGGTGAAAACGGTCAACTTCAGGTGGTGACGAACCTTCCGAACAACCGCCTGATTGATAACCAATATGCCCTGATGGTGGATCAGAAAACCAACTACCTTGTGGGCAAGCCCTTCACCCTGAACTGTCAGGATAAGGGTTACACGGATGCTTTGGGCAAGGTTTTCAACAAACGGTTTTACCGGCTTCTGAAATATGTTTGTGAAGATGCCCTGAACGGTGGCCTTGGTTGGCTTTATCCTTACTACAATGAAGCTGGTGAATTGTCCTTCAAGCATTTCCCGGCCTATGACATTCTTCCTTTTTGGGCTGACGATGATCACACCATCCTTGATTGTGCGATTCGTTACTACACCCAAGAAGTGTGGAACGGCTACCAGAAGGAAAAGGTGGAGAAGGTGGAAATCTTCAAAGCCGATGGCATTTACCGGTATATCTATCAAAATGATATGCTGATTGCCGATGTGGAAGCCGGTGAACACGAAAACTATTTCATGGTTGAGGAAGAAGGCCAAGAACCCAAGGGGTTCAACTGGACAAGGATTCCGCTGGTTCCCTTCAAGTATAACAAACAGGAAATCCCCCTGATCCGCCGTGTGAAAACCCTTCAGGACGGAATCAACACCATGATTTCCGACTTTGAAAACAATATGCAAGAGGACGCACGGAACACCATTCTGGTTCTGAAGAACTATGATGGTGAAAATCTTGGTGAGTTCCGCCACAACCTTTCCACCTATGGAGCCGTGAAGGTTCGTGAGGATGGCGGGGTTGAAACCCTTCAGGTTGAAATCAATGCAGAGAACTACAAGGGCATTTTGGAACTTCTGAAGAAGTCCTTGATTGAAAATGCCCGTGGTTACGATGCCAAGGATGATCGTTTGAGTGGCAACCCCAATCAAATGAACATTCAATCCATGTATTCTGACATTGACCTTGACGCAAACGGCATGGAAACCGAGTTCCAAGCGGCCTTTGAAGAACTGTTGTGGTTCATCAATCAGGATTTCAGCAACAGGGGCTTGGGCGATTATGAAGGCGCTGAACTTCAGATCGTGTTCAACCGTGACATTCTAATCAATGAAACGGAATCCATTGAAAACTGTTCCAAGTCCGTTGGTATTCTGTCCACGGAAACCATTGTGGAACAGCACCCGTGGGTTACGGATGTTGAAGTGGAGCTGGCCCGGTTGCGTAAGGAAAAGGATGAAGCAATGGAACAGGCACAGGAATACGCCGGGGCCTTCCAGACCGACAACCAGAACAAAGGTGACAATGGCGAGGGTGAATAACCCCCGCCGTTTCACAATATATGCCGGGGCAGACCTTGAGTGTGGCGGGGTGCTATTACTCCTACCCGCCAAAGGGTGAAATTCCCTTCCCCGGCCCATCATGGCCCGTTAGTCAAGCGGTTAAGACACCGCCCTTTCACGGCGGTAACGCCGGTTCGATCCCGGCACGGGCTACCATGCTTCCCTGTTGGACTTGGCTGAAAATGCTTGCGGGGCCTTCAGCCCTGATGGGGAAGTCTTATTTGCTGAAGTGGATGGAATAGGCAGACACGGCGGATTCAAAATCCGTTGCCGCAAGGCGTGTGGGTTCAAATCCCACCTTCAGCACCATTTTTCAGGATTGGAGGAACGGCCCATGAGAAATGCGGATTATTGGCGTGGGCGGTTTTCCATCTTGGAGGACAGCGCCCACAGAGAAGCCCAAAAGACTATTCAGGGCATGGAAGAATTGTATTTGGATGCACAGCGTTCCGTTCAGAAGGAAATTGAAAGCTGGTATGCCCGTTTTGCGGTGAACAACCAAATCAGCCTGACCGATGCCCGGAAATGGCTGACCGCTGGACAGCTTGAAGAATTTCATTGGAGCGTTGAACAGTATATCAAGATCGGTGAACAGGCCGGGTTGGATGCGGCATGGCTGAAGAAGCTGGAAAATGCGTCTGCCCGGTTCCACATTTCCCGCCTTGAAGCTGTTCAGACAGGTATTCAGCAACAGCTTGAATTGCTGTACGGCAATCAGGTTGATAGTCTGGATGCCCTATTGAAGAAGGTTGTGGGCAATGGCTATACCCACACGGCTTTTGAGGTTCAGAAGGGTGTGGGCCTTGGTTGGGATATTACCGGGCTGGATCAGAAGAAACTTGAAACCTTGCTTTCAAAGCCTTGGACAACGGACGGGCGAACCTTCCGGGATCGCTGTTGGCTGAACAAGAATGATCTGGTGGGTTCGGTCAGTAAGAGCCTGACGCAAGGGCTTCTTCGGGGTGATTCCCCATCCAAGATCACCACAGCCATTCAGAAGCAGTTCGGGGTTCATCGGTATAAGGCGGGGCGGTTGGTTAATACTGAAACCACCTATTTCAACGCCGTTGCCACCAAGGAATGTTACAAGGATTTGGATGTTGAAATGGTGGAAATCATTGAAACGCTGGATTCCCATACCTGTTCCATTTGTGGTGGGCTTGATGGTAAGGTGATCCCCATTTCCCAATATGAACCCGGTGTGACCGTGCCGCCGTTCCATCCCAACTGTCGAGGAACTACGGCCCCGGCCATTGATCCCAAGTATGCCGGAGAAAGAGCCGCCCGGAACGCTGATGGGGATGTGTACTATGTTCCCGCCAACATGAAATATGCTGATTGGGTTCAGACCTTCGTGAACGGCGGTTCCAAGGCTGGCTTGACCGTTGCAACCGGGGCCGGTGTTGCCAAAACGCTTCGTGACTACAACACCGAGTTTGGAAAGAAGTTCGGCAAAGACCATTATGATCAGATTCGTGATCGTGTGGACGCTTGCCAAAGTTCTGACCTTCAGGCCGCTTGGGATAAGTATGAAAACCAAATCAAGGTTGCAAAGGCTGACCATCAAGGCGGCGCATATTGCCAAGGCAAAAATATTTATGTGAATATTGATGCCGATTCTAAAGGCCGTTCTTGGAGCGCCCCTTACGCAACCACCTTCCATGAAAGCGGCCATGCTATTGATGGGCTTGCGGCACAGCTTGGAACCCCGAATGGTCAATGGCATTTTTCTTCTACTTACAAGGGCGGGGCTTTTCCCCAAACCATCAAGGATGAAGTGAATGATTGGGTGGATCGGGTTCTTGCTGACATGAAGGCCCATAAAGATGATTTCCCGTATTGGGTACAAAAAGGCTGGATGTCGCAAACTACCGCTGATTATTACATCAAGTATGGTGGGTTCAAGGCAAAAAAATCTTATGCCTATGCCGCCGTTCAAGCGGAAGTGAAGGCATTGACCCCATTGCAGTACGGTGATCTTTCTGATATATTGGAAGGGGCCACCCGTGGAAAAATCCGCTGTGGCATTGGTCATGGTGGTGGTTCCTACTGGACAACCCGAACTTACAACGGGATTGATTGGGGCCTTGGAACTGAAGCCTTTGCGGAAATGACTTCCGCAACCATGACTTCCCCGGAAAGTTTGGCAACAATCAAGAAATATCTTCCCAAGTCCTATGCCATGTATGAAGATATGTTGAAGGTGATTGCAAATCAGCCGTGAAAGGGGTGTTGAAAATGGCTGAACTGATTGAACAATATCTTGAACGATTTCATGAGAACTTCCCCCTGTTCGCCCTGATGGGTGTCGAGGAAGCGGAAGTGGAAGCCATTATTCAAGATTGTTTGGATAAGGGAACCCCTTACCGACCACCTGAACTGGATGAAAAATCCCTATATTGATGATCTGACCACCCCGGCCTTTGGCCGGTGGTGGTTTTTTCATACCATCGCCGTTTTGGATTTGTGGGCGGTAAACAGAAATCTAAATGAAATCGTGGTTCCTAACCCACGGTAAAAAAGGATTTGGAGGTTATCACTATGACAAAGGAAAAACTGCTGGAATGGGGCTTGACCGAGGAACAGGCCAACAAGGTCATGGAGGGCCTAAACGGTTCCTTCGTCACCAAAAGCCGCTTCAATGAGGTCAACACCGAACTGACCAACGCAAAGAACACGATCAAAGAGCGTGACACCCAGCTTGAAACGCTGAAGAAGTCCACAGGCGACACCAAGGCGCTTCAGGATCAGATTACCCAGCTTCAGACCGATAACGCCAACCAGAAGAAGGCCCATGAAGCCGAAATGAAGGCATTGAAGATTGGCAACGCCGTTGATATGGCATTGACCGGAGCCAAGGCCAAGAACAACACCGCTGTTAAGGCGCTGTTGGTTGATTTCATCGGTAAGGCTGAATTGGCGGAGGATGGAACCGTCAAGGGCCTTGATGATGAAGTCAAGAAGCTGGTGGAAGGCAAGGACACGGCTTTTCTTTTTGAGAAGTCCACCGGCACCAAGTTCAAGGGGGCCAAATCCGCTGAAAAGGGTGATGGCGCTGAAGGCGGCATGACCCTTGAAAAGCTGAAGGCCATGACCCCTATTGACCGCTACAATTATTCCGTCAACCATCCTGACGAATACAAAGAACTTTATGGAGGTAATGAGTAATGGCAAACACTTGCTACGATAACTTTTTCCTGTCCAACGAAATTGAAGATCAGTACCAGAGCCACCTTGATCTTCAGCAGTTTTGCACCGTGGACAACAACCTGACCGGCGTTGCTGGTATGGTTCGCAAGATTCACAAGTACAAGGCCACCGATGGCACCGAAAAGCTGGCTATGGGTGTTGGCAACACCAAGACCATTGAAGCCGGTTACACCGAAAAGGAATACCGGATTCAGATGGCACAGAACCGCTTCCAGTATTATGACGAGGAAGCCATGACCGATCCCATGGTGATCACCACCGGCACCCGTCACGCTGGTACGGATATGTTCAACACCGTGAACGCTGACATTTTCGGCGCTTTCAACGAGGCCACCATGACCATCGTGACCACCGCCCTTGGCTTTGATGCCTTTGTGGATGGTGCGGCCATGCTGAATCTGGAAAACCTTGAAGGTGTGACCATCTTCGGCTTCGTCAACCCCGCTGATATGGCGAAACTTCGTAAGGCCCTGAAGGACGATCTGAAGTATGTGGAAGCATACGCCAAGCAGGGCTATGTTGGCACCGTGGGCGGTATCAACATCTACACCAAGAAGAACGCCGAAACCGGCAAGGTGGTCATTGCCACCAAGGAAGCTGTTACCCTGTTCAATAAGAAGGGTACGGAAGTGGAACAGGAGCGTGAAGGCAACATCCGCCGCAACACGGTTTATTCCCGCAAGTATTACCTTGCGGCTATGACCAATGAAGCCAAGGCGGTGAAGATCATCACCGGTTCCGCCGCTGTCACCGCTGACACCACGGTTTCCAGCGACAAGACCTATTACGCCGCTTCCGGTATCGGCTATGTGAAGGTCACGCCCGGTTCCGGTGACAACCCCAAGACCAAGGGTTGGTACGAAATCACGGCGGCGTAAGAAAGGCGGTGAACCCCGTTGCGTGATAAAGCGGTTGCAATGCTAACGGCCCTTGGCGTGGCGGGGGCCGCTGATGATCCGTTGTTGGATATGGTTTTGACCAATGTTCAATGGCGGATCAAAAATCTTTCCAACCTTTCCGAAATCCCGGAGGGGTTGGAAAGTCTGGCCGTTTCTATGGCCGTGGGCGAATACCTGAACATGAAGAAGTGTTCTGGACAGCTTGAAGGGTTTGATTTGGATGCGGCGGTGAAATCCATTCAGGAAGGTGACACCAACATTACCTTTGCCCTTGGTGAAGGTAGTTCAACCCCTGAACAGAGGTTGAACAGCCTGATTGATTATCTGATCAACGGGCGCATTGGTGAAATCTACCGTTATAGGCGGTTGGTATGGTGAATAAGGCCGTGCGAACCGCCTTGGAACGGTTGTGGAAGGATCGGTGTTCTATCTTCATTCGTGAGGAAGTCACCGATCCTGTCACCCACCTGACGGATTCTGAAGAAAAGCCGCTTCTTCAGGATCAGCCGTGCAAGTTGTCTTTTGAAACATTAACTTCAACCAATGGGGATGAAGTGGCAACCGCCCAACAGGTGGTGAAGCTGTTCCTTTCCCCGGATGTGAAGGTTCCCGCAGGATGCAAGATCATTGTCACCCGGCCAAATGATGTGGAACGAACCTTCACCTATTCCCGTTCCGGTGAACCGGGCGTTTTCTCCAACCATCAAGAAATCATGCTTGAACCCTTCAGGGGGTGGGCTTGATGGCAAGATGGGGCCGGTGTGATTACCGGGAACTGAAGAAGCTGGATGAACGCCTTCAACAGCTTTCGGAAGTTGACATGGATCGGCTTTGCCGGGATGCCGCCAAGAAGGTTGCCCAAATTCTTCTGAACAAGGTGAAGAAAAGAACCCCGGTTGGCGTGGTTCCGTCCTATGCCACGGATGAAGCCAAGCAGGAATATTGGGCCGGTTACAGCGGGGGTTCCTTGCGTGATGCGTGGACGATCCTTCCCATTGAAAAACATGGGGATCAGTACACCGTGACCATCATCAACAACTTGGAATATGCGTCCTATGTGGAATACGGCCACCGGCAAACGCCGGGGCGCTATGTTCCCGCCTTGGGTAAGACCCTGAAGGCAAGTTGGGTGAAGGGGCGGTTCATGCTGACGATTTCCGAACAGGAAGTGAAAACCTTGGCCCCGTCCATCCTGAATGATATGTTGTATGAAGCCTTGAAGGGGGTGTTCAGTTGATCAATGAAATCATCAAAGGTGTTTCCATGAAGCTGAACGCCACCTTTGGGGCCGGGTACAAAATCTATCAGAATGATGTGGAACAGGGCTTCAAAGAACCCTGTTTTTTCATTGCCGTTCTGAAGCCTGACATTTCCCCGTTGCAAAAGAACCGGTTCATGAACCGGAATCCGCTGGATGTTCACTATTTTCCCACCAGCGGGAGAAACAACGCTGAATTGTTCACTATGGCCGGGAATTTGATGGAATGTTTGGAGTTCATCACCCTTCCCAATGGGGATGTGCTTCACGGAACTTCCATGAGTTATGAAGTTGAAGATGGGGTTCTTCACTTCTTCGTCAACTTCAATCTGACACTATCCCGCCCGTCCGAGGAAACCCCAATGGAAACCTTGGATGTGGATGTGGAGCCAAAGAAAGGGTGATTGAATGGCTACCAGAAAGAAAGCCACCACCGCACAGGAACCGCCCATCACGGCCCCGGTGGTATTCCCCAAAGAAAAAGTGTTGACCTTCAGGCGTTACGCCAACCGGCGTGATCTGCTGTCTATCCTTTTGGAAGATGGGAAGGAATACACCCATGATCAGATTGATGGGCTGATCAAAGATTTTTATGAAAGGTAAGGTGAACTAATATGGCCCTTGGCGGCGGCACCTTCTTGGTGCAGAACAAGGTTCTGCCCGGTGCATATATCAACTTCATTTCTGTGGCGCAGGCAAGCGCCACCCTTTCTGACCGTGGCATTGTCACCATCCCCCTTGCCATGAATTGGGGGCCTGAAGGCAAGATTTTCACGGTGGAACAGGCTGACTTCATCAAGAACAGTCAGAAGATTTTCGGCTATGCGTACACGGCGGATGAACTGAAGCCCATGCGTGAAATCTTCCTTCACGCCAAGACCGTTCATTTCTTCCGCCTTGGTTCCAGCGGCGTGAAAGCGTCCAACACCTACGCAACGGCCAAATACCCCGGCACCCGTGGCAATGATCTTCGGGTTGTGATCACGGCCAATGAAAACAGCACCGAACAGAAGCCCCTGTTCGATGTGGAAACCTTCTTGGGAACCGTTCAGGTTGATCTTCAGGAAGGTGTGGCCGCTATCACCGGCCTGAAGGCCAATGACTATCTGGATTGGAAGTCCAGCGGAACCCTTTCCTTGACCGCTTCCTTGCCCCTGACGGGCGGCACCAATGGCACCGTGGCCGATTCCGACTATCAGACCTATCTTGATCAGGCGGAAGCGTACACCTTCAACGCTATGGGTTGCACCGAGAGCAAGGCCACCATCACCGCCCTGTTTGCGGCTTTCGCAAAGCGTATGCGTGATGATGTGGGCAAGAAGTTTCAGGTGGTTCTTTTCCGCAAGCTGGCCGACTATGAAGGCGTTGTGAGCGTCAAGAACGGCCTGACTTCCGACAAGACTTCCACCGCCCTGATCCCTTGGGTTACGGGTGTGATCGGCGGCACGGCGGTCAATAAGAGCGCCACCAACATGACCTATGATGGTGAATACGATGTGGACACCGATTTCACGCAGACCCAGCTTGAAAACGGGATCAAGGAAGGTTCCTTCATGTTCCATCGTGTGGATGAAGCGGTGTGTGTCCTGACTGACATTAACAGCTTCATTTCCATCACGGATGAAAAGTCCAGCGATTTTTCCAGCAACCAGACGATCCGAGTTTTGGATCAGATCGCCAATGATATTGCCGTTCTGTTCGGCAAGAAGTATCTTGGCAAGGTTCCCAATGATGCCGCTGGCCGGATTTCCCTTTGGAACGATATTGTGAAGCACCACACGGAACTTCAGGATATTCGGGCCATTGAGAACTTCAGCGGCGAAAATGTGACGGTTGAAAAGGGCGATACCAAGAAATCCGTGGTGGTTACTGATTATGTGACCCCCGTGAACGCTATGGAACAGCTTTATATGACCGTCTATGTTCAGTAAGGAGGTACAACCATCATGGCAGATAGAACCATCATGAACGCCAAGGATGCTGTTTCCGCTTCCTTGGCTGAATGTTTCGTGACCATCGGGGATAACCGTTACAACTTCATGCAGGCTATCAACCTTGAAGCCAACTTTGAGAAGAACAAAACGGAAGTTCCCATTTTGGGCAAGACCGGCAAGGGCAATAAGGCCACCGGCTGGAAGGGTACGGGTTCCGCCACCTTCCACTATAACACTTCCATCTTCCGTGAGCTGATGAAGCGTTATAAGGACACCGGCGAGGATGTCTATTTTGACATTCAGGTGACAAATGAAGATCCCACTTCTTCCGTGGGCCGTCAGACCGTGATCCTGAAGGATTGCAATATGGATGGCGGCTTGCTTGCCAAGTTTGATGCTGATGCGGAATACTTGGATGAAGATATGGACTTCACCTTTGAAGATTTCGAGATGCCCGAAACCTTCAGCCTTTTGGCCGGTATGCAGTAAGCAGAGCGCCCCGGCCTTACTTCGGTAGGGGCCGGGGCCTTTTTTCGTATCAAAATATAGGAGGAAAAAACAATGAGCCTGTCCGCTTTTTTGGCTGAAAACGCCGTTCCCGTTGAGAACATCAAGTTTGTTGCTTCCAAACGCTTCTTGGGTGAGGATGGCAACCCCATTCCTTGGGAGATCAAGACCATCACCGGCACTGAGGATGAAGCCCTTCGGAAGTCCTGTGCCAAGCGTGTTCCGGTTCCCGGCAAGAAGAACCAGTATCAGAAGGAAACCGACTATGATCTTTACCTTGGCAAGCTGGCCGTGGCTTGTACCGTGTTCCCCAATCTGAATGATAAGGAACTTCAGGACAGCTACAAGGTCATGGGCGCTGATGCCCTTCTGAAAACCATGCTGACCCCCGGCGAATATGCCGAATACCTGACCAAGATTCAGGAAGTGTGTGGTTTTGATACCACCATGCAGGATGAGGTTGATGAAGCAAAAAACTAATCTGTGAAGGTGATGGTGAAGCGAACATTGCTTACTATTGCCTTCACGAACTTCATTTGACACCTTCCGCCTTTTATGCTTTGCCCCGCCGTGAACGGGCCTTCATCATTGCGGCCATTGATGTTCGGGTGGAAGCTGAAAAGAAGAAGCAGAAGGAAATTGAACGCAAACAGCGCCGGGGCCGACACCATTAAGGCCCCGGCCATTCTCCAAGAAAGGTGGTGATCCCTGTGGGAACTATCCGAACCGCTATTGCCCTTTATGATGGTGTTACCAGCCCCCTTCAGAGTATGCACAAGGCTATGGGTGTTGTGCTGAACACCTTTGAATCCATGCAACAGGCTTCCGGTAGAGCCGTTGACACGGCGGCAATCCGGGAAGCCCGTGAAGAATGGGCGAAAGCGGGAACCGCCTTTGATGCCATTGAAGAAAATATCAGGAACGCCAATAATGAACAGCAAAAGTTCAATAATTCCATTCGTGGGGGTAACAATTCCGCCAATGGACTTCTGTCCACCATCAAGAAAATTGCCGTTGCCGCTGGTGGTATCGTCGGGATCAATAAGGTGCAGAACATTTCGGATAAATTGGCAAGCACCAAGGCCCGGTTGAATCTGCTGGTGGATGATGGCGGTTCCGTGGATGTGTTGGAACAGAAGATCATGGCTTCCGCCCAGCGTTCCCGATCCGTTTACTTTGATACCGCTTCCGCCGTTGCGAAACTTGGCCTGAACGCTGGTAACGCCTTCGGTGGTAATATGGATCAGGTCATTGCCTTCATGGAGCAGGTGAACAAGCAGTTTGTTATTGGCGGCGCTACGGCCCAAGAGCAAAGCAACGCCATGATCCAGCTTACACAGGCAATGGCGGCGGGTGCGCTTCGTGGTGAAGAACTGAACTCCATTCTGGACGGTGCGCCGGGTATCGCAAGAGCTATTGAAAAGTATATGGGGATTGCAGAAGGTTCCATCAAGACGGTTGCACAGGAAGGCAAGGTAACGGCTGAAGTGGTGAAGAACGCCATGTTTGCTATGGCGGATGAAACCAACGCAAAGTTCGATTCCATGCCCAAGACTTGGGCGCAGATTTGGGCCGGGATGAAAAATAAAGCCCTTTCCATGTTCGCCCCGATCCTGACCAAGATCAACCAGATTGCCAATAGCACCAAGTTCCAGCAAGTTACCACGGCCCTGATCAATGGGCTTGCGGGGGTTGCAAATGTGGCTTCTTCGCTATTGGATATTCTGATTTCCGTTGCTTCGGTGATTGTTGATAATTGGAGTTGGATTCAGCCTATCATCATGGGTATTGTGGCCGCTATGCTGATTTATAACGGTGTGGCGCTGGTGACAAATGCCATTATGGGTATTCAGGCAACGGCCAAGGCCGTTCATGCGGCGGCAACTGCTATGGAAGCGGGAGCCACTTTCACCGCTACGGTAGCCCAGCAGGGTCTAAATGCGGCGCTTTTGGCTTGCCCCCTTACATGGATCATCCTTCTGATTATCGCCGTCATTGCGGCTATCTATGCGGCGTGTGCGGCAGTTGCCAAGTTCACCGGAATTGCAAATAGCGGCTTCGGTGTGATTTGCGGGGGAATCATGGTTGTGATTTCCTTCTTCAAAAACCTTGGCCTGTCCGTGGCGAATATTGCCTTGGGTATCTGGAACGCTTTGGGGGCTTGTGCTTCCAATATCGGAACCGCCTTCCATAATGTCATTTCCAATGTTCAGGGATGGTTTTATAACCTTCTTTCTACGGCCCTTACAGTTGTGGCCGGTATTTGTGAAGCCCTGAACAAGTTGCCCTTCGTTGAGTTCGACTATTCCGGGATCACCAGCAAAGCAAGCGAATATGCGGCCAAGTCCGCTGAAGCCTATGGGAATGTTGAGGAATATAAAAGCGTTGCCGATGCCTTCAATGAAGGAATGTCTACCTTTGACACCTTCCAAGATGGTTGGGCCGCTGATGCTTTTGCTTCCGGTGCCGCTTGGGGTGATGGTGTGGCCGATAAGGTTTCCGGTATGTTTGATTTTTCCGCCTTGGATTCTATGGGGGCTGATTCTTTGGATGCCTTCAACCTTGGCAATGATCTTGATAGCATTTACGGGAACACCGGCGATATTGCAAACAACACAGCGGCCACCGCTGATGCCTTGGATATTGCTGAAGAAGATTTGGCCTATCTTCGTGACATTGCGGAGCGTGAAGCAATCAACCGGTTCACTACCGCTGAAATCAAGGTTGAACAGCACAATGAAAACCACATTTCCAAAGATGCTGATTTGGATGGGATCATGGATGCTTGGGCCAATGACTTTGCTGAAAAGCTGGAAGTTTCTGAAGAAGGGGTGCATGAGTAATGGCGTATAAACTGTATATGGCGGGAACGCTTATGCCCATCACCCCTTCCAAGGTGACGGTGAAGATCAATAACCAGAACAAGACCATGACCCTGATCAACGGGGAAGAAATCAACATTCTGAAGGCCGCTGGCCTTTCGGATGTGTCCTTTGAATTGGTTCTTCCCCAAGTGTCCTATCCCTTCAGCAACGGTGGGGCGCAAAGCGCCGCCTATTACCTATCCTTGTTTGAACGGCTGAAGGTGAGCAAGACCCCGTTCCAATTCATCCTGAACCGGCAGAAGCCCGGTGGCGGGATGTTCCATTACACCAATTTGACCGTTGGCCTTGAAACCTATGAAATCACCGATGATGCCGGTGAAGGCTTTGATGTGAAGGTGAAGATCAACCTGAAACAGTACAGAGCCTATGGCACCAAGACCGTGGCCGTGCAACCGGCCAAAACTTCCGGGGGAACCGCCACCGCAACGGTTAAGGCGGCACCCCGGCCCACCACAACGGCCCCGAAAGCCGCCACCTATACGGTGAAATCTGGTGATTGCCTTTGGAACATTGCCAAGAAGCAGTTGGGCAACGGGGCCGATTACACGAAAATCTATAATCTGAACAAGGACAAAATCAAGAACCCGAACCTGATCTATCCCGGTCAGGTTCTTACTTTGCCTTCCTGAAAGGGGTGATTCCGTTTGGCAGTTGAATTGTTCATCCAGCATAACAGCACCATTCAATTCCCCGTTGTCGAGGAAGGCGCAAAGTTGACCTTGGAACGCAAGGGAACCCCCGGCAAGTTAGAGTTCACCGTTGTCAAGGGGCCGGGGCTGAACTTTGCTGAAGGTGATCCGGTGAAGCTGACTGTGAACGGAACCGCCATGTTCTATGGGTTTGTGTTCAAGAAAAAGCGTGACAAGGGCGGCACCATTGATGTTGTGGCCTATGATCAGTTGCGCTATCTGAAGAACAAGGACACCATCACGGAAGAAGGGCTGAAGGCTTCCGACCTTCTGAAGCGCATTGCAACAGATTTCCGGTTGAACCTTGGCACGGTGGAAGATACCGGTTATACCCTTGAAACCATCGTGGAAGAAAACCAAACCCTGTTTGATATGATCCAGAGCGCCCTTGATGAAACCCTGATGAATACCAAACAGCTTTATGTTCTGTATGACGATGCCGGGAAGCTGACCCTGAAGAACATCAATACCATGAAGCTGAACCTTCTGATTGATGAAGAAACCGGGGAAAACTTCAGCTATGAATCCAGCATTGATGAACAGACCTATAACAAGATCAAGCTGGCCTATAACGATGAAAAAACCGGTAAGCGGGAATTGTTCATTGCACAGGACGGGGCGAAAATGAACCAATGGGGTGTTCTTCAGTATTTTGAAGAAGTTCAGACCAAAACGGGCGCTTCCGCCAAGGCGGATGCCCTGTTGAAGCTGTACGATCAGAAAACCCGCAAGCTGACCATTCAGAACGCTTTCGGTGATGTGCGGGTTCGTGCTGGAAGCGCCGTGGTGGTGGCCCTGAACCTTGGCGATATTGTCACCAACAATTACATGGTGGTGAACAAAGTCACCCATACCTTCAGGGGTGATGAACACATGATGGAACTTGACCTGATCGGGGGTGAATTTATTGCCTAATCCTGTTGAAGTGGTAAAACGGGCGGCGGTGGAAGCTGTGGAAGCCGGGAAACCGGTGAACATCCTGTTTGGAACTGTCCTTTCCGCTTCACCCTTGAAAATTCAGGTGGATCAGAAATCCATCTACACTTCCAAAATGCTGATCCTGACCCGGAATGTGACTGATTTTGAAGTTGATATGACGGTGAACCACAGCACCGAGGACAAAGGCGGTGGTTCCGGTGCGGCGGCTTATGAAGCCCACAAACACGCCTATGTTGGCAAGAAAACCTTCAAGGTTCACAACGCTTTGAAGGTCGGTGAAAAGGTGCTTCTGATCCGGGTTCAGCAAGGAAAGAAATTCGTGGTTATTGACCGAGTAAAGGGGGCTTGATGATGATTCCGCAAGTGCAGGATGATATTAAACAGGATTTCACCATTGAAACCCTTCCAAGCCGTACTTTCAGGATGAACCACAACAACCTGACCATCATCGGCACCATTGATGAAATCCAAGCTGTGGAACAGGCGGTTTTTCTGATCCTGAACACAGAACGCTATGAATGGTTGATCCATTCTTGGGATTATGGGGTTGAACTTCATAATCTGATCGGGAAAGATGTGGAATACTGTATTCCCGAAATTGAACGCCGGGTTCGTGAAGCCTTGCTTCAGGATGATAGGATCACGGCGGTTCAGAACTTTGAATTTACGGTGAACAAAAAGAAAGTGCTGACTACCTTCACGGTGGTCAGCATTTTTGGCGAAATCAATGCAGAATTGGGGGTTGAAATCTGATGTATGAAGCACAGACCTATGAAGCAATCCTTTCCCGGATGCTTCAGAAGGCGCTTTCTATCAATGGCAATTTGGACACCCGTGAAGGTTCGTTGGTTTGGTGCGGTGATGCCCCCGCCGCCGTGGAATTGCAGAATCTTTATATTGCCCTTGATACGGTGCTGAATGAAACCTTTGCAGACACCGCAACCCGCCCTTATCTCATTTTGAGGGCGGCAGAAAGGGGGCTGAAACCGCAACCGGCAAGCTCCGCCGTGTTGCAGTTGAGCATTACACCAACCACCTTGCACCTTCCCATGAACACCCGCTTTTCCATTGGAGAACTGAACTATTATGTTTCGGCTGACCGTGGAAGTGGTAAGTATGAAATCACCTGTGAAACCGCTGGTGAAGCCGGTAATGACTACACCGGAACGGTGATTCCCATTGAGTATGTGGACGGGCTTGAAACCTGTTCCATTTCCGCCGTGGTGATCCCCGGTGAGGATGAAGAAGATACCGAGATTTTCAGACAGCGTTACATGGATAGCCTGAACGCCCAAGCCTTCGGCGGCAACCGTGCGGATTATCTGGAAAAGGTGAACGCCATTCCCGGCGTGGGCGGTGTGAAGGTATATCGGGTTTGGAACAGCGATTTGAACCCGGCCAAGCTGATCCCGCCCACGGGAACCGACACTTGGATCAGCGGCCTTTCTGGTGTGTCCGAGGAAATCAAGGCGTGGTTGAATGCCGTGTATGCGGCGGGAGCCAATAGCAAGCTAACCGTGGGCGGAACCGTGAAGCTGGTGATCATCAACAGTTCCTTCAAGAAGCCTTCGGAAGCCCTTGTGGATCAGGTGCAGACCGCAGTTGACCCACTTCAGAACGCCGGTGAAGGTGTGGGCATTGCCCCCATCGGCCATGTGGTGAGGGTTGAAGGCGTGGGTGAAGATACCATCAACCTTTCCTTCGATTTGTACTATCAGCGGGAATGGAGTTGGGATGATGTTTCCGCCTATGTCACGGAAGCAATCAACGGTTACTTCTTGGAACTGGCCCAAAGTTGGGCAGACCAGAATGAAGCCCTTGTGGTTCGTATCAGTCAGGTGGAAAGCCGCCTGTTGGGAATCACCGGTATTCTGGATATTGCCAACACCAAGATCAACGGTGAAGCGGCGAACTGTACCCTGACCCTTGACCACATCCCGGTTTTGGGAACCATTGAGCCGGGAACCATCGTGATCAACGGATAAGGGGGGCGGGAGCATGGAACGCAAACTGATTGATTATCTTCCCTATGTCATTCGTGATTATGCGGAGTTTCAGGGGATCATGGGGAGCGAACAGCCGGAAATTGAAAAGGCGTGGAACACCACGGATGATCTTCTTGATAACCAGTTCATTCCCACCGCTGGAAACATGGGCCTTTCCCGATGGGAAAAGATTTTGGGAATTACGCCCAAAGGAACAGACAGCCTTGAAGATCGCCGGTTCCGTATTCTGACCCGGATCAATGAAGAACTTCCGTACACCTTGCCCCAGCTTCGGAACATCCTTGAAACGCTGTGCGGGAAGGGTAACTATTCCGCTGATGTGGAAGAAGGCACCTATCAGCTTCTTGTGAAAATCGGGTTGGCCGCAAAGAACAACTTCAATGATGTTGAATCTTTGCTGAACCGGGTTGTTCCCCAAAACATGGTTGTGACCTTGCTTCAGCTTTATAACACCCATGCGGAACTTGGGCGGTTCACCCATGCCCAGCTTGCCGCCTATACCCATAATCAGTTGAGAAACGAGGTTTTGAAGAATGGCGAATAAAACAACCAACTACAAGCTGACTAAACCCCTTGAATCTGAATTTTATGATGTAGGGGTTCAGAATGAAAACATGGATAAGATTGATACCCAAATGAAGGCCAATGCGGATGCCGTTGAAGCCCTTCAGAAAGGTCAATCCGGGAAGGCTGATCTGGTGGATGGTAAGGTTCCCGCCGAACAGCTTCCCAGCATGAACTATGATCCCAAAGGTACGGCCCAAAACAAGGTGAGCGAACACAACCTTGATCAGACCGCCCACCCGTATCTGTTGAACCAGATCGGAACCTGTGTGGAAGCCGCACAGAACGCACAGGATGCCGCAAATGCGGCCTTGGATGCTGTGTCCGGTATCGTCTATACCATCAATGTTCTTCCTTCGCAGAATGGCACCCTGACCTATAACGGACAGGCCCAAAGCCCTTCTTGGAACGCTTATAACCCCGATGCGCTGACCTTGGGCGGCGTGACTACCGGCACCAATGCTGGAACCTACACGGCCACTTTCACCCCTAAAGGGAAGTATAAGTGGGCAGACGGTACGCAGACCGCCAAGGAAGTGACTTGGACGATCAACGCCGCCACCATGACGATCCCCACGCAGAGCAACAGCCTTACTTATACCGGTTCGGCCCAAAGCCCCGCTTGGAACAACTATGACAGCGGGAAAATGACGCTTGGAGGAACTACCAGCGGCACGAACGCTGGTTCCTACAATGCCACCTTCACGCCGAAAACGAACTACAAGTGGGCTGATGGAAGCACCGGGGCCAAAACGGTTGCTTGGAGCATTGCCAAGGCCGCTGGTAGTTTGTCTTTGAATAAGACTTCCATCAAACTGACCGCCGCAAAGACCACGGACACCATCACCGTGACAAGGGCGGGTGATGGTAAGATTACGGCCACTTCCAGCGCCCCCACGGTGGCTTCTGTGAGTGTTTCCGGTTCGGTGGTAACTGTTACCGCAAAGGCCAAAGGAAGCGCCACAATCACCGTCAGCGTGGCCGCTGGCACCAACCACACGGCCCCGGCCAATAAGACCTGTTCCGTTGAAGTGACATTGCCCACCAAGGTTCTGAACGATAACAGTTGGGCAACCATCCGGGAAGTCAGTTCCGCAGGTTTGGGGGCCAACTATTGGGCCGTTGGTGATGTGAAATCCATCGTTCTGAATGGCACCGTGAGGAATTACACTTTCAGCAACTTGACCGTGAACGCCTTTATTTTGGGCTTCAACCACAATTCCGCCAAGGAAGGTGCGAACAAGATTCACTTCCAGATCGGGAAGATCGGTTCCACGGCAGTTGCTTTGTGTGATAGCAATTATAACAACACCGGTGATGGTTTCCGCATGAATACCAGTCAGACGAACAGCGGCGGTTGGAACGCTTCACACATGAGAAAAACTGTATTGGGCAACAGTAACACCCCCACAAGCCCGTTGGCGAATAGCTTGATGGCGGCGCTTCCCGCCGATTTGAGGGCGGTTATGCAACCCGTGACCAAGTACACCGATAATACCGCCAACGGTGGCGGCAATGTTCAGACTTATGTAACGGCCACCACCGATTACTTGTTCTTGCTTGCTGAATTTGAAGTGTTCGGAACAAGAAGCTATGCAAATAGCTATGAACAGAATTATCAGGCACAATACGATTACTACAAAGCCGGTAATAGTAGAGTAGCCTATAATCATTCCGCCGTGTCCACGGCGGTGTGGTGGTGGCTTCGTTCCCCTCGTTGCAACACCAACTATCGTTTCCAGTGTGTCAACACGGATGGCAACGGCAACAATCGCAGTGCCAGTTACTGTGCTGGTGTGCGGCCCGGCTTTGCCGCCTAATCCCCCGCAGGATGATCCCGCCCTCATCCCGCCGCCGCAAGGCGGCGGTTCCGGGAGGGAACCCCAAATAAAAATAATAATGGCGGCGTAAGCCGCCCGACGATTTTTTGAAAATGGGGGTTTTCCGGCAAAGTGCTATCATTTGACTGTCTTTTGAGTGCATACACCGGACAAAATCAGCCATACAATATCCATAAGCCTGTTTGAAGGGGGTATTGTATGGCAACAAACAAGCGTGTTTTCACCTTGCGCCTATCTGATGAAGTCTTTGACAAGATCGGGGCGCTTGCAACCCGTGAACACCGATCCATTACCAATTACATTGAATTTGTTCTTCTGAAACACTTGGAAGAAGTGGAAAAGGCGGAAGGAACGATCAGTGTCGATAATTCACCCAAAGGGGTATAACTGAAAATGTCTGTCCTGAAGCAAAAGAGAACCACAAGCAAGGCCGAGTTCATCAACACGGCCAATCAGATTTATGTTGAAACCCTGAACTTCCTGACCCGTCTTTCAGCCCGGTATTCCCGGTTGATTGCGGAGCCGGTGGCAAAGCTGGCCGGTGAGATCATCGACCATGCGGAGAAGGCCAATAGTATCTTTCCTTCGGACAACCAGCGCATTGAAATGAGGAAGGCCCATCTTCTTGAAGCACGGGCTTCCCTGATGGCGCTGGATGTTCGCTTGACCCATGTTTACCTGATTCTGAACCAGAACCCGGAAGGGGCCTTTACCACTTCCAAGGGGAACCCGGTGAAGTCACAGGATGCAATGGAAAAACTGGATAAGATGGCCCAAAACTTGGGTGAACTGATCGACAAAGAAAACGAACTTCTGAAAGGGGCGATCAAAAATGTAACAGCAAAACAGAAATAATTTCCCATTAGGTGTGCAACTGATAATGAGCCTGTTGGCGGTGTGGTGGTGGCTTCGTTCCCCTAATTACAACAACAACAATAATTTCCAGAATGTCAACACGGATGGCAACAACAACAATAACAATGCCAATTACTGTGCTGGTGTGCGGCCCGGATTTTGCAAATATACACGGTCAAATGTAGTAACAGAAGGCAAACGGCTTTTCAGGTGAAAGACGACCGATGTAAAAGGAGTTGTACTTCCTTGGGTTTCAATCCCTAAAACTGCCCTTTGATGCCCTTACACGGACGCTTCTTGCATGGTGGGTGAATGTGCCTTATCCCATTTCATGTGTGAGGGCAAAGCAATTTAGACGGCACCCTACAAGATATTTGTACGAGGGGCGAATACTTTTATTATGACAAGCCAAGAACGGCATGAAGCAAGGTTCCAGCGCCGCAAAGCAAAGCGGTTGGAACGGAAACAGGCCCGGTGTAATAGCCTTGGGCCGATGAATAAAGTCTTTTCCTACCGGAAGATGTTCTTCTATGGGAAAAAGTGCTGTAACGGGGTGCGGTGGAAGCAAAGTGTTCAAAACTTTGAAGGCCACCTGTTTTCTGGTACGGCAACACGGCGGCGAACGGTATTGGAACAGCAATGGAAACCCAAAGCCTGTTCCCATTTCATCCTTCGGGAACGGGGCAAAATCCGCCCGATAGATGCCCCACATATTACGGATCGACAAATCCACAAAACCCTTTGCAATGAAGTTCTGATCCCGCTATATTCACCTTCCATGATCTATGACAACGGGGCAAGCCAAAAAGGAAAGGGCCTTCATTGGCAGTTCAAACGGATCAAACAACAGCTTGGATGGCATTACCGGCGCTATGGCCGGGAAGGTGCTGTGTTGCTGTTGGATTTGAAAGGGTTCTTTCCAAACGCTTCCCACGCCCTATTATATCAGCGGCACCGGGAATTGATTTTGAATCCTGAACTTCAAAACTTGGCTGATACTGTAATCCAGTATTCCCCATGCCCGACACCGGGCCGGGGGATGCCTTTGGGCGTGGAGCCTTCCCAACAGGAAATGGTGGCGTTACCAAGTAAAATTGACCAATGGATCAAGTGTCAGGCCCGTGTTCATTGCGCCGGTCATTACATGGATGATTACTATGCTTTCTTTCCCACGGTGGATGAAGCAAAGCTGATGGGCCATGAAATTGTAAGGCGATTTGAAGCCGCTGGAATCCGAGTGAACAAGCGTAAGTGTAAGGTGATCCCGCTTACAAAGCCATTCCGGTTCTGTAAAGCACGGTTCACCCTTACCGAAACCGGCAAGATCAAGGTGAATGGAAGCCGGGATGGAGTGAAACGGGCAAGGCGAAAGCTGAAGCTGTTTCACAAAGAGTTCAAAGAGGGAAAACGATCCTTCTTTGACATAGAACAATACATGGAGTGCCAAAGCGCCTATTACCGGAACTTCAACGATCATGGACGGTTGTTAAGGTTGCGGCGGCTTTACCATGCAATCTTTTTCGGAGGTGGACAATGTTTAGAATCATCAAAGCCGGGGCCGGTATCGGCCTGACCGAGAACCTGAACTACATCAAAAAAGCCGAAAATGGTTGCTATGTCCTTTGCCCGGAGCCTGACGCTTCGGGCATTGTTTTTGAGGGTGTAGCTTACCATTTGTTGGGCCGTGCCGCTATGGATGAACTGGAAACGGTGAGTTTGGAACAGACGGACGCAGGAAGCGAGATCACCAAGGCCACGGAAGCCGGTGGAATCGTCTTTGTAACCTTGGCGGAAGCCGGGAGCATTGACGCTGAAACGGCGGCGGAACACGCTGATTTGTTCGCTGAATGGGCTTTCCCTGTTGGCTACACGGTGGGGCAGATTCGCCGGTATAACGGAACCCTTTACAAGTGCGTTCAGGCCCATACTTCCCAAGCGGATTGGACACCGGACACGGCTTCCAGCCTGTGGAGCAAAACGAGTGATCCCGCTGAAGAATGGCCCGAATGGAGCCAACCGGTGGGAGCGCATGACGCTTATTCCAAGGGGGCAAAGGTGAGCCATAAGGAAAAGCATTGGATTTCCACGGTGGATTCCAATGTGTGGGAACCCGGTGTGTACGGGTGGGAGGAAAGCACGGATGGAGTATAAAACCTATGTTTGCCGTAAACGGGCAAGGTTCAAGGCGATTTGCGGACAAGTGAACATTCCGTATGGAACCACCCTGAATGGTCAGGGTGGTTTTTTGATCCTGAATGATCTTCCGGTGTGTTCGGCCACCAGCCAAAACGCCTATGACTTCTTCACACAGAATGATGATGGCATGGGGCAGGAACGGGGCGAACTGTTGAACCGGATCATTCCCAAGCTGGAAAAGCGTGATGCCGGGTATCAGGCCCGGTGGGGGAAGATTTGGGAAGATGCCCTTTGTCAGAAGTACAAGCGCCCGGAACAGGAAGATCATTGGATTTGGAATCATGACTTCTACAACGGCCCTGTTGAGGATTTGCGCTATATTGCCGCCCTGATCGGGGCCTGATAGGAGGTAAACATGACGCTTGAATTGTCTATTGTAATTTCTGTTCTTTCGGTTTCCTTTGCCTTGTATTCCGGTATTTCCAACCTGAAGCGCAACGATAAGAAAGACACCGCCGAGGAAACCGCCCAGCTTACCACCGTGATTGTGAAGCTGGAAAACATCGGGGATGGAGTGTCCGAAATCAAATCTGACATGAAGAATGTCAAGGGTGAAGTTCAGGAATTGCGGGAACGCCTTGTGGCCGTGGAACAGTCCGCCAAATCCGCCCACCACCGCCTTGATGGGCTTGCAGGTGGTGTTGATGCGTGAGCCGCCGAACATCCCGAAAGCAAAAGATTGAGTTTTCCAAGCTGATCCTGTATGTGGTGGGGGCCGTAACCGTTGGGGTTACGGCCTTCACCCTTATCATGGTTTGGAAAACTGAAAACCTTGAACCGCTGGCCTATTTGATCCCCGCCATATTTGCTGAATTGGCAACCGCAACCGGGTTTTACTATTCCAAAGCCAAGGCCGAAAACCGGATTAAACTTCGGAAACTGTACGGCCCTGAAATTTATAACGATGCAAAGGAGATTTGAACCATGCTGAACGCTGTTTTGAACAACCTGATCAATATTGGGTGGGCCATGCTGATCTTCCTGTGTGCGTACCTGTCCAATGTGGCCTTTTCCCTTTACTACAACATCAAGGTTTTGCTTCAGCCTTTCGACAAACAGAAGATGATCAATTCCGGGCTGAAGGTTGCCACCTTCGTTGTGGGCCTGACCTTGCTGTGTGTGGCAATCACCACCCTTCCCATTTATGCTGATCAGCTTGGGTGGGCAATCCCGGAGGAATACACAGAAATTTTTGCAGACTTGGTTATTGTGGGCGCTGTCCTGATGGTTTCTTGCAAATACATTGGTGAAGCCTTCACCAAGTTCAAAGCCATTCTTCAAGTGAAAGGAGATACCGAAAATGAGTAATTCCAGCCTTGCAACCTATACCCGGATCACGAAAAACAAAACCAGCCCCCGGAACCACGCCATTGACACCATCACGATTCATTGTATCGTTGGGCAATGGACAGCAAAACAGGGGTGTGATTATTTCGCCACCACAGACCGGCAATGTTCCGCCAACTATGTTGTTGGTAAGGATGGTTCCATTGGCCTTTCCGTGGATGAAAAGGATCGTTCTTGGTGTTCCAGCAACGGCACCAATGACAACCGGGCAATCACCATTGAAGTTGCTTCCGACACCACCCACCCTTACGCCGTCACCGCCAAGGCTTATGCGGCCCTGTTGGATTTGGTAACGGATATTTGCAAGCGGAACGGGATCAAGAAGTTGGTATGGAGTACGAACAAGAATGACCGTGTGAACCATCGGAACGGATGCAACATGACCGTTCATCGTGACTTCGCCAACAAAGCCTGTCCGGGGGAATATCTTTATTCCAGACACGGGGAGATTGCCGCAGAAGTCAACAGAAGGCTTCAGGGCGCTTCCAATGGTGGTGGGGTAGTAGTTACACCCCCAACCGCAGAAAAGCCCACAGGCGGCACCACAGGGGCCACCGTGACCCCTTATCTTGTGCGGGTGAAGATCACCAACCTGAATATCCGTAAAGGCCCCGGCACAAACTACGGTGCAACCGGCTACATCCAGCCCGGTATTTATACCATCGTGGCTGAAAGCACCGGCAAAGGTGCGGCCAAGTGGGGCAAACTGAAAAGCGGTGCTGGCTGGATTTCCCTTGACTACGCCGCCAAAACCTAACCATGACAAAGGCCCTTCCGGTTCAAGCTGGAAGGGCCTTTTTTGCGTGTTTCTACTATGTTACTAATAACCCCGATTTCACCGAACTTCAAAGGGCTGAAATGTTCAGTATTTGGGTGCTTCAGAGCGTTGCAGAGTAGAAATATTTATGGTAAAATAAAATACATAAATCGCCTGAAAAAGGCGAAAACAGAAAGGGTGAGATCATGGAACAAAAAGTTTTTGCGGACAAAAGCAGAATGCGGGATTCCGGCGTTGAGCTTTTAAAGATCATTGCGGTCATTCTGATCGTAATCAGCCATGTGGTGCTGACACTGATAACAGAAAATGAATATATTCCGTATAGCGACTACCTTCTGGATTGTACCCATGCAACGACCAACGTAACAGTTCTGCTTTTAGCGGTCATGCGGCATTTTGGCGCGCTGGGGAACTGGATCTTCTTCGTTGCTTCTGCATGGTTTTTGCTGGACAACACAAAAGCGTCCGGCAAGAAAATGATGGGAATGCTGCTGGATATCTGGGTGATCTCCGTCCTGTTCCTTGGAATAACGCTTTTGCTCCGGGGTGAGGTAAGCGGTAAACTTTTCATTTTTTCGCTTTTCCCAACGCTCTTTGCAAATAACTGGTATCTGACCTGCTATCTGCTATTCTATCCCATCCATCCGTATTTGAACCGTCTGATCGCCGCGATGACGCAAAAAGAACATCTGAAGGTGGTTTCTGTATTGGCGGTACTGTATATCGGCTTTAACTTTATAGAAAGCAGGTTTTTCTTTCCGAATATGCTGCTTCTCTGGATCAGCGTATATCTGATCGTTGCCTACATCAAGCGCTATTGCATGAAACTGTATTCCAGTACAAAAGTGAATAGCATCCTGCTGCTGTGCGGTGCGGCGGGGGCAGTGGGCATCGTGATTCTGACCGACCTGCTTGGATTGAAGATCGCTGCGCTGTCGGATCAGCTTTTGCGATGGGTGAGCAATTTTAATCTTTTTTTGATCCTGATCGCCATTGCGGCGTTTGGGCTGGCCAGAAAGAACCACTTTAAAAATAAAAGGGTAAATCACATTGCAAAGTGTTCCATGCTGATCTATATCATCCATGAAAACATTTTGCTGCGAACCTATACAAGACCCTATCTCTGGCACTGCATTTTTAACCGGTATGGGTATGCCCATCTGTTTTTATGGGTCTTTTTGTACGCAGCTGGCTGGCTGCTTGCGGCACTTGCGCTCAGCCTGCTTTACGAAAAGAGTATTCAAAAGATAACAGCAAGGGTAAGTGAAAAAATACTGAAATGGATGGGCAGCTGGTATCAAAAATATGAGGCTGCCATGCTGAAGCTGCATTGATAAAGCCGCGGCCTGCCCGGACTTGATCCCGTAAAAAAGGAACCCTCTCAAAGCAAAAACTTTGCAGAGGGTTCCTTTTTGCATGATGGATTATTTTTTGTGCTTTGCGGGCTTTTTCTTCCGCACGCTGTAACCAAAGGTGCCCAGTTTTTTGCCAAGCGCCAGATACTCCCCGTGGCTGTACACAATGAGGTTTGCCTTGTCCAGACACAGCTTGCCTTTTTCGTCCAGCAGGCTCTCGTCCACATCGCAGGCCACCACCTCGGCTAAAAACAGGTCGTGGCTGCCCAGCGGGATGCGCTGGGTGATGCGGCATTCCAGATTGACCGGGCTTTCCTCCAGCACCGGGCAGTCGGCCAGCACGCTGCCGGGTGCTGCGTGCAGGCCGCAGGCGGCAAACTTGTCCACGTCGCGGCCGCTCTTCACACCGCACCAGTCGATGGCGCGCACCAGCTTTTCGGTGGGCAGGTTGATGGCGAACTGCCCGCGTTCACACAACAGCTGATGACTGTACCGCTCCGGGCGCACGCTGATGGATACCATGCTGGGCTGGGTGCAGATGGTGCCTGTCCAGCCGATGGTGATAAGGTTGGGCTTCTCCAGCCCACCGCAGGATACCAGTACCGGCGGCTCCGGGTTCAGAAGGGTGCTGCCCTTCCAGCTTTGCTTACTCATCCGTGATATTTCCTTTCGTAGGGAGCCCATGTGCGCTCCGAGATGATATAGCGCGGGCGGGCTTTGGTCTCCATATAAATCTTGCCGATATACTCGCCGATCACGCCCAGACACACCAGCTGCACGCCGCCCATAAAGCAGACGATGCAGACGGTGGAGGCCCAGCCTGCCACGCTGCTGCCCATGGCAGCGCACACGATGGCCCAGATGACCCCGATAAAGCTGACAAGGCTCACCACGATGCCCGCTCCAGTGATGATGCGGATAGGCTTGTTGGAAAGGCTGGTAATGCCGTCAAAGGCCAGCGCCAGCATCTTGCTCAGGGGGTAGTGGCTCTCACCGGCCAGACGTTCGTGGCGCTCGTAGGTGACCACATCGTGGGCAAAGCCCACCAGCGGCACCATGCCGCGTAAAAAGATGTTGACCTCCTTGTAATCCGCAAAGCTTTCCAGCACGCGGGTGCTGATCAGGCGGTAGTCTGCGTGATTGAACACGATATCCGCGCCCAAGGCGTTCATCACATGATAAAAGCCTTCGGCGGTGAACCGTTTAAAGAAGGTGTCGGTGTCCCGGCGGCTGCGCACGCCGTACACCACCTCGGCACCGTCCAGATATTTTTTCACCATCTCGTCCATGGCGTTGATGTCGTCCTGACCGTCGCAGTCAATGGAGATGGTAATGTCGCAGCTGTCGCTGTGCAGCGCCTCCATCAGCCCCGCCAGCACGGCGTTCTGGTGGCCGCGGTTGCGGCTTTGGGAGATGCCGATATAGTGCTCGTCCTGTGCGGCAAAGCCTTGGATCAGCTCCCACGTTTTGTCGCGGGAGCCATCGTTGACAAAGAGCACCCGGCTTTTATCGCTGACCAGCCCCTGTGCGGTCAGACTGTGGATCTTTTCCAGAAACATGGGTGCTGTAATGGGCAGCACCTGCTCCTCGTTGTAGCAGGGGATCACGATCCAGAGAACAGGCTTGGACATTGCTTTATCGCTCCTTATTGATAAAATAACCCTCTCAGTCATCGCTGTGCGATGCCAGCTCCCCCGAAAGGGGGAGCTTTTCTCGGCAGAGGGGAACACTTGCTCTTCTGCCGGAGAAGGCAGACTGTTCTGAAAACTTGCATAAAGCTCCCCCCTCGGGGGAGCTGGCGCGAAGCGCCTGAGAGGGTTTTATTGCACCATCTGCTGCAGGGCGTCCGGCTCCAGCAGCTTGAAGCTGCTGCGGTAGGTATCGATGAGCCCTTCCCTCTGCATGGTGCTCAGCTCCCGGGAAAGGGCGCTGCGGTCGCAGTTGAGGTAGTCCGCCAGCTGGATGCGGGAGAAGGGGATGCTGAAGGTCAGGCTGTGGGCGCGGGCGGCCTCGCTGAGCAGATAAGCCGCCACCTTGGCGCGCAGGCTCTTCATCACCAGCAGGTCGATGCGGTGGGAGAGGGAAAAATACTTATCGCTGATGGTGCGAACAAGGTTCTGCACCACCCGTTGGTGGGCGGGGCTGCCGTCCGAGAGCAGTAGCCGCTCGTAGGGCAGCAGCAGTACCTCACATGGGGCAGCAGCCAGCACGGTGACCGGGCTGGACAGACTGGAACCGCCCAGCACGTCCCCGAACACCCCGCCCGGCTCTACCCGGGCAATGGGGATGCGCACCCCGCCCGGTGCCGGGCGGTAGGCCTCCAGCTCACCGGACAGCACGATGCCTACCCGGCGGCTGGGTTCCCCCGCCAGCACAAGGGCTTCGCCCTTGCCGTAGCTGCGCACACTTGCCCCCAGCCGGGACAGCAGCGTGCTGAGCTCCGCAGCGGAAAGACCCGCAAACAGCGTGGTGGTTTGTAACAGCGGCAGATAATTATTCATCGCAACTCCGCAGAGAAAATAGTGTTCTCCGCAGCCTCCTGCAATTGCGTTGCACACGCAACGGTATTTTTACCCCTATTATAGTAAACTGGAACGCGCAAAGCAAATGATTTTGCAAAATTTTTCAAAAAAAGACCGGTTTCCGCTTCCCGTACCGGGGCGTGCCGGGTGTGAAAAGGAGTATTTCATGAAAAAAATCCTGTCCTTACTGCTGGCGTTCAGCCTTGCACTGAGCCTTGCAGCCTGCGGCGGCAGCGCAAGCTCTGCCGCTTCCAGCACGGCGGTGTCCGAGGCTGCTTCCTCTGCGGCTGCTTCCGAGGAAGAGACCGCCGCGCCGCTGTCTGCCACCGAGCCGCTGCGCATTGCGGGCCTGAAGGGCCCCACCACCATGGGGCTGGTCAACCTGCTCTCGATGGAGCAGGCCGGTACCGCCGCCATGGACTACGATTTGCAGCTCTACGGCGCTGCGGATGAGATCGTGCCGCTGCTCATCAAGGGCGAGCTGGACATGGCTGCCATCCCGGCTAATCTGGCGGCGACTCTGTACCAGAAAACAAATGGCGGCATTCAGGCCGTGGCGGTGAACACCTTGGGCGTTTTGTATGTGGTGGAGCAGGGCGACACCGTCCACAGCATGGCAGACCTCAAGGGCCGCACCATCCTGTCCACCGGCAAGGGCACTACCCCGGAGTATGTGCTGCGCTATCTGCTTACCGCCAACGGCATTGACCCGGACAAGGATGTGGACATCCAGTATTATAGCGAGGCTACCGAGGTGACCGCCCAGATGGCCGCTACGCAGGACGCCATTGCCGTTTTGCCCCAGCCCTATGTGACCGCTGCCGGGCTGAAGGATGACACCCTGCGGGTAGCCCTTGACCTGACCGCCGAGTGGGACAAGGTGGCAGACACCCAGCTGATCACCGGTGTGACCGTGGTGCGTAAGGCCTACGCTGAGGAGCACCCGGATGTGGTAGCTGCTTTTCTGGCAGACTATGCCCAGAGCGTGAACGCCGCCAACACCGATCTGGACGGCACCGCCGCTCTGTGCGAGGAGCAGGGGGTGGTGGCAAAAGCCGCCATCGCCAAAAAGGCACTGCCCAATTGCAACATCGTCTGCCTGACCGGCGAGGAACTGAAGGCAGACGTCTCCGGTTACCTGCAGGTGCTCTACGATGCCGACCCTGCCGCCGTGGGCGGTACGCTGCCCGGCGAGGACTTCTACTGGACAGCCCAGTAACAGCCTGAAATAGCATTCCATCTCCCGCCGCTCTGCCGTGGTACGCAGCGCGGCGGTTTTTGTTTCCCGGTTGCAATTCCGCTGCAAAAGTTCTACAATAGAGGCACATTATAGAATATGGAGGGAAAACCTATGGCTTGCACTACCATTCTGGTCGGCAAGGCAGCATCGTACGATGGCTCTACCATGATTGCCCGCAACGATGACTCCGGCTCCGGCCATTTCACCGCTAAAAAATTTACCGTGATCCACCCGGAGGACCTTCCCAAGACCTACCGCAGCGTCCTCTCCCATGTGGAGATCCCCCTGCCGGAGGGCGCACTGCGGTTTACCGCCATGCCCAACGCTGTGGAGGGTAAGGGCATCTGGGCAGCCTCCGGTGTCAACGCCGCCAATGTGGGCATGACCGCCACCGAGACCATCACCTCCAACCCCCGCGTGCTGGGCGCAGACCCGCTGGTGGAGTATCAGCCCGCCAAGGGCGAAAAGCCCGAGGTGCCCGGCGGCATCGGCGAGGAGGATATCGTCTATCTGGTGCTGCCCTATATCCACTCTGCCCGCGAGGGCGTGCTGCGTCTGGGCAGTCTGCTGGAGCAGTACGGTACTTACGAGATGAACGGCATCGCTTTTCAGGATGTAAACGAGATCTGGTGGCTGGAGAGCATCGGCGGTCACCATTGGATCGCCCGCCGCGTGCCGGACGATGTGTATGTGGTCATGCCCAACCAGCTGGGCATCGACACCTTTGATCTGGACGATGCCTTCGGCGCACAGGAAAACTACCTCTGTTCTGCCGACCTGCGGGAGTTCATTGCCAAGAATCACCTCGACCTCTCTTTGGACGGCGCACTGAACCCCCGGGACGCCTTTGGCAGCCACGATGACGCCGACCACGTTTACAACACCCCCCGCGCATGGTACATGCTGCGCTACCTTAACCCCCGCACATGGGTGTGGGAGGGCGCTGACGCCGACTACACTCCTATGTCCGACGACCTGCCGTGGTGCATGGTGCCGGAGCGCAAGGTGACCCCGGAGGACATCAAGTATATGCTGTCCAGCCACTATCAGGGTACCCCCTACGACCCCTACCTGAGCTACGGCGACAAGTCCGCAAAGGGCGCGTACCGTTCCATCGGCATCAACCGCAACGACTTTATGGCCCTGTTGCAGATGCGTCCCGACCAGCCGGAGGAATCCCGCGCAGTGGAGTGGGTGGCCTATGCCTCCAATGCCTTCAACAGCATGGTGCCCTTCTACGCCAATGTGGAGCGCACCCCGGAGTATCTGGCAAACACCACCGGCACCGTGTCCACCGATAACTTCTACTGGACCAGCCGCCTGATCGCCGCCATGGCAGATGCTTCCTATAATAAGTCCCTGTTCCACCTCGAGCGCTACGAGGAAGCCGTGCTCTCCGCTGCCCGCGCCCTAGTGAATCAGTACGACGCAAAGCTTGCTGCCGAGCCGGACGCTGCCCGCCGCGCCGCCCTGCGGGAGGAAGCCAACACCGCCATCGCTGCCATGCTGCAGGAGAAGGCCGCTGACACGCTGGATAAAGTTCTGTTTGAACTGAGCAGCCAGATGAAGAACGCCTACTCCCGCTCGGATGCCTGAGGCAAACCAGCCTGAGCACCAAAAACGGTCACGACCGGTCATATAAACGCAGAAAAGGCCACCGCATACACAAGTGCGGTGGTCTTTTTTTGGCGCAAAAGCGCTCTTGTATCCCAGATGCTGGCAACGGTGCACAAAAATCGAAGATATTTTTTGTGCACGAAAATGACTGAAACTGATTGATTTTGACAGAATTTTTGCTATAATAAAGATGCAAACAACCAAAACACGCCAAGACCGTGCAAAACCGGTCAGGCGTGGGAAGGAAAGAAGGGGACAGACACCATGCTGGCAGAGGAACGTTTTGCATTGATCTTAGAACAGCTGAACGAGAAACGCACCGTGACGGTGCAGCAGCTGTGCGAGGCGCTGCACACCAGCGAGTCCACCATCCGGCGCGATTTGACCGAGCTGGACCGGCAGGGAAGGCTGACCAAGGTGCACGGAGGGGCTACCCTGCCGGACAGCCGCTTTCTGGCAGACGAGCCTACCATGGAAGCCAAGGAGACACTGGCTGTGGCAGAAAAGCGCAGCATTGCCGCAGCCGCCGCAGCGCTCATCACCGCTGAGGATTTTGTGTTCATTGATGCAGGCACCACCACGCTGGAGCTGGTGCGGGTGCTGACGGGTGCGGCGCTCAAGGCCACCTATGTGACCAACGGCGTGGCGCACGCCCGGATGCTGGCGCAGAAGGGTTGCCGGGTGTATCTGCCCGGCGGGCTGCTGCGTCCCCAGACCGAGGCCATCGTGGGCGCCCCGGCAGTCAGCAGCATCCAGCAGTATAACTTCACCAAGGCATTTATGGGAGCCAATGGTGTGGCGCTGGAGGCGGGCTTTACCACCCCGGATCCCGAGGAAGCCGCCGTAAAGGCAGCAGCAGTCCACCGTGCAAGGGAAAGCTGGTTCCTTGTGGACGACGCCAAGTTTGCCAAAATTTATCCGGCGGTCATCACGGATCTGCACAGCGGTGCTATCCTGACCAACCGCTGCCCGAACCCCAAGTATAAGCAGCAAACATTTGTAAAGGAGGCAGAAGTATGATTTACACTGTTACTTTTAATCCGGCCATCGACTATGTTGTGCGTCTGGACGCACCGCTGGAGGTGGGCGAAGTGAACCGCGCCCAAGGTGAGGACTGCGTGCTGGGCGGCAAGGGCATCAACGTGTCCGGCGTGCTGGCGCAGCTGGGCTGCGAGAGCGTGGCGCTGGGCTTTGTGGCCGGTGAGACCGGCGCATGGCTGGAGCGCGGTCTGGCGGCACAGGGGCTTAAGACCGACTTTGTGCATCTGGAAAGCGGCATGACCCGCATCAACGTCAAGATCAAGGCAGGGCAGGAGACCGAGCTGAACGGCGCAGGCCCGGCCATCCCAGAAAGTGCGTTGCAGCAGCTGGAAGCCCAACTGGACAAGCTGACTGAGGGGGATATCCTCATTCTGGCGGGCAGCATCCCGGCAAGCCTGCCGCAAAGCGTCTACGAACGGCTGCTGGTGCGGCTGCAGGGCAGGGGCGTGCGCGCCGTGGTAGATGCCACCCGCGACCTGCTGGTGAACGTGCTGCCCTACCACCCCTTCCTCATCAAGCCCAACAACCATGAGCTGGGCGAGATCGTGGGCAAGGTGCTGACCAGTGACGCCGAGATCGTGGCCGCTGCCCGCACCCTGCAGGAAAAGGGCGCGCGCAACGTGCTGGTAAGCATGGCCGGGGACGGTGCGCTGCTGCTGGACGAGCAGGGACAGGTGCACCGCATCGGCTGCCCCAAGGGCAAAGTGGTCAACAGCGTGGGCGCAGGCGACAGCATGGTGGCCGGTTTTGTGGCCGGGTATCTGCAAAGCGGCAGCTACGCGCAGGCGCTGCGTCTGGGCACCGCCTGCGGCAGCGCAACGGCGTTCAGCCTTGGGCTTGCCACAAAGGAGAAGATCGACGAGCTGCTGGCGCAGCTTTGATAGGATAAAAGGAAAAAAGGAGGAAATTTTATGCGCATCACCGAGTTATTCACCGCACAGTCCATTGCGCTGGACGAGGCGCTGCAAACGCAGGAGGAGATCCTGAGCCGACTGGTGGAACTGCAGGCTACCCACGGCAATATTACCGACAAGGAAGCCTACAAAAAGGCACTCTACGCCCGCGAGGCCGAGGGCTCTACCTATGTGGACAACGGCATCACTGTGCCCCACGCCAAGACCAATGTGGTCACCCGCCCCAGTCTGGCCGCCCTGCGGCTGAGCACCCCGGTGCAGTACAACGCCGAGGATGACGGCACCACCGACCTGCTGTTTGCCATTGCCGCTCCGGAAAACGGCAGCTTGCACGTTGATATGCTGGCGCGTATGATGCAGATGCTGATGAACGAGGACTTTGTGGAAAAGCTCAAAGCCGCCAAGACCCCCAAGGAGTTTTTGGAGTGCATCGACGCGCAGGAGGAAGCACAGTTCGGCGCAGAGAGCTTTACCCAGCAGGTCATCCCGCAGGACGGCTACCGCATTCTGGCTGTGACCGCCTGCGTCAACGGCATCGCCCACACCTACATGGCGGCAGAAGCGCTGACCAAGGCCGGTGACAAGCTGGGTCTGCCCACCAAGGTGGAGACCAATGGCTCGGACGGCGCAAAGAACATTCTGACCCGCGCCGAGATCGCCGCCTGTGACGGCATCATCGTGGCAGCGGAGAAAAAGGTGGAAACCGCCCGCTTCGACGGCAAGCCGGTGCTGTTCACCCGCGTGGACGACGGCATCCATAAGCCGGAGGAGCTGATCAAAAAGATCGCCCATGGCGAGGTGCCTGTGTACCACGCCGAGGGCGGCGCAGCAGCCGAGGATGACAGCTCCACTAAGGACAGCTTCGGCCGCAGCCTGTACAAGAACCTGATGAACGGCGTTTCCCACATGCTGCCCTTCGTGGTGGGCGGCGGCATCATGATCGCGCTGGCCTTCCTGCTGGATGATTACAGCATCAACCCCGCAAACTTCGGCATGAACACCCCCGTTGCCGCCTTCTTCAAGACGGTGGGCGGCGCAGCCTTTGGCTACATGCTGCCCATTCTGGCAGGCTTCATTGCCATGTCCATCGCCGACCGTCCGGGCCTTGCCGTAGGCTTTGCCGGCGGTGTGCTGGCCATGAACGGCACTAACTTCACCGACCTTGCCGCAGGCAGCACCACCGGCATCTCCGGCGGCTTCCTTGCAGCGCTGCTGGCCGGTTTTGCGGCGGGCTACATCGTGCAGTTCCTTAAAAAGATCACCGAAAAGCTGCCCGCCAGCCTGAACGGTATCCGCCCCATGCTCATCTACCCGCTGGGCGGCATTCTCATCGTAGGCGCGATGATGTGCGCTGTGAACCCGGTGATGGGCATGATCAACACCGCTATGACCGACTGGCTGAACGCACTGGGCGGCAGCTCCAAGGTGCTGCTGGGCGCCATCGTGGCCGGTATGATGAGCGTGGATATGGGCGGCCCGGTCAACAAGGCAGCCTACGTCTTTGGCACCGCAGCTCTTGCCTCCGGTAACTACGAGGTGATGGCCGCCGTCATGGTGGGCGGCATGGTGCCTCCCATCGCTATTGCCCTGTCCACCACCTTCTGCCCACGCAAGTGGACCCCGGACGAGCGCCGCAACGGCATCGTGAACTACGTCATGGGTCTGTGCTTCGTGTCTGAGGGCGCTATTCCCTATGCAGCAGCCGATCCGCTGCGTGTTCTGCCCAGCTGCGTTGTCGGCTCTGCTGTTGCCGGTGCACTCTCCATGACCTTCGGCTGCGCACTGCGCGCACCCCACGGCGGTATCTTCGTATTCCCGGTGGTGGATCACGCTGCGCTGTACTGCGTGGCGCTGGCTGTGGGCAGTGCGCTGGGTGCAGTGATCCTGAGCCTTGTCAAAAAGACCCAGCCTGCTGAGGCAAAGTAACAAGCCATTTTCTTTCTCCATACGGATAGTTCTTCATAAGAGCAAAGGGGACTGCCGCACACTGCGGCGGTCCTTTTTGCGTTTTCCGACCGTCTGCGGTAAAAAGATGTTTTTTGCACCGGACAGTTCCCCGGCGGTGGAAAATGTGCTATCATAGAAATGATAGGAATGTGTAAGACCCCGCACTTGCGGGGAGAAAGGAAACGATCCGTTCCATGCACAGACAAAGCTTCTGGAACCACCGGTTCACTCGCACCCGGATCAAAAGCGAGAAGGTCCAGCTGCCGGAGATGCTCTTCGGCTATATTCTGGGTCCCATGGGTGCTTCCATTTCAGGCAGTATTTTCGGCAGCATCCTGCAAAGCTACTTCACCGATGTGCTCCGGCTGGATCTGCGGTTCCTCAGCCGGTTGCAGCTGGTGTCCACTGTGCTCATCGTGGCGGCAAACCTTCTGGTAGGGCAGCTGATCGAGCGCACCCGCGCCACAGCGGGCAAGGCAAGGCCGTGGCTGCTGCTTTCGGTGTTTACCTTTTCCTCTGCCAGCGTGCTCATGTTCATCGTGCCATTTCAGGGCATTGCGCGCATGGTGTGGATCGCTGTGGCGTACAACCTGTACTACTCGTTTGCATCCCCCATTTACAGCACAGCCAGCAGCATCATGATCTCAGTGTCCACTCGGGACAGCCGTCAGCGCGGGCTGCTGGCCTCTATCAACAGCATGGTGGGTCTGGGCGTGATGGGCACTTGCAGCATGGTGTTCCCCATGCTGGTGTCCTTTTTCCTCCGGGAAAATATCCACCGCTGGTTTTTTACCATGCTGGGGGTGGCGGTGTTCACCGGGTTTACCATCTACTTGCAGTTTGCCTTTACCCGGGAGCGCGTTACCGAGGAACGCCGCATTCTGGAAGGCCTGTACGGGCCGGAGGATGAATTTGAAGCCGCCCGGCAGACAGAAACACCCCCGCCGGAGCCTGTACCGGTGCAGCGGGTCTCGCTGCGCCGCCAGCTGCGGGCGGTGGCTGCCGACCCCATGTGGTGGCTCATCATGGGTGTATGCGTTTTGTTCCAGTGGAGCGGCTCTTTAAAAAACAGCACCATGACCTACTATTGCAAGTGGGTGGTGGACAACACCTTTTTGGGCAGCGCCGGTGCATGGGGCGCATCTCAATCGCTGTTGACCATGATGGGTGCGCTGCCCATGGCGCTGGCCTCGGTGCTGCTGGTGCCGCTGACCGACCGGTTCGGCAAGCGCAAGGTGTGCGGCTGGTTTCTGCTGCTGGGCGCTGCGGGCGGCGTGATCGCGGGGCTGGGGCAGGGCAGACTGGTCCCTGTTGCCATTGGTGTTGCGCTCAAGTGCTTCGGCTCTGCGCCTACCTGCTGTCTGCTCCTTGCCATGGTGACCGATGTGGTGGACCATGTGGAGGGGCGCAGCGGCATCCGCACGGACGGACTTACCATGTCGGTGTACAGTTCCCTGTCCGTGGCGGGCGGCTCGGTGATGAGTGCGCTGTTCAACGGGGTGCTGGCGCGCACCGGCTATGACCAGTGCGCCAGCACGGCGCTGGGCACTGCTGCCCAGAATGCCGCTGTACGCCATGTGATCGCAGGCGGTTATATCTGGGTGGAAACGCTCAGCTATGTGGCGGCGGGGCTTTTGCTGCTGGCCTTCTGGAAGGTGGAAAAAGATCTTGCCGCCCGGCAAAAGACCTGACCCAAAACGGCATCTGCAACAAAAAACAGAACTTTGTACCGCCCAAAACGACCTATCCTGCCGGAATTGTGTTCGGCGCTTTGTTTTGCATTGCGCCCCACCCCGGGCTGTGGTATACTTATGCTTGTGATTTTAAAGTCCGGGTATGGTGTGCCCGGCCACCAGAGAGGAAACGAACGATGAAAATAGGATTTGACAACGACAAATATCTTGCGATGCAGTCTGAGCATATCCGCGATCGCATCAAGAAGTTTGACAATAAGCTGTATCTGGAATTCGGCGGCAAGCTGTTCGACGATTACCACGCTTCCCGCGTGCTGCCCGGCTTTCAGCCGGACTCCAAGCTGCAGATGCTGCTGCAGCTCAAGGAGCAGGCCGAGATCGTCATCGTCATCAGCGCCGAGGACATCATCAGCAGCAAGGTGCGCGGCGACTACGGCATTACCTACGATCTGGACGTGCTGCGCCTCATCGATGCCTTTCAGGAGATGGGGCTGTATGTGGGCAGTGTGTGCGTGACCAAGTACACCGCCGCCGCCGAGGTGGAAGCCTTTGAAAAGCGGCTGAACAGTCTGGGCATCCGCACCTTCCGCCACTACAAGATCCCCGGCTACCCCAACGATGTGGCCCGCATTGTCAGCGACGAGGGCTACGGCCGCAACGAGTACATTGAGACCGAGCGCCCGCTGGTGGTCATCACTGCGCCCGGCCCCGGCAGCGGAAAGATGGCCGTCTGCCTGTCCCAGCTGTATCATGAATATAAGCGGGGCGTCAAGGCCGGTTACGCCAAGTTCGAGACCTTCCCCATCTGGAACATTCCCCTGAAGCACCCGGTCAATCTGGCCTACGAGGCTGCTACCGCCGACCTGAACGATGTGAACATGATCGACCCCTTCCATCTGGAAGCCTACGGCGTGACCACCGTGAACTACAACCGCGACATCGAGATCTTCCCGGTGGTGAACGCGATGTTCGAGCTGATCGCAGGGCAGAGCCCCTACAAATCCCCCACGGACATGGGCGTGAACATGGCTGGCAACTGCATCGTGGACGATGCAGTCTGCTGCGAAGCCTCCCGCAAGGAGATCGTGCGCCGGTACTACAAGTGCCTGTGCGAGCAGAAGATCACCGGCACTGCCAAGGAGAGCGAGCGCTACAAGCTGGAGCTGCTGATGAATCAGGCCGGGCTGACCATGGGGGCCCGGGAAGTGGAAAAGCAGGCACACGCCCGCAGCGAAGCCACCGGCGGCGCACCGGCTGCTGCCATTGAGCTGAGCGACGGCACCGTCATCACCGGCAAGACCGGTCCGCTGCTGGGTGCTACCGCAAGTGCCCTGATCAACGCGCTCAAGTATCTGGCGGGCATCCCGCAGGAGACGGATCTGGTCAGCGCCGCTGCCATCGAGCCTATCCAGACCCTCAAGACCAACTATCTGGGCGGCAAGAACCCCCGTCTGCACACCGACGAGATCCTGATCGCCCTGTCCAGCTCTGCCGCTTCCAGCGAGCTTGCCGCAGCAGCTATGCACCAGCTGCCCAACCTCAAGGGCTGCGATGTGCACTCCACCGTGCTGCTTTCCAGCGTGGACAGCAGTACCCTGAACCGTCTGGGCATGTACCTGACCTGCGACCCCGTCTACGAGGAAGAGGACCGCAAGTACCATAAGCTGTAAAAACTGGTAAACACCCCGGTCAGCGCCTGACGGCGCTGA
>NZ_JBBMEO010000011.1:0-76414 GCF_040096515.1 Faecalibacterium tardum | reverse complement strand
GGTGGGTGGAGTCCAGAGGTAGGGAGGGGGGAGTCGGAACACCCCTCCCTGCCTCTGGCCCAGCGGAGCGTCCCTGCGCGCTTGCGGCAAGCAATTACTTTCCCCGCGGAGCGCGGCAGCTCTTTTTTGGTTTTTGCCACCAAAAGAGAACATTCCCCCGGCGGCAAGCCGTATGGTTACAGCTTCGTCAGCTCGTCCAGATTCTGAGTGTAGCAAGGCAGACAGTGCACCAGAAACCAATCGGCCTCCGGGCATTGCATGGCCTGCAGCGCGGCGCGCTGCTGCGTGAGTGCGGCGTCAAATTCGTGGTTGCCGCTGCGCTGCTCCTCGGTGCATTTGATGAGGGCGCTCAGCCGGTCGGCAGCCTTGAGCAGACGATGCTCCTTTGCGGTGAGTGCCGTGCCATCCATGCAGGGAGTCAGCTCTGCAGCCAGTTCTGCGGGCAGAAGCGCCGCCATGGAGCGCACGCTCTCGGTCTCCAGCGCCTTGTAGGCGTCCCGCAGCGCCGGGGAATGGTACTTGACCGGCGTGGGCATATCTCCGGTAATGATCTCCGGCGCGTCGTGGTACAGCGCCGCCACTGCCACCACCTCGGGGCGGCAGGGCGTGCCGGTGTAGTGCTTGGCGATGAGGCACAGCAAATGCGCCAGCAGCGCGGTGTCGCAGGTGTGCTCGCTGAGGGATTCCGCCCGGGTGGAGTGCATCAGGCTCCATCGGGTAATATACTTCATGCGCGCCAGTAAGGCGCTGAAGGGATACAGCATGGCAATACGCCTCCTTTTCTTCACCATACCCGCCGGGCGCTTGGTTGTCAAGCCCTTTTTTCTTGCGCGCCGCCGTGCTATACTACAAGGTGACATCAAATCCACTTCCGCGCCGGTGCGCGGAGAAAGAGGAACACTATGGAAAAGTTTATAAAACCACGGCTGCTCACCCCAAGGGAGCAGAACCATAAAAAATTCTGGCAGGCGGTAGGGCTGTGCGCCCTGACGGCGGCCATCTTCTTTTTGCCGTTCTATCTCCTTGACGGCGGCTTTTTCCACTATGCCGGCGATTTCAACAGCCAGCAGATCACCTTTTACCGGTATATGAACGGCTTTGTCAAGGGTGCGGGCTACCCGAACAGCACCTTTGCCGGTGCGCCGCGCAATACCTTTTCGTGGGCGACCGACCTTGGCAGCGGAGTGATGAACGCCTACTCCTTCTACCTGTACGGCTCGCCGTTTTTCTGGCTGTCGATGCTGCTGCCGCAAAGCTGGCTGCCCTATATGATGGTACCGCTGCTGGTGCTCAAATTCGGCGTGGCGGGCGGCGGCGCGTACCTGTACCTGCGCCGCTACGTTAAAAACGCAAATTACGCGGTGCTGGGTGCCTGCCTGTACGCGCTTTCCGGCTTTGCGGTGTACAACGTGTTCTTCAACCACTTTGTGGATGTGGTGGCGCTGTTCCCCTATCTGCTCTGGGCGCTGGACGAAGCCATTTATGAGGATCGTCACGGCCTGTTCGCCTTCTGGGTGGCGGTAAATCTGCTCAACAACTATTTCTTCTTTGTGGGACAGGTAATTTTCCTGTGTATCTACTTTGTGTGCAAGCTGACCGCCAAGGACTTCCGGCTGACCGGGCGCAAGTTCGGGCATCTGTTGTGGGAGAGCGTGCTGGGCGTTGCCATGGGCTGTCTGCTGCTGTTCCCGGCGGTGCTCAGCCTGCTGCAGAACCCGCGCACCATCGATCTTTCCTCCGGCTGGGGCTTTCTGACCTACGCCAAGGTGCAGCAGTATCTGGCCATCCTGCTCAGCTGGATCCTGCCGCCGGACTCCCCCTACCTCACCTCGGTCTGGTCGGAGGGCGTCATCAAGTGGACGAGCATGACGGCCTACCTGCCGCTGTGCAGTCTGGCCGGTGCCATGGCCTACTGGCGCAGCCGGAAGGCCGACAGCAAAAAGCGCATCGTGGCGGTGTGCGCCGTGTGCGCGCTGGTACCGATGCTGAACAGCGCCTTCTACGCGCTCAATTCCAGCTACTACGCCCGCTGGTACTATATGCCCACCCTCATCCTTGCCGCCATGACCGTGAACGCGCTGGAGGACCCGGACATTGATCTGGACGCACCTGCCCGGGGCATTGGCTGGATCATGCTGGCTACGCTGGTCTTTGCCGTAGTGCCCGTGCGGGACGATACCACCGAGACATGGTCTTTCGGCGTGCTGAAGAACCCGGAACAGTTCTTTGTCGTGCTGGGCTTCGGACTGCTGGGGCTTATGCTGTACCGCGTTCTTTGCAGCAAGTGGCGGCAGGACAGCCGCTTTGCCCAGCGCATGACGGCGGCAGTGCTGGTGTTTGCCTGCGCATTCACCATGGTGCACATCGGCATTGGCAAGTTTGGCCAGTGGCACACCGACAGCGACCTTGTGGAGCAGGACACGAACGCCCTGCTGCTGAAAAACGACCTGCCGGAGGGCGACTATCGCATCGACACCTACAAGATCCACGACAACATCGGGATGTGGCTGGATAAGAGCTGCCTGCAATACTTCGGCAGCACGGCGGCTCCCAGCATCCTCAGCTTCTACCCGGGGCTGGGGGTCAAGCGGGATGTGCGCAGCGAGCCGGAAATTGCAAACTACGCTTTGCGCGGCCTGTTGAGCGTGGAGTACCTCATTACCACCCCGGAAAAGCGCGAAAGCTTTGAGGATGAGGCAGACGCGGGCTGGACCTACCTTGCCGATGTGGACGGCTACACGCTGTACCACAACGATAACTACGTTCCCATGGGCTTTACCTACGACTACTATGTGACCGAGGCCACCTATGAAGCCTCGATCAAGACCCTGCGCTCCAACCTGCTGATGCGGGCACTGGTGCTGACGGACGAAGATGTGGCGCAGTATGGCAAGTACCTGACCGAGCTGCCGGACGCGATGCTGGACGACCTGCACTACGACAGCTACACGCAGGACTGCGCCGACCGCCGCGTCCACAGCTGCTCTGTGTTCCAGATGAACAATGCAGGCTTCCATGCCGAGATCACGTTGGACAAGCCAAACCTCGTCTTTTTCTCTGTGCCCTACGATGACGGCTTTACCGCCTATGTTAACGGCGAAAAGACCGATATCCTGCAAGTGGACGAGGGACTGATGGCGGTGCTCTGCCCGGCGGGCGCAAGCAGCATCGACTTTGTGTATCAGGCCGCCGGGCTTTCCGCCAGCCGGGTGGTGACCGCAGTGGCCATTCCTGTGTGGGTGGTGTACGTTGCCTGCTTTGTGCGCCGCAAGCGCCGCAGCACCGGTGCCCCGGCAGAAGAATGACTTTGACCGGACCAAAAAATAAAAATTTAAAAATCCCTCTTGACTTTACGAAGATAAAGTGTATAATGCAATCAAACCGATGAGGCGGAAGAGAACCTGCACAGCGCATCTGCAGTGAGCCCGGACAGTGCAAACGGGCGAAAGCGGGGCAGAGTTTCGTGGGCCGCCGAGGGCCGGGCAAACGGGTAGAAACCTTAGTAGCTTTGGACGGAAGTCTCCGTTACAGGACAGGGGAGTGTTGGCTCTCCGTGAGTGGCTCTGCTGTATTGGATGCAGAGCAAGCAAGGTGGCACCGCAGAATCGTAATTTACCGATCCTGTCCTTGTGGATAACACACAGGGACAGGGTCGTTTTGTTTTAAGACCCGTCCCGCAAAGGGAGCGGGTCTTTTGATTTGCCGCCCGCTCCGGGAAAGGAGTTACCACTATGAAAAACCTGAACATGATCTCCCGCCGCAGCTTCCTGAAGGCCGCTCTGGCTGCTTCTGCTGTTTCTGCCATGGCACTGACCGGCTGCGGCAGCGCTGCTTCCAGCACCGCCTCCAGTGCAGCGGTCTCCTCCTCCGCAGCTGCTTCCGGCAGCGCCGCTGCCGCCGGCGAGACCTTCAAGGTGGGCATCGTCAACTATGTGGACCACGCTTCCCTCAACCAGATCGTAGAATCTGTGGAGAGCCGTCTAGACGCCATCGGCAAGGAGAAGGGCGTCACCTTTGACTACGCCGATTACTACGCTAATGCACAGGCCGACCAGTCCAACCTGAACCAGATCGGCGCAGACCTTGTGGCTGACGGCGTAGACGTGATCGTAGCCGTGGCCACCCCTACCGCCGCTACTATGCTGGCCGCTGTGGAGGACACCGACATCCCGGTGGTCTACTCCGCTGTGACCGACCCTGCCGCCGCTGGCTTTGACGGCGAGGAGAACATCACCGGCACCTCCGATGCCCTGAACACCGACGCCATCATGAACCTGATCGTGGCGGCAAACCTCGGCATTGATACCATCGGTCTGCTGTATGACCTGAGTCAGGATGCCTCCACCCAGGCCATTGCGGACGCCAAGGCCTTCTGCGAGAAGAACGGCATCAAGGTGGTGGAAAAGAACGGCACCACCACCGCCGAGGTGCAGATGGCTGCCGAGGCACTGGTAGCCGCTGGGGTCAAGGCCGTGTTCACCCCCACCGATAACACCATCATGACCGCCGAGCTGTCCATCTACGAAAGCTTCATCGAGGCGGGTGTGCAGCACTACACCGGTGCCGACAGCTTTGCGCTGAACGGCGCACTGGTGGGCTACGGCGTGGACTACGTCCAGCTGGGCGAAGCTACCGCCGATATGGTCAGCCAGCTGCTGTGCGACGGCAAGACCCCCGCAGACCTGCCCTACCAGACCTTTGATAACGGCATCGTCACCATCAACACCGAGACCGCCGAGGCGCTGGGCTTGGATCTGGCTGCCCTGAAGGAAGCTTTCAAGCCCTACTGCACCGAAATCACCGAGGTGACCACCGCCGAGAGCTTCTCCTGAATAAAAACGCTCAGTCAAAGCCTGACGGTTTTGCCAGCTCTCCCGCAAGGGAGAGCTTTTGGCGGTTCTGGGGAAAGTGGTTTCCCTCTCCCGTGAAAATGCGTTTGTCGCACTCCGCAGAGCAATGCGGTGCGCATTCAAAATAACATAAAAGGAGCATACACCATGCTGGCGAGTATCTTTTCCCTCAACGTCTTGCAGACAGCGCTGGAGCTGGGCTGCATCTACGGACTGGTGGCGTTGGCACTGTTTCTGAGCTACTCCATCCTGAATATTGCCGACCTTTCCACCGACGGCTGCTTTACGCTGGGCTGCGCGGTAGCCTGTCAAGTGGCGTTGACCGGCCACCCCATCCTTGCGCTGGCGGCAGCTATGGCCGCGGGGGTGTGCTCCGGCTTTGTCACCGCCTTTTTGCAGACAAGGCTCGGGGTGGAAAGCATCATGGCCGGTATCATCGTCAACACCGGCCTGTACACCATCAATCTGGCGGTGATGGGCTTTTCTTCCACCATGTCACTGGTCAAGACCCCTACCATCTTCTCCATGGCAAAAAGCGCACTGGGCTTTCTGGGCAGCTGGTATAAGCTGGCGCTGGCGGCTGTCATTATTGCCGTAGCCTGCGCGGCGATGCTGGGCTTTCTGGGCACGCGGCTGGGGCTTTCCATCCGCGCCACCGGCGATAACGCCGCCATGGTGCGGGCTTCCAGCATCAACCCTGCCTTTACCATCACGGTGGGTCTGTGCGTGTCCGGTGCGCTGTGTGCGCTGTCCGGCGGGCTGCTGGCGCAGTACCAGAAAAGCTGCGATATCAACGTGGGCACCGGCATGGTGACCATTGCGCTGGCTTCCCTCATCATCGGCGAGACGCTGGTGGGCAAGCGCACCATGCTGCGCCGCATTCTTGGCGTGGTGTTCGGCAGCTGCCTGTACCGCTTTATCGTAGCGGTGGCGCTGCGGTTCAACGTGCCCGCCGCCGCCATGAAGCTGGTTTCCGCCATCATCGTGGCAGTGGCCATCTCCATGCCCGCCATCCGGGAGCACTTCGCCTTTGAAAAGCGCCGGCACGCCGCCCGTGCCCGCCGCACCGTGACCAACAGGGAGGGACAGTAACATGGAAATGCTGCAGCTGAACGACCTGCACAAGACCTTTAACCCCGGCACCGTCAACGAAAAGGTGGCGCTAAATGGGGTGAGCCTGCAAATGGAGGCCGGAGACTTTGCCACCATCGTGGGCTCCAACGGCGCGGGCAAATCCACCCTGTTCAACGCCATCACCGGCGGCTTTATCGCCGACGAGGGCAGCATTCTGCTGGGCGGACAGGACATCACCTTTGCGCCGGAGCACCAGCGCAGCAAGGTCATCGGGCATCTGTTTCAGGACCCGCTCAAGGGCACCGCGCCCAACATGACCATTGAGGAAAATCTGGCGCTGGCCTACCTGCGGGCAGGCACCGCGCCCAACGCCATCTTCTCCCGCATCTCCCGCAAGGATAAGGCATTTTTCCGCGAAAAGCTGGCTTTGCTGGATATGGGGCTGGAGGACCGCATGAAGCAGCCGGTGGGGCTGCTTTCCGGCGGGCAGCGGCAGGCGCTTACCCTGCTCATGGCTACCCTTGTCACCCCGAAGCTCCTGCTGCTGGACGAGCACACCGCCGCGCTGGACCCCGCCACCGCCGAAAAGGTGCTGGCACTGACCAAGAGCATCGTGGCCGAGAAAAAGATCACCTGCCTGATGGTGACCCACAATATGCATCAGGCGCTGGAGCTGGGCAACCGCACCCTGATGATGGACGCCGGGCGCATCGTGTTTGACGTAAAGGGCGCAGCGCGCAGCAAGATGACCGTGGACGATCTGCTGGAAAAGTTCCGCGAGAACGCCGGCAAAAATCTGGATAATGACCGCATCCTGCTGAGCAAGGTGGAGAAATAAAACTGTTCCCCTTCTTGTAAAAAGCAAAAGGTCTGCTGCACCGGCACGGTGCAGCAGACCTTTTCACTTTTATTCTTTTACCACAGGCGGATGACCTTGATGACGCCCTCGGCTTTATCGCGTGCCAGCTCCAGATGGTGCTGCAGCGCCATGGCTGCGCCGTCCCAGTCCCCTGCCAGAGCAGCATCCAGAATCTGCAGATGCTCCTCACAGGTCTGCTCCTGATTGATCATGCTCACCTTGCCGGTCATGATGCGGAACCGGGTGTTCAGGCCGGTAATACGGTCGTAGGCAGAGCGCAGATACTTGTTGGGCAGGGTGCTCATCAGCAGCTCGTGGAAGTCGTCGTCCGACTTGCAGAAGTCCTCGATGCGCTCGCTGTGGTGCATCAGTTCGGCATAAGCCTCCAGCTGCTCCCGGGGGATGGCATTGCCGTAAGTACGCAGGGCGTAGGGCTCCACCAAAAGACGCATCTCAAACATACTGTGCACGTCCTCTTCGGTGATGCCGGAGACCATCAGGCCCTTTTTGGGCAGAATGGTAATCAGCCCCTCCTGCTCCAGACGCCCCAGCGCATCCCGCATGGGGGTGCGGCTGATGTTGCCCATCTCGGCGCAGAGCTTCTGCTCGTTCAGAAACTCGTTGGGGCGGTACTCGCAGTTCAAAATTTTGGTCTTGAGGTACTGGTACGCCTGCAGCTTCAGGCTGAGCTTTGCCTGTGCGTCCTGCTCTTTCATAAGCACACTCTCCTATTCTTCTTCTCCCAAAACGTTCCAAAACGTCCGAACCGGCAGCGCAAACCCACCGCTGCCGGCTTCTTCTTCATGTTCAGCCAGCTTGTATCCCGGCTGCAATCCAACCACTTTATCTAATACATTATTTCACATTAGGGCATTTTTTACAAGACTTTTTACTTAACTTTGGCGTGTTTTCCGTTTTATACAAAGATTACGCCTCGATTTTGCTACTTTTTACAATGTTTTTTGTGCTTGTCGCCAAACAGGTCGACTTTCCGCCCGCTTCTTTTGCATCCAAGGGCAAACTGTGCTACAATAGAACCAAAAAACAACACATCTACACCGGAAAGGACCGAATTTCTCATGGCACGAAGCGATGGCTACAACACCCGCACTCGGCAACTCATCTTAGATTACCTCATCAACAACCGCCAGCACGCGGTAAGCGCCTCCAACATTCTGGAGCATCTGGAGGCACAGGGCGCAAGCCCCAACCCCACCACCGTGTACCGCTATCTGGATAAGCTGGCGGGCGAGCAGCGCATTATGAAATATGTAGCTGACAAAGGCGAGCGGGCGGTGTTCCAGTATGTGGACGAGGGACGCCACTGCCGAGAGCATCTGCACCTCAAGTGCGTGCAGTGCGGGCGCATTTATCACTTGGACTGCCATTTTATGGATGAGGTGCGCGCTCACCTGATGGCAGAGCACGGCTTTACCCTGCAATGCGAGGGCAGTGTGCTGTACGGGCTGTGCCGTCATTGCGCGCAGAACGCGGTACCGTCCGCAGCGGAAGAACAGCCCGCAAAAAAATGCGCCTGCTGTGTTGACACGGACAAAAACCCGTGATACAATGCAAACAATAAAAGCGTTGACCGGGAAAAGTAAGGCCTCAGGTTTTTCTTGCAGAGAGCGCGGGACGGTGGAAGCCGCGCAGAAAATGAAGCCCGAAGAACACCCGTGAGCCGCTCCCTGAACCTGCGTGTGCAGCAAGTAGGGGCAGACGTGCGCCGCTCGTTATCGCGGCAGTGCTTTCAACGGGGAGAGCGCACAAAAGTGACCGGCGTATTGCGTATGCCGGTAATTTAGGTGGCACCACGGATACGGCAGCATATTCGTCCTAGGACTATGGGATGAATGTGCTGCCGTATTTTTTATTTTAAGAGGGGTAAGAAGTATGTGTTGTGTTATGGGTTATACGGGGCACGACCTGAGTGCCGAAAAATTCAAGGAGTATCTGCTGCGCACCGTGGACCGCGGGCCGGACGACCAGCGGGTGGTGGAAGGTCCCTACGGCCTGATGGGCTTTGGGCGGCTTGCCATCATGGGACTGACCCCGGAGGGGATGCAGCCCTTTTACCGGGGCGCCGACTGCGTGGTGTGCAACGGCGAGCTGTACGGCTTCCGGTTCGAAAAAGAGATCTTAAAGCGCCGGGGCTATAAGTTCTGCTCTGACTGCGACTGCGAGATTTTGCTGCCGCTATACTACGAGTACGGGCTGGATATGTTCCGCCACATGGACGCGGAGTTTGCACTTATTATGTATGATTCCCGCAAGGACAGGCTCATCGCCGCCCGCGACCCCATCGGCATCCGGCCGCTGTTCTACGGCTACTCCAAGTCCAGCCACAAGATCGCCTTTTCCTCCGAGATGCGCAACCTCATCGGCTGGTGTGATGATATCCGTCCCTTCCCCATTGGCAGCTACTACTGCGACGGTCGCTTTGTGCGCTACGAGGACATTGCGGACGTGCCCGCCCCCATGCAGGACGATATGCCCACCATCCTGAAGAACATCCGCGAGAAGCTGATCGCCGGTGTGGAAAAGCGGCTGGATGCCGATGCACCCGTGGGCTTTCTGCTCTCCGGCGGGCTGGACTCCTCGCTGGTGTGCTCCATTGCCGCCAAAAAGCTGGGCAAACCCATCCGCACCTTTGCCATCGGTATGGACACCGATGCCATCGACCTGAAATACGCCCGGCAGACTGCGGACTATCTTGGCAGCGAGCACCACGAGATCATCATCAACCGCGAAATGGTGCTCAGCAGCTTGGAAGAGGTCATCCGTCTGCTGGGCACATGGGATATCACCACCATCCGCGCCAGCATGGGCATGTACCTGCTGTGCAAGGCCATCCACGAGCAGACCGATGTGCGTGTGCTGCTGACCGGCGAGATCTCGGACGAGCTGTTCGGTTACAAATACACCGACTACGCCCCCACCGCCGATGCTTTCCAGCAGGAGAGCCAGAAGCGCATCCGGGAGCTGTATATGTACGATGTGCTGCGGGCAGACCGCTGCATCTCCTCCAACAGCATCGAGGCGCGGGTGCCCTTTGGCGACTTGGACTTTGTGCGCTACGTCATGGCCATCGACCCGGAAAAGAAGCTGAACCGTTACGGCAAGGGCAAGTACCTGCTGCGCAAGGCCTTTGAGGGCGACTGGCTGCCGCCGGAGATCCTGTGGCGCGAAAAGGCCGCTTTCTCGGACGCCGTAGGCCACAGCATGGTGGACGACATCAAGGAGTACGCCGAGGGCCTGTACACCGACGAGGAGTTCCAGATGCGCCGGGCAAACTACTCGGCACACTGCATGCCCTTTACCAAGGAGAGCCTGTTCTACCGCGAAATTTTTGAGAAGTACTACCACGACCAGAGCCGCACCATCGTGGGCTTCTGGATGCCCAACAAAGCATGGCCGGGCTGCAACGTCAACGACCCCTCTGCCCGCGTGCTGGCAAACTACGGTGCCTCCGGCGTGTAACGCCAGAGCATTTTGAATGCGCTTCGCTGTGCTTTGCGCATAAATAGCGGAAAACATATTTTATTAGAACAACGTCGGACAGCCCGCGGGCTGTCCGACGTTGCGTTTTTACAAAAAAGCCCCCGCCGACAGAGGGAAAAAAGTGTCGGCGGGGGCTCAGGAAAATGTCAAATCAGGGGTTCAGAGCTCAGTCGTCTGCGGCCTCGTCCAGATTGCCCAGCTTCTTGGCCTGCTCCACAACGGCAGGCACCAGCATCTCGGGCAGGGTCTCGTAACGGGCGAACTCGGTGGTGAACCAGCCGCGGCCCTGCGTGGTCTGACGGATAAAGGTGGTAAAGTTTGCAAGCTCTGCCAGCGGCACCTCGGCGATGATGGTCTGCAAGCCGTCCTCGTCCGGCTCCATGCCCAGCACACGGCCGCGGCGCTTGGTCACATCGCCCATGATGTCGCCGGTGTTGTCGTTCGGCACATGGGCCTTCAGGGTGTGGATGGGCTCCAGAATGACGGGGCCGGCCTCCGGCATAGCGGCCTTGTAGGCCAGCTTTGCGGCCATGATAAAGGCCATTTCAGAGCTGTCCACCGGATGGTAGCTGCCGTCCAGCAGGGTAGCCTTCAGGCCGACCACGGGGTAACCGGCCAGCACGCCCTTTTCGGCAGCCAGACGCACGCCCTTTTCCACGGCGGGGAAGAAGTTCTTGGGCACGCTGCCGCCGAACACCTTCTCCTCAAACACCACCTGCTCGCTGTCGCAGGGCTCGAAGTTGATGATAACATCACCGAACTGGCCGTGGCCGCCGGTCTGCTTCTTATGGCGGCCCTGTTTCTGGCAGGCCTTGCGGATGGACTCGCGGTAGGCGATGCGGGGAGCTTCCAGACCGATCTCCACACCGAACTTGTTCTTCAGCTTGGCCTTGACCACGTCCAGATGCTGCTCGCCCAAGCCGCCGATGACCTGCTGATGGGTCTCGGCGTTATTGATGTAGCACAGGGTGGGATCTTCTTCCATCAGGCGTGCCAGTGCGCTGGAGATCTTGCCCTCGTCGCCCTTCTTGGCCACGGTAACAGCCATAAACAGGCTGGGCTTGGGGAACACAGGGGCGGGCAGCTTGACAACACGGTCTGCATCGCACAGGGTATCGCCGGTCTTTGCGCTCACCAGCTTTGCCACTGCGCCGATATCACCGGCACCGATGCCGTCGTTTTCCATCTGCTTCTTGCCAATGATGGTCAGGGGTTTCGTGATCTTTTCCACCTCGCCGGTGCGGGCGTTGGTCAGCGGTTCGCCTGCGGTCACCTTGCCGCTGATAACCCGCAGATAGCTCAGCTTGCCCACGAACGGGTCGGCCACGGTCTTAAAGACGTAGGCGGCAGTGGGCTCATCCTCGGTGCAGTGCAGCTCCACCGGCTCGCCGTTGGCATCTTCGGCCAGCGTGCTGGCCTCGTGCTCCGGGCTGGGCAGCAGCTTGTGCATATTGAACAGCAGCATATCCAGTGCCTGCATATTCACGGCGCTGCCGCAGAACACGGGGGTGATCAGGCCGTCCTTAACGCCCTTGCGCATACCCTCCACGATCTCCTCGGTGGTAAAGGGCTCGCCGCCGAAGAACTTTTCCATCAGCTCATCGTCGGTTTCCGCGATAGCCTCGCTCATAGCCTCGATCAGGCCCTGAAAGCGGTGGCCGATGTCCGGCAGATCCACCTGAATCTGCTTTCCACCCTCGTACTTGAAGGCCTTCTGGCTGAACAGGTTGATGTACACGGGGGTGCCGTCGTCCAGCTTTGCAGGCACGACACAGGGGCAGACGGTGGAGCCGAAGCGGATCTTCATATCCTCCAGGATCTTGAAGTAGTTGGCGTTTTCCAGATCGCACTTGGAGACGAACACCATGGTGGCCTTGCCGTTCTTGCGGGCCAGCTGGAACGCCTTCTCTGCGCCCACGGTAACGCCGCTGCGGCCGGACACGCACACCAGCACGCTCTCGGCGGCGCGGATGCCCTCATACTCGCCTGCTTCAAAGTCGAACAGACCCGGTGCATCGATCAGGTTGTACTTGATGCCCTCGTACTCCACCGGCACAACGGACGCCGACAGGCTGGCCTTGCGCTTTGCTTCCTCGGGATCAAAGTCCGAAATCGTGGTACCGTCCTCAACCCGGCCCATACGCTCGGCAGCGCCCGAAAAATAGACCAGTGCTTCGGTCAGCGTGGTCTTGCCGCTGCCGGCATGGCCGGCAATCAGAATATTGCGGATGTTGTTGCTTGCGTATTTCATATCGGTTTTTCCCTCATTTCCGCCACACGGAGCATTCTCTCCGTTTTTGTGGCATATTTTACAGAGATAATACCACACTCGAAACGATTTTTAAATATATCGTTTCAAAATTTGGCAAAAACGCCTGCCAAACTTCCGGGCACTGTTTTGTGCAAGTTGACATTGGGGTGTAAAACGGACGGACTGAAAAAGCAGAACTCCCGGCAGCGCGTACAGGCGCGGAACCGGGAGTTTTCGTTGCAAATATGCGGGTTTTATGGTATGCTGTAAGTGCCGCTTCGGCGGTAAGGGCGTTGATTGCATAATCGGTGGTCTAGCTCCTTCCGGCTGCGCGCCAGAGGGGACGAAAAACTTTTTGCTTCCCCTGACGCGAAAGCGGAAAGGGGGGATGCTTCATGACGTTTGAACAGGTCGTGCTGCTGCTCACGCTTCTTGGCGGAGCAGTTTACATTACCTTCGAGATCACATGGACGATTTCCAACGGCAAAAAGAAATGACCGCTCATGCCCTCAGAAAGCAAGCGGTCATTCTTTACGACTGATTAGCCGGATGAGGAGCTGACCATTGCAGTCAGCGCTCTTTCTATTCGCAGTATAGTCTATTTTTCCGGGTTTGTCAAGCCGCAGACCCGCATAAAGGGGTAGGAGGTTTTACGCGATGAAACGCGAGGATTATATCAACTGGGACGAATATTTTATGGGCATTGCGCTGCTTACCGCCATGCGCTCCAAGGACCCCAACAGTCAGGTGGGTGCGTGCATCGTAAGCCCGGAAAATAAGATCCTTTCCTTAGGCTACAACGGGATGCCCATGGGCTGCAGCGATGACGAGATGCCTTGGGAGCGGGAGGGTGCGCCTTTGCAGACCAAGTATATGTACGTCTGCCACGCCGAGCTGAACGCTATTCTCAACAGCGCCCACAATAACCTGAAGGGTGCCCGGGTGTACGTGACCCTGTTCCCCTGCAACGAGTGCACCAAGGCTATTATCCAGTCCGGCATTGCCGAGGTGGTGTACTACGGCGACAAGTACCACGACAGCGATTCCAGCATTGCAGCGCGGTTCATGTTCGAGCACGCCGGTGTCCGGCTGACCCCCTATAAGCCCACCGGACGCCGGGTAGAGCTAGAGCTGTAAGCATAACCTTTTTATTGCAATTCGCAATAAATTATGTTATTCTACCCATAAGATGCTGATTGCATCATTGGTGGTCATGCTTTTTGTCCCGTATCACTGATTCTTCCTGTACATGGAACGAAGCAGAGGTTCAGGGAGGGAAACTTTTTTGAAGAAAACTTCCCTGCGCCTTGAAGGCGAAGGGAGGGATATCGTTTGAATCTGACAGAAGTTTTGAATCTTCTCATGGTCATTCTCACCCTGTTGGGACTGATTTTGGAAGTAGTCCGTCTGACCGTCGAGGTCATGGATAAGAACTCGCAGAAGAAAAATGACAACAAAAAAGATTGACCGCCTCCAGAGTTCCAGCCTGAGCGGTCAATCTTTTGACTAATACGGGACGGAAAGCTGACCTGTGCAGTCAGCGTCCTTCTGTTTATAGTATAGCCTTCTGTGCGTTCTTTGTCAAGACAAGCACGAATGTTCCCTCTTGACCTTCCCGATGCAACGTATTATAATAGGATCAAAGCTTGAATAAATATTCAAGAACATTTGCATAGAGAGGGAAATATACAATGGAACTAAAAAATCGCAGCTTTTTGAAGCTATTGGACTACACCCCCGCCGAGATCGGGCAGTTGCTGGAGCTGGCCGCTGACCTGAAAGCCAAAAAGAAGGCCGGTATCCGTCACGACCAGCTGCGGGGCAAGAACATTGCCCTGATCTTTGAAAAGACCTCCACCCGCACCCGCTGCAGCTTTGAGGTAGCCGCCCACGATCTGGGCATGGAAGTGACCTATCTGGACCCCTCCGGCAGCCAGATCGGCAAAAAGGAGTCCATCGCCGATACCGCCCGGGTGCTGGGACGGATGTTTGACGGCATCGAGTACCGTGGCTACGGCCAGCAGATCGTGGAAGAGCTGGCGCACTACGCCGGCGTGCCGGTGTGGAACGGCCTGACCAACGAGTTCCACCCCACCCAGATCTTGGCCGATTTCCTTACCATTCAGGAACATTTCGGTCATTTGAAGGGCATCCACTTTGTTTACTTTGGGGACGCCCGCTACAACATGGGCAACAGCCTGATGGTGGGCTGCGCCAAGATGGGCCTGCATTTTACCGCCTGCGCCCCCAAGAAGTACCAGCCGGACCCCGCGCTGGTGGAACAGTGTCAAGCCATTGCAGCCCAGACCGGTGCTACCCTCTCCTTTGAGGAGGACCCCGTCAAGGCTGCAAAGGGCGCAGACGTGCTGTACACCGATGTGTGGGTGTCCATGGGCGAGCCGGTTGAGGTGTGGGCAGAGCGCATCCACGATCTGGCCCCCTATCAGATCAATCAGGATCTGATGAATATTGCAGGCCCGGATGCAGTATTTATGCACTGTCTGCCCGCCTACCACGACCACAAGACCACCGTGGGCAAGGAGATGGGCGAACGCTTTGGCCGCGACGCCATGGAGGTGACCGACGAAGTATTCGAAGGCCCCCAGAGCATCGTGTTTGACGAAGCCGAGAACCGGATGCACACCATCAAGGCGGTCATGGCAGCCACCTTGGGATATCAGGAATAAAGAGATAAGCCCGGAAGGTTCGCAAACCTTCCGGGCTTATTCTATCTAAAAATAATTTTCCGCTTAGCGATCATTCCGAAACTGCATTCTGCAGTTTCAGCACGCCTGCCTGCGTCAGGCGCTTACGCAGCAGCGCACCCACGATGCAGGACACCACGATCTTGCCCAAGTCCAGCGCAATAAAGGGGTAGACGCAGACGGTCAGTGCGTAGCCCAGCTCGCACTGCATCTGGAACACGAACCATGCCGTACCCAGCACATAGCAGGCGGCATCGCCCAGCACCAGACCCACAGCGGAGACCACCGGGTTGCCCTTACTCTTTTCAATGAACATACCGCCGATGAAGGCCAGCAGCAGATAGCCCACCAGATAACCGCCGGTAGGGCCTGCCAGCTTGGCAAGGCCGGCACCGTAGCCGGAGAACACCGGAATGCCGATGGCGCCCAGTGCCAGATAGATGACCACGCTCAGGGTACCGAACTTCGGCCCCAGCAGCCATGCGGTCAGGCAGATGACAAAGTTTGCCAGCGAGATGGGCACGGCTCCGATGGGCACGGTCAGCGGGCCCAGCACGCACAGCACGGCAGCCATCACTGCGGTGACAGCCATCTGGTAGGTAGTCAGTTTTTTGTCTTTCATAGTCAGTTTTCCCCTCTGTTTTTTCGTTTTGCAAGGCATCTGTGCCCGAGTATACCGCACCGGCGCGCCGCAGGTCAACGGAAAAGTTTGCAAAGGGTTTACAATCAACAGATATATTGTAATCCGTCGAAAAATATGATATTCTAAGAATACGGCGCTGATTGCATAATCGGTGGTCATGCTTTCCCATCCCGCAGCACTGCTTCTTCCTGTACATGGAACGAACCGGCGGCTTGTGGGAGGAGAACTTTTTTGAGCCAAGCCTCCCCAAGCCCTGAAGGCGAAGGGAGGGATGTCAGATGGATCTGTCGGAGATGCTGAACCTGCTGATGGTCATTCTTACGCTGTTGGGATTGATCATTGAGGTAATTCGCCTGACCCTTGAGGTCATGGATAAAGCTTCGCAGAAGAAAAACGATGACAACAAAAAAGATTGACCGCCCCAGTCTACCAAACTAGCGGTCAATCTTTTTGACTAATGCGGGATGGAAAGCTGACCTTTGCAGTCAGCGCCCCTTCTGTTTATAGTATAATCGCACCATCGTGTTTTGTCAAGGAGGTTCCCATGGGTGGAGGTCATGTATCGCGGCCGGATTTCGGGATGCCGCAGCCGGACGCGGCGTACCCGCTGACCGAGTTCTATCTGCTGGCACAGCAGGCGTTGGAAAAAAGCGGCAGCTTTATGCTGCCCGCCCTCTACGCGGGGCTGCAAGCCCCTGCCCGGCGCATCTACCGGGAGGAGGCCGCCGGGTATCTGCAGCTTGCGTCAGCTCCGGCAGAGGGCCTGACCCGGCTGCTCTCCCCTGCCCAGATGCAGCTTTTATACAGCAGCTTGCAGGTGCAGCCGGACGGCACCCCTGCCGCCCTTTTGCTGACCGAGGAGTGCACCCGCCTGACCGTGGCGGTGCAGCTGCTGCCGCCCTTTGTGTGGGAGGACCCGCTGCCGCCGCTGCCGGATGTTCCGGCGGCGCTCACCCTGCAACTGACCATGCAGGACGTGATGGCCATCGACACCGCCCCTGCCGCACTGGCGCAAAAACTGGTGCACAGCACAAGCGGCAAATGCTGGCTGCACCACCCCAAGGCCGAGACCTTTCTCTCCGAGCGGCTGGCGCTGCTGCAAAGGGTCTATAAATAATGAAGGAACCGCCGTACATCCCCGTGTGCAGCAATTCCTTGTCCATGAGACGATTTAAATGGCCTCCGCGTTGCTCTGGCCATATTCAGCGGAAAGACTATTATTTATATTCGTGTTTGTCGCACTCTGCGGAGTGCGACAAACACATTCTTAGTTTTTTACGCGGAGTCTCCTCTTTTACTTTTTTGCGATTTCGTGGTATACTGACCGGTAAACCGGCAGGATATCCAACCTCTGTCGGAGAACGTGGACGTGCCTTGCGGTCCGGTGCGTCCGGCACACAAAAAATGGAAGGAACCGGGTTTTGTTCTGCAATAATCGGGGATGCTGAGCCGTATATCAAGTGAACGTCCCCGTGAGAACCACAAACATTCCATCGAGAAGCCCGCTTCCGGGCATCCAAGGAGAGTTTATACAATGGGACAGCTGACCAGAAACGAAGTATTTACCTTGGCGGTGCAGCGTTACAGCGACACCGTCTACCGCACTGCGGTGCATAATTGCCGCTGCACAGCCGATGCTGAGGATGTGGTGCAGGATGTGTTTGAAAAACTGCTGCACTACAACGGCATCTTTGAGAGTGAGGAGCATCTCAAAGCATGGCTGCTGCGGGTGGCCATCAACCGCTGCCGGGACCTGACCCGCGCCGCCCACCAAAAGGACACCGAACTGGACGAGAACCTGCCCGCCCCCGATGTCCTTGCGGAGGACGGCAGCGTGCTGGATGCCATCCGCACCCTGCCGGAAAACTACCGCAACGCCATCTATCTGCACTACTACGAAGGATACACTGCGGCAGAGATCGGGCGGATGATGGCGGTGCCCACAAACACGGTACTAAGCTGGCTGCGGCGCGCACGGGCACAGTTACATACGATGCTGAAGGAGGAGATCGAAGATGAGGTGGTATGAATATAAGATGGAGGTCGATGACCTTGCTGCCCCGGACGATCTGAAGGCAAAACTGCTGGCCATGACCGACACCCTGACTGCGGAAGAAAAGGCTGAGCCCATGATGGCTGCCCCCGCCCCGCAGACCGCAGCACCCCTGAACACCGCCGAAACCAAGAAGAAAAAGCCCATCCACTTCCCGGTAAAGCAGTTGGGCACGCTGGCTGCCTGTCTGGCCGTGTGCGTGCTGGGTTACAGCACCCTGCATCTGGGCATCGGAATGGGCAGCGCCAAAAGCAGCGCGCCCGCCCTGTACGCAGCCGAAGGCGCTGCCGACAGCTCCGCTGCCTCTGTGGCAACGGGCGGGTTTGATCTCCAGCATGCCGCGCTGGACAGCACCCCCGAGGCGGTGAATTACAGTCTGGAGGCAGACGACCGCTCTCTGGAAACGGAATACAGCGGCACCGGCAGCGCCGAGGCTGCTACCCCTGCGGTGGACAGTGCCAAGATCATCTACACCGCCAACCTGACACTGGAAAGCAAGGACTACGAGGCTGCCCGCAGTGCGCTGGACAGCGCTCTTGCCGAGGCGGGCGGCTATCTGGAATCCAGCAGCGAATATTCCAGCAACGGTTCCAGCCGCTCGGTCAACCTGACCTACCGGGTACCGCAGGCCAACTACCAGAGTTTTTTGGACGCTGTTGCCGCTGCCGGCAATGTGACCTATCGCAGCCAGCAGGCCGATGATGTGACCACCCAATATATGGACGTGTCTGCGCGGCTTTCTAACCTGCAGGCACAGCGCACCCGCTTACAGCAATTGCAGGAACAAGCCAAAACTCTTTCGGATCTGTTGCAGATCGAGGACTCCCTCACCGAGGTGCAGTCCCAGATCGAAAGCTGGCAGAGCCAGCTGGACTGGTACAGCGATCAGGTGCAGCAGTGCACCGTGTATATCGACCTGAACGAGGTGCAGACCTACACACCCGCCGACGAAGGCTTCTTCTCCCGCATCGGCACCGCCTTTACCTCCGGCTGGGGCAACTTTGTAAACGGCTTGCAGCAGCTGGTGGTAGCGCTGGCCTCCGTCTGGCCGCTGGCCGTGCTGGCGTGCGCCGCCGTTGCCGTGGCGCTTGCATGGCGCAAAAAGCACCCGAAGAAGTAACTCCCGTAGAAATCCATTTTCCGCATAAAGGCTTCCCCCCGGCTGGGGGGAAGCCTTTTGTTCAACCCCGTTGAAAAAACCACCCCTGTCCCGCCGGGCTTCTACGCCGGGAGACAGGGGTGGTCTTGTATATTTTGCAGTGCTTATTACACGCCGGAATAGGCCGAGAAGCCGCCGTCCACCGGCAGGCAGATGCCGGTGATGAAACCGGCTGCCTCATTGTTCAACAGGAACAGCAGTGCGCCCACAAGATCTTTTTCGCTGTCGCCGAAGTGTCCCATGGGGGTGGCGGCAAGGATCTTTTTAGTGCGCTCGGTAGGGGTGCCGTCCTCGTTGAAGAGCAGCTTTGCGTTCTGCTCGCTGGCAAAAAAGCCCGGGGCGATGGCGTTGACCCGGATGCCCACCTTGCTGAAATGCACCGCCAGCCACTGGGTAAAGTTGGTCACAGCAGCCTTGGAGCCGGAGTAGGCGGGGATCTTGGTCAGGGGCAGGTAGGCATTCATGCTGGAAATGTTCAGGATGTTGCAGCCCTCGCGGCCTACCATCTGCCGGGCAAAAGCCTGCGTGGGCAGCAACGTGCCGATGAAGTTCAGGTTGAACACCATCTCCACGCCGCTCTCGTCCAGATCAAAGAAGGTGACGGTGTCGCTTTCCAGATCGCCCATCTCAAAATATTCCTTGTCCGTGTTGGCGCGGGCGTTGTTGCCACCTGCACCGTTCACAAGAATATCGCAGGGGCCAAGGTCTGCCAGCACATCCTCTGCTACCTGCAGGCAGTTGGCCTTGTTCATCACATTGCAGGTGTAGCCCTTGGCGGTGCCGCCCTCGGCTTCGATCTCGTCCGCAAGTTCCTTGAGCTTATCCATGTTGCGGCCCAGCAGCGCCACCTTTGCGCCCGCCCGAGCCAGCGCCTTGGCAAAAATGGAGCACAGCGTGCCGCTTGCGCCGGTGACAACGGCTACCTTGCCGGTGAGATCGGTGTTCAGTACGTTCTTTTCCATAACATCCTCCTGTTACAGCTGTATTCATTGGCTAAAGTATAACAGAAAAAGACGGTCTTTGCCAGAACGTTCTTATTATAAAATGGGAAAGTTTTACGCTTTTTGCCGGGCAACAAGCACGATATCTTCTGGATGCAGTGCAGACGGAATCGCGCAAAATCGTAAAAATGACCGTTTTTACCTCGAAAGTCTTCTAACTCTTTCTGCGGCAAAGCCAGTATGATAAACGCATGACAAACACATCCTACTTCGGCTCCGCTGCCCGCAGCGGGCTACACTGTTCAAGCGCAGCGGCCTGCGCCTATGACCCACAGAGTTTTGAACAATGTGGGCATTCAGACCCGGAAACGCCGCATTCCGTACCCACAATGTTCAACCCGCACGATGTGAACATTTGACGTAGAATAGTTTCTTTTTACACACTGATCAAATATAAAAAGTTATAATAATATTCTACACTGTTCACGCTGCACAATGTGCAACAGCGGCGGTGCTTCCCACTTTGATGTGAACACAAAAAAAGCAGGTTGAATTTAAAAAATTCAACCTGCTTGGTGGTTGCGGGGGCCGGATTTGAACCAACGACCTTCGGGTTATGAGCCCGACGAGCTACCAGACTGCTCCACCCCGCGATATTTACTTTTCGCTTCTCAGCGGTTCTCGCTGACTGCTCAAGTATAATACCATAGGCCGGGCAGAATGTCAACCCTTTTTGCGAAAAAATTTTCGTATCCTCTTGCCACAACTTTTAATGCCTCATCGTCCGGTGCTGTGCGCGGTATTCGGCGGGAGTGATGCCGTACAGGCGGCGGAAGGTTTTCAGAAAGCTGCTGTAATCCGGGAAGCCGCTCTCGGTGCAGGCGTTCAGGACGGAAACGCCCTCCTCCAGCGCCTTGCGGCAGTGCTGCATCCGCAGATAGGTCAGGTAGTTGTGGATGCTCTCCATGGTGCACTCCTTGAACGCGCGGGAAAGGTGCTCCCGGCTGGCGTAAAGTTCCTGCGCCAGCTGCGCGGTGGTAAGGGTCGAGTCCTGATAATGCGCCTGCAGGTAGGCCACCGCGCGCGCGACCAGTACACTGGTGCTGCTGGGGGCAGCGGTCTGTCCGCTGCCGGTGGCCTGCGTGATGAGCAGCATCATTTCAGAGACCTGCGCCTCAAAAACGGTGTCCCGGATAGAGCCCGGCAGCTCCAGACTTTGCGCCATGCGGATGAAAAGCCCCTTGAAGTCCCACTTGCGGCATGCCTCGCTGTCCAGCACGGTGAGCTGCTGCAGCCAGCCTGTGTTTTTCAGGTTCACGCGGCGACGGGTGGCCTGCCAGAGGGCATCGTCGATCTGGACGACCAGACGATCCGACTGGGCATCGTTGATATTGAAGTTGCCAGAGTGGTAGACCTGAGAGGGAAAATAGACCAACTCCCCCACATGGACCAGATACACGCTGCCGTCCACCGAGTAGCGCACCGTGCTGCCGCCGATGGGGAGCACCAACTCGTGATACGGGTGGGAGTGCACCACAGACTGCTTGTTTTCCCGGTTCGTGTACCATGCGACCAGAAGCCGGGTGTCGCGCAGCCCCATCCGCGCCTGTGCTTCCGTAAGGACATTATCAATATAATGCGAGACACGTTCGATGCCCATAGCCACTCCTGCTCCTTGTTAAAAAAATAAGAATCATTCTCTTACGTCCTTTTTTGCCCTAGTATATCAGTACATATCACATTTTGCAACATTTAAATCACAAAATCCGCGGAAAATCCATATATTTTTTAGTATGATAAGGGTGCAAGGAGACGAGATTGACCAAATACACAAAAATGTTTCAACACTTTTGTGCTTATCGACAAATGCATTGGTTGCATTTCGTGACCGCCTGAAAGGAGTCCGTCCATGCAGACCTCAAAGAATCATTTTGAAGCCAAAGTGGTCTTTAACGATGAGACCATCCGCCGGATGTTCCGCACGGAGTTCTACACCTACGAGGGGCTGCGGCATCTGCTGTGGCTTGCAGCAGCCTTTGTGTTGGTGATGGCGGCGCTGTTCACTGCCATTCCTACCGTTGTCAAAGTGCTCTGCCTGCTGGTGGGCTGTGCCATGTTCGCCATGCCGGACTTTTTGAGCCGGGTGGCGGCAGAGGGCGTCATCATGCAGCGGGGCGGTGCGGAAACTACCGTGAGCTGCCGGGTCAACGATGGCGGCGTGGACGTGGAAAATGGTGCGCACATCCCCTTTGCAAAGATCGACCGGCTGGTGGAGGATGACCAGTATTTCTACATCTTCCAGAGCCGACAGATGGCCGTGATGATCCCCAAGGGAAGCCTGCTGCCGGCAAACCCGGAGCGGTTCGCAAAGGTGCTTGCCAAAGAGACCGGCAAGGACTGGCAGCGCTCCAAGAGCCTGTGGGGGCTCAACCTGAAAGACCTGATCCAGATGGGAAAGGATCGCTTTCAGCGCAGCGCGTCCTGAGCGCTGCACCGCAATTATGCTGTTTCACAGCCGGTTGGCTGTGATCGTGGGATACGATAAAACAAGATAAGGAAGGAAAAACACTATGAAAATCACTCGCAGACAGTTCGTACAGGCCATGGCAGTTGCTGGTGCATCTGCCCTGCTCACCGCTTGCGGCGGTTCTTCCGGCAGCACTGCCGGTTCCGGCGCAGCTTCTGCCGCCGCCGGCGGCAGCTTCAACCTGAAGCTGGGCCACAATCTGGCCGAGGATCACGCTGTGCACATCCAGCTGACCAGCTTTGCAGAGCAGGTCAAGGAAAAGACCGGCGGCAGCATCAACATCCAGATCATCCCCAACGGCACCCTGGGCAGCGAGGCTGACATGATCTCCCAGATCCAGGCAGGCGCACTGGATATGGCAAAGGTCTCCGCTTCCACTCTGGGCAACTTCAGCGAGAAGTACAACGCCTTCTCCGTGCCTTATGTGTTCAACGATCAGGCACACTACTACAGCTACATGGACAGCGACTCTGCAAAGGCTGTCTTTGAGTCCACCGACGATCAGGGCTTCCGCGGCCTGACCTGGCTGGATTCCGGCGCACGTTCTTTCTACACCAAGGCTACCGCCATCCGCACCCCGGCTGACCTGAAGGGTCTGAAGATCCGCACCATGGACAGCCAGATGGCTATCGACATGATGAACTGCCTGGGCGGCTCCGCTACCGTTATGGGCTACAGCGATATCTACACCGGTATGCAGCAGGGCGTCATCGACGGTGCCGAGAACAATGTCACCGCACTGCGCGACCACGGCGACGTGACCAAGTACTACTGCTTCGACGAGCACACCCGCATCCCCGATATGGTGGTCATCGCTTCCAGCGTGTGGAACAAGTTCTCCGATGAGCAGAAGTCCATCGTGTCCGAGTGCGCTGCTACCGCTACCGAGGAGTACAAGGACGCTTGGAAGAAGTTCGAGGACGAGGTGCTGGACAAGGCTGTGAACCAGAACGGCGTCGAGCTGGTCAAGGATGTGGACATCGCCGCATTCCAGGCCGCTGTGCAGCCCATCTACGACAACCTCAAGACCTCTAACCCCACCACCTACGCGGTCGTGGAAGAGATCCGCGCAATGGCCTAAACGCCAACGCATTGCTTTCCATTCTTATCTCCCAAGCTGCGGGCAGCGCACGGTGCTGCCCGCAGCTGCGCGGGAGGGAATGAGTTCAAGGAGATGATCTTGTGAAAAAACTGGATAAAATTCTGGATAATGTCATGCGCTTCCTCATGGCAGTGGCAATGTTCGCCCTGCTGGCAGGCGGCACTTGGCAGATCTTTACCCGCTGGATCCTGCGCAACCCCTCCACTGTAACGGACGAGTTTCTGCGCTATGTCCTGATCTGGGCATCCATGATCGGTTCCGCCTACTGCTTCTACAAGGATAAGCATCTGGCACTGGATCTGGTCAAGGGCCGCGCAAAGGGTGCGTTCAACGTCGTGCTCAGCGTGTTCATTGAGGCCGCCATCGTGTTCTTTGTGGGCTACGTCTTTGTTTACGGCGGCTGGAAGCTGACTGCAAACGCCACCAACGTTTCCTCGGTCATGCGCATCCCCTTCAAGTTCCTGTATTCCATCCTGCCGATCTCCGGCGTGTTCATCATTCTGGCTCGCGCGCTGAAGTATGTACAGCTCTTCGCAGAGCGTAAGGAAAAGAAAGGAGAAAACGCATAATGGTTGCACAGGCTACGTTACTGCTGTTCGGTTCCTTCTTTGTCATGCTGCTGGCCGGTGTGCCCATCTCGGCAGGCATTGGCATTGCATCCATCTTCACGGCACTGTTCAGCATGGACCCCGCAATTTTTGCCCTGACCGCCGCACAGCGCTGCTTCTCGGGCATTGACTCCTTCTCTCTGCTGGCGCTGCCCTTCTTCTCTCTGGGCGGCAACATCATGAACAAGGGCGGCATTGCAAAGCGCCTTGTCCGTCTGGCACGTCTGGCTGTGGGCAAGATGCCCGGCTATCTGGCTGCCACCAACGTTCTGGCTAATATGTTCTTCGGTGCCGTTTCCGGTTCCTCCGTGGCAGCTACCTCTGCCATGGGCTCCATCATGGCTCCGCTGGAGCTGGATGAGGGCTACGACCCCAACTACTCCGCAGCCGTCAACATCTGCTCTGCCCCCACCGGCATCCTGATCCCCCCGTCCGGCCCGCTGATCCTTTACTCCATCACCGCCGGCGGCGTTTCTGTGGCTGCTCTGTTCATGGGCGGCTACCTGCCCGGCATCCTGATGGGTCTGTGCGTGGCTGGTCTGGCTGTGTTCATCGCCGTCAAGAAGGGCTATAAGTCCTCCGCCGTCAAGGACCCCGACCCCGCCGTCAAGATCATCATTGATGCAGTGCCCTCTCTGCTGGCCGTCATCATTGTCATGGGCGGCATTCTGGCAGGCTTCTTCACCGCTACCGAGGCCGGTGTGGTGCTTTGCCTGTACTGCGGCCTGCTGTCCATCCTGTACAGGGAGATGACCTTCAAGAGCTTCTATAATCTGCTGGCAGACACCATGGAGAGCAGCGCTACCATCCTGTTCCTGATCGCCGCTTCCTCCATCATGTCCTACGTCATGAGCTACTCCGGCATCCCTGCCGCTATCAGCAACGCACTGATGAGCGTTTCCAGCAACCGCTACGTCATCCTGCTGATCATGAACGTGTTCCTGCTGGTCATGGGTATGTTCCTGGATCTGACCCCGGCTGTCTTGATCTTCACCCCCATCTTCCTGCCCATCACCCGCAGCATCGGCATGAGCGATGTGCAGTTCGGCATCATGCTCATCATGAACCTGGGCATCGGCTCGGTCACCCCGCCGGTCGGTTCCTGCCTGTTCGTGGGCTGCGGTGTCGGCAAGGTCAAGATCGAAGGCGTTACCAAGTATATCGTGCCGCTGTTCGCCGCCATGGTCGTGGCACTGTTCCTTGTCACCTTCATCCCTGCCATTGCGCTGTGTGTCCCGTACCTGTGCGGTCTGGTGCCCAGCCTTGGCTGGACGTTCTAAGCCCTGACTGTTCCGGGTAAAGCAACGAATACGTTGCCCCCATTTCTCTGAAGATATCCTGCATCTGAGGGGGAATGGGGGCATTTTTTATCAAAAATCAACCGAGAGGAGTAAAAACTATGGAGATCTGCTCCCGTTTTACCGGCATGGAGCGCAAAGACGGCGCTTTCCTGCTGCATACTGATAACGCTGATATCAAGGTCTGCTTTGTGACCGATGAGATCGTCCGCGTCCGCGCAAGCTTTGACCATGAGCTGGCAGAGGAGTCCTACGTCCTGATGACCACCGCATGGGAGGATCGGATGGACGAGCTGTTCAAGGGTGAGCGCACCCGTGTGGAGCCCTTTGCCGCCGAGGTCACCGAGGATGACAGCACCCTCACCTTTGCCACCGGCAAGGTGACACTGGTGGTGGACAAGGACCCCATCAACTTCAAGCTGCTGGCTGCTGACGGCTCCGAGCTGTACAGCACCCTGCCCGGCAACCCCTTCGTCAAGGACGCCAACAACCGCGTGGTGGCTTACAGCCGGATGAAGGAGGACGACTGCTTCTACGGCTTTGGCGAAAAGACCGGCCTGCTGGATAAGAACAAGACCTTCCAGCGGGAGCGCGCCACCGACGCCATGGGCTACGATGCCGAGAAGATGGATACCCTCTACAAGCACATCCCCTTCTATATCCGTCTGGACCGCGACACCCACAAGGCTGTGGGCGTGTTCTACCACAACTTCTACGAGTCCGTGTTCAACATGGGCTGCGAAAAGAGCAACTACTGGCCCCGCTACACCTATTTTCAGGCAGACGGCGGCGATCTGGACTGCTTCCTGATCGGCGGTGACACCATTGCCCGCATCGTGGACAACTACACCCTGCTGACCGGCCGTCCGGCACTGCTGCCCAAGCGTGCACTGGGCTATCAGGGCTCCAGCATGTACTACCCCGAGCTGGAAAAGGACAGCGATGACGCCGTGCTGGGCTTTATCGACACCATCAAGGAAGAGGGCTTCCCCATCGATGGCTTCCACCTGTCCAGCGGCTATACCAGCCAGAACAACAAGCGCTGCGTCTTTACATGGAACACCGACCGCTTCAAGGACCCCAGCGCCTACTTCCACGCCATGAACGAAAAGCACGCCCAGAACGTGCCCAACGTCAAGCCGGGTGTCCTGCTGTGCAACCCCCGTTTCGACGAGTTCAACGCAGATGACGTATTCGTGAAGGACAGCAAGAACCCCGAGACCTACGGTGTCGGCAAATGGTGGGGCGGCGACGGCGCATTCTGGGACTTCACCAAGCCCGAAGGCCGTGCAGCTTGGAAAAAGTACCTCACCGAGTCCATCATCGCCGTGGGCACCGATTCCGTCTGGAACGACAACTGTGAGTACGACAGCCTGATGGACAAGGACTGCACCTGCGATTTTGACGGCAAGGGCGGCACCATCGGCCAGCTGAAGCCCCTTATGAGCACCTTGATGTGCAAGGTGGGTGCCGATGCCGTGGTGGAGCACAACGCCAAGGCACGTCCCTACATGGTCTGCCGCAGCGGCAGCGCCGGTATCCAGCGCTACGCCCAGACCTGGTGCGGCGACAACTACACCAGCTGGAAGAGCCTGAAGTACAATATCCCCATCATCACCGGCATGGGTCTGTCCGGCCAGCCCAACGAAGGCGCGGACATCGGCGGCTTTGCCGGCCCCGCACCCACCGAGGAGCTGTTCGTGCGCTGGGTGCAGAACGGCATCTTCCAGGCTCGCTTCTCCATCCACTCCGCCTCCAACGATAACACCGTCACCGAGCCGTGGATGTTCCGGGAGTCTGCGGACACCATCCGGGACGCCATCCTGCTGCGTTACCGCTTTACCCCCTATCTTTACAGCGCCGAGTACGAGGCCAGCCAGACCGGTGCGCCCATCATGCGCGCTCTGGTCTACGACTTCCAGAACGACCCCAAGGCATGGGAGGAGAGCTTCGAGTTCCTGTTCGGCCGGGATATTCTGGTGGCCAACGTTCTGGAAGAGGGTGCCAAGACCCGCACCGTCTATCTGCCCGCAGGCTGCAAGTGGTACGACTGGAACGATAAGTTCCGCTGCTACGAGGGCGGCCAGACCATCGAGGTGCCTGTCACCATGGCTACCATCCCCATGTTCGTCCGCGAGGGCGCAGTCATTGCCATGGCAGACAACCAGCTGATGACCATGGAGGGCGACCACACCACCGCCCTGCACCTTATCGTAGCACCCAAGGGCACCACCACAACGACCCTGTACGATGACGACGGCATCACCAACGATTTCAAGAGCGGCGTGTACCGCAAGACCACCATCACCACCACCGCAGGCGAGCGGGTGACCATAAACTTTGCCTCCGAGGGCAGCTACAAGGACACCGTGGAGACCATCAAGGTGGAGATGATCGCCAAGGAAAAGAGCCCCTTCTGGGTCACGCTGGATGGCCGCAAGATCGAGCACTTCCTCAACCGCCGCAAGTTCGACGCCGCTGCCGAGGGCTGGTATTACAGCCAGAGCAAAAAGGCTGTCGAGGTCAAGTATGCAAACCCCGCCAAGGATCACGCGCTGACTGTTTCGTTTGAACAGTTCGACCTGATCGGTATGTAACACTGTACGGAGGAACCTCTTATGCTGCTGCGTAGTTTTGAATCCTTTGAAAAGACCGAAAACGGCTACCTCATCCACGGCGATGCCGCTGATGTGAAGCTGATTTTCATGACAGACGATATCATCCGCATCCGGGTGCACTTCGACAAGGGCACCCCCATGGAGGAGGAGTCCTACACGCTGGTGACCACCGCGTGGGAGGACCGGATGGACACCCTGCTCAAGGACGAGCGCACTCGCATCACCGCGCTGGATGTCCCCTGCGCCGAGGACGATAAGGCCCTGACCTTTGAGACCGCACACCTGACTTTGAAGCTGTTCAAAAAGCCCTTCCACTTTGAGCTGTTCGATAAGTCCGGCAAGCTGATCTATCAGGATCTGCGGGAGCGCGCCTTTGAGAAAGATCAGATCGGCCGTCTGAGCCACTTCTCCAAGGTGGATCGGGAATACGACCACTTCTACGGCTTTGGCGAAAAGACCGGTCATCTGGACAAAAAGGGACGCCGCCTGCGGATGTCCCCCAAGGATGCCATCGGCCACGACCCCGAGACCGGCGACCCGATGTATAAGCACATCCCCTTCTACATCCGGGTGAATGAACACGATCTGCGCCCCGTGGGTCTGTTCTACCACAACTCCTACGACTGCGTGTTCGACCTTGGCGAGGAGCTGTCCGGCTACTGGGAGCGCTACTGCTACTACCAGACCGACGGCGGCGACATCGACCTGTTCCTGCTGGCCGGTGAGACCCTGCCGGAGATCCTGAACGAGTACACCCTGCTGACCGGCCGCAGCGCCCTGCCCACCAAGCAGTCTCTGGGCTACTGCGCCTCCACCATGTACTACGCCGAGCTGGAAAAGAACTGCGACGAGGAGATCTACAAGGTCATCGACAAGCACGAAAAAGAGGGCATCCTCATCGACAACTTCTGGCTGGCCTCCGGCTATTCCAGCGGCGAAAAGGACAATCTGCGCTATGTGTTCAACTGGAACCACAAGCGCTTCCCGGATCCGGAAAAGTTCTTTGAGAACATGAACGCCCGGGGCATCAACGTGATCCCCAACCTGAAGCCCGGCATCCTGAAGCACCACCCCTACATCGACCTGTTTGAAAAGAACGATGTCTTTATCAAGACTCCGGACGGCAAGGCACCGTACTACGGCCGCTGGTGGGGCGGCGAGGGACGCTTCTTCGACTTCACCGGCCCCAATGGCCGCAACACCTGGAAGCAGCTGCTGGAGGAGAACATCCTCAAAAAGGGCACCAAGACCGTCTGGAACGACAACTGCGAGATGGACGGTGTGGAGGACCGCGATGCCCAGTGCGACTTTGAGGGCAAAAAGGGCACCATGGCAGAGCTGAAGATCCTGCACTCCAACCTGATGGCCTACACCGCCAAGCAGGCGCTGGCAGATGTGTACCCCGGCGAGCGCCCCTACATCATCAACCGCGCAGGTTACGCCGGTATCCAGCGCTACGCACAGGTATGGGGCGGCGATAACCTGACCGACTGGCGCACCGTCAAGTTCAACATTGCCACCATTCTGGGCATGGGCTTGTCCGGCTGCTCCAACATGGGCTGCGATATCGGCGGCTTTGCGGGCCCTGCACCCGAGGCAGAACTGCTGCTCCGCTGGCTGCAGAACGGCATCTTCCAGCCGCGCTTCTGCCTGAACTCTGCCAACAACGATAACACCGTCACCCAGCCGTGGATGTACGAGGAGAACCTGCCCTACATCCGTGCAGCCTACCAGCTGCGCTACCGTCTGATGCCCACTTTGTACTCCCTGATGTACGAGTCCAACCAGAACGGTATGCCGGCATGGCGTCCGCTGTTCCTGGAGTTCCCGGACGACCCCAAGTGCTACACCGACAAGAACCTGACCTTTATGTTCGGCAAGAGCATTCTGGTGGCGAACGTGGTGGAAAAGGGTGCCACTACCCGCACCGTCTACCTGCCTGCAGGCTGCACCTGGTACGATATGAACGATAATCTGCGCGCATACGAGGGCGGCCAGACCATCGAGGTCCCGGTCACGCTGGCAAGCATTCCCATGTTCCTGCGCGGCTCTGCCGTTGTGGTGACCACCGAGGACGTCAAGCACATCCTCAAGGACACCATGCGCCAGATCGACCTGCTGGTCGCTGCCGAGACCGACACCAGCTTTGTGCTGTACGATGACGACGGCCACACCGAGGACTACAAAAACGGCGTTTACGCCAAGACCACCATCACCGTCAAGGCCGGCGACCGCACCGACATCCGCTTTGCCACCGAGGGCAGCTACGAATCCCCCGTGGAGCGCATGACCCTGAAGCTGGTCAGCAAGAAAAAGGGTGCGCTCTGGGCCAGCGTGGATGGGCAGCAGCTTCCCCAGTACATCGTCCGCGATGGCTGGGAGGCCGCAGAGTCCGGCTGGTACTATAACCTGCCTGACCGCACCATCTGGGTCAAGTTTGCAAAGCCTGCCAAGAAGGACTTCACAGTGACTGTCTCCACCGAAAAGTTTGACCTGATTGGTATGGCAGAGGACTAAAAAGTCATCTCCAATCTTCTTTAATTCTTCTTCAAAAACACGATGACCCGTGGGGAGTTCCCCACGGGTCATCGTGTTTTTTATAGGTTTCAGGCTTCGATCTGCGTCTCCCGCCGGAGGATGCGGCAGACCATGAACAGGCAGTAGAACATTGCCAGACCCCATGCAAAGGGATTGGAAAGGCAGATGCCCAGATACCCAAGGCTGGTCTTTACTGCCAGCACGCCGCCAAGGCTGCGGCCAATGAGCTCGCCCACGCCGGAAACGATGGCCAGCACGCTGTAACCAAGCCCCTGCAAGGTGTTGCGGAAGATCATCAGCAGGCCGTGGAAACAGAACAGCATACTCATGACGCTGAGGTACTGGATGGCACCCGCCGTGACGGCAGGGTCGGCATCGCCCAGCACCAGCCCCACCGCGTAGGGCTTGATGAAAAAGATCACGCCCCATGCCACAGCGCAGTAGAGCAGCTGCACCATGCAGCCGTCCTTGATGCCCTGCCGGATGCGGTCGGTGCGGCGGGCGCCGTGGTTCTGTCCCACATAGGTAGCCATGGCCATGCCTACGCTCTCCATGGGCAAGGTGAACATCTGACGGATCTTTTCGCCTGCGGTCTGGGCTGCCACAGCGGTGCTGCCCAGCAGATTGATGGCGTCCTGCATGATGACTGCACCGATAGCCGAGACCGAGTATTCAAACCCCATGGGAAGGCCGATGTAGGCCAGCCGCCTGCAGTGCCCTGCCGAAAGCAGGGTGCGCGGCTGCCGGAAGGAAAGCCCCTCCAGCTTTGCCGTGCGGGTAAAGAACCAGTAGGCGCACAGCCCGCCGCTGAGCAGCTGGCTGAGCACGGTGGCAATGGCGGCACCGTCCACCCCCATGCCCAGCGGCACGATGAAGAAGTAGTCCAGCAGGATGTTCACCACGCTGGCGACCAGCAGGAAGTAAAAGGGGTGTCGGGAATCCCCCAGTGCCCGCAGCACGCTGGAAGCGTAGTTGTATAGCACCGTAGCCGGGATGCCCAGAAAGATGAGCCGGATGTAGAGCACCGCATCGGTGTACAGCTCCTCGGGCGTATGGATGAGCCGGAGCAGCGGTCCCGCCATCAGGGTGGTAAGCACCGTAAACACCACGCTCAGCACCAGACAGAGCAGTGCGCCGTTCAGCAGGTATTTTTGCAGCCCGTCCTTATCCTTTGCGCCAAAGGTCTCTGCCGCCGGGATGCCAAAGCCCACGCAGGCTCCCTGCACAAAGCCCAGAATGAGAAAGTTGAGGGAGTAGGTGGTGCCCACCGCGCCCAGCGCATCGGTGCCCAGACACCGCCCTACGATGACGGTATCCGCAAAGCTGTACAGCTGCTGGAACAAGGTGCCCAGCACCAGCGGCAACGCGAACCGCAGGATCTGGAACAGCGGCTTGCCCACCGTAAGGTCGGTGGTGCCGGAGCGCTTTTGAGAAGTAGCTGCCATAAAGAAAACTCCTTATTATGGTATTTTCTTCATTCTATCATGGACAGCCGCTTTTCCCAAAGTGGTTTTGTGACAGGAAGTTGTCTTTTTGTGATGGAAGCGCGGAAATCTCCGTTTTTTTTACAGTTGCTTCTTCTGCGGTGGAAAGTTCCGGCTGTTTGTTTGCAAATTCATAAAGCCACTTTTGATGCAGCTCTTTACAGGTTCTATACCCATCCGCCACACAGCCGTTTTTACTGCCAAAAAGAGAGGATTGGACGGTGCCAGCCCTCTTGACAAGGAAAAACACAAGGCTCTTTATTATAATAAAGCTATAAAAACATAATAAAGGCAATTATTTGAAATTTTTGAAAAAACAGAAATCATTTTGATGATATGGGACGTTTTAATAGACAGGAAGGGGGTGAACCGTATCCAGACAGAATTATTGCTGCGGAAAGCGCAAAGCGGAGATACAGGTGCGCTGGACACTCTGATTACAGCGTACTATCCACAAATTCTGAACTATTGCCGTTGGCATACAGCGGACGAGCAGCAGGCGCAGGATGCAGCACAGGAAACCTTTTTGAAAGCGGTGCGCTGGCTGGATTCCTGTGGTGGATTTCAGGGGGCATTCCGTCCCTTTCTGTACAAAATCGCAAAAAACATTTGCATCGATCTGAACCGTACCATGGAACGGTCGGAGATATCGCTGGAGAGCTTGCCGGGCGAACCCGCCTATCAGGAAAGCGGCTTTGCTGCGGCAGAGGAGAAAGCAAACCTGCGAGCGCTGACGGCCCAGCTGGAGCCGGAACAGCGGGAACTGGTATTGCTGCGGTTCGCACAACAGCTTAAATTGCGGGAGATCGCGCAGATTACAGGTCTGCCCCTGCGCACAGTGCAGTCCCGCCTGCGTGCCGCATTGAAAACCTTGAAAATGCAATTGGAAAAGGAGGACTGGAGATGAATCGAGCCTTTGAAAAAGAACTGTCCAGAGCACTGGCGACAGAGCTTGACACAGCCGCACCGAAAAAGCTGCTGCGCCGCTGCCGGGCGGAACATGTCGTAAAACAACGGAGTGATTGGCGTGATTTGCTGCACTGCCAGTTCAAATTGCTGGGCTGGAAGGTCTGGGCGCTGGAAGCAATGGCGGCACTGGCGTTGTACAGTGTGGGTCGGGAACTTGCCCTGTGGGAGAAGGCATGGACATTACGCAATGCACTGTTTGGTCTGAGCACACTTGCCATGCTGACAGCCCTGCTCGATCTGCCGTTTTTATACCGGGCAAGTCAATATAAGATGCTTGAACTGGAACAAGCCACATATGCAGGAATCGGTCGTCCGCTGGTGATGCGGTTTTTGCTGCTGCTGGCGGGGGAAACGATCCTGCTGGGAGTGCTGGTACTCAATGTGCGGGCAGCCGTGCCATGGAGCATCGGGCAACTGCTGGCGGTGTTGACCGTGCCATTCCTGACCGCAAACAATGAGCTGCTTCTGCTGCTGCGCTGGGTGCGCCCGGAATGGATGATGACCGGGGCTGTACCACTGTTTGCAGGGCAGATGTGTTTGCTGCGGTTCGTGCAATTATCGGAACTGCCGAAAGGTCTGCCGCTGGCGGCGGGTGTACTGGTGCTCTGCATGGTGTTGCAGTGCATCCAGCTTGCCGCCCGGTCAGAATATATTGCAGAAGCTTGAAAGGAACAAGTCATGGAACTGAAAATTCAGAATGTTACAAAGCGATACCGGGATAAAACGGCGGTGGATGATGTGTCCATCACTCTCACGCCGGGTGTGTGGGGACTGCTGGGGGCGAATGGCGCAGGCAAAACAACCTTAATGCGGATGCTGGCGGGCATTCTGCGGCCCAGCAGTGGCCGGATTTTGTGCGATGGGGTGGAGATTGGGACGCTTGGTGCGGCCTACCGGGAAAAGCTGGGGTATCTGCCGCAGGAATTCGGGTTTTACCCGGAATTCACGGTGCAGGACTATCTGGAATATATGGCGGCGCTCAAGGGTCTGCCGCGCACAGAGGCTGCCCGGCAGATCGACGCACTGCTGGAGCGGGTAAGCCTCACTGAGGTGCGCCGCAAAAAGATCATAAAGCTTTCCGGCGGTATGAAGCGCCGGGTAGGCATCGCACAGGCACTGCTCAACGACCCGGAAATTCTGATTTTAGATGAACCTACGGCAGGGCTGGACCCCGGAGAACGGGTGCGCTTCCGCAATCTGCTGTCGGAGTTTGCGCAGGAACGGATCGTTCTCATTTCAACGCATATCGTTTCGGATGTGGAATACATTGCAGCTGAAAATGCCGTGATGAAGGCTGGCAAAATCATTGCACAGGACACCACCGAAGGGCTGGTAAAGCAGATCGAAGCCAAAGTCTGGCAGGGGAATATCCCGATGGAACAGCTTGCCCGGTGGGAATACCGGCTGCGGGTAGTGAACCTGCGCAACGAGCCGGACGGAACGGTAACATTGCGGTATCTGGCGGATGCACCGCAGCTGCCGGACAGCGTCCCGGCACAGCCCCGGCTGGAAGATCTGTATCTGTGGCTGTTCCCGGAGGAAATGGAGGAAGCAAAATGAACCTGTATCGTTTGGAATTGAAACGTGTGTGCAAAACCCGTATGACAGCTATTCTGCTGGCCATTGCGCTGGTGCTGGCCGTGGTCATGGCATATCTGCCGGTGACCTTTATCGGCTGGACGGAACTGGATGCCAGCGGAAACGAAGTGCGTTACACGGGTCTGAAAGCAATCCGGAAACGGCAGGAGCAGCAGGTATCCGGTACCATCACGCCGGATGTCATGCAGGAAGCACTGGAAGCCTATCAGCGGGTGTACCGGCAGTATGATGCAAGCTCCATCAACGATATCCCGGTCGAGGTATTTTATAAAGAACTTGCCCGGTATCAGCCTCTTGTGAACAACGCAAAGGAAGCCTTTGCCGACTCGAAAACCGGCATGGCACCGGGCGTGATGGGGCTGACCGCAGAGGATATGCAGAACTTTTACAGCCAGCTCCCCAAACGGCTGGAATCGGTGATCTGGCTGGAACAAAGCGGAAAGCCCGGCTATGCGCAGGCGCAGGCCATTGCACAGAAAAAGTTCGATGCTGTACAAAAACCGTTTACCTATTCATTTGGGGTCAGTCCAGACGCAATGGATTACCAGACCCTGTTGAGCTTGCTGCTCACCCTGCTGTGCGCGGTGATTGCGGCCCCGGTGTTTGCATCGGATGCACAGACCGGGGCGCAGGACATCCAACTGTGCACAAAAAACGGCGGTCTGCGGCTAGCAGCGGCAAAGCTAGCGGCGGCGTTTAGTATCACAGGGGCGGCGTATCTGCTCTGCGGCGTGGTGTGGATCCTAGTCACGAATGCTCTATTTGGCTGGGAAAGTACCCAAACTTCCGTGCAATGGCTGTTTTCTGTGACCAGCCTGCTGCCGTATACCGTTGGCCAGATGGAGTGGGTCATGCTGGTGGCAAACTTCCTGATCTTCTTTGCGGAGGTGGCCTTTGTGCTGATGGCATCCGTATGGGCCAAGAACAACCTGACCGCTTTGTCTGTGGCGCTGATCAGTGTGGTGGCACCGCTAATTGTTTATATGGCCGTGCCGGGCTCCTTTGGAGAATGGCTGTCCACCCTGATTCCGGCAGGGGGCATTGGGCTTTCCAATGCATTGCTGTATAAAATGATCAGCTTTGATTTTCTCTATGCAGGCGGGCATGCTTTCTTTCAGGCAGATGTACTGCTGGCATCGGCACCGATCAAGATCGTTCTGCTCGTTGGATTGGCAGCATGGGGGTATCTGCGAAAGACCAAGGTGGCTTAAAAGGAAACGCTACTGAAAAAAGTTCATCGGATGCATAGAAAACTGCATCGGATGAACTTTTGTGTTCTAAGCTCCCTGCCATGAATCATGGTTGTTGATGTACATTTGATGCGTGGTCTAACATTCTTTCCACAACTTTCTCGTATTATCTTTCAATAATAAGCACAAAGGCAGGCACACCATGTTTCCATAGTGTACCTGCCTTTTTCGTCTTTACGGGTTCAGTGTACCTACTACACCAATCCGCCTATTCATTTCTTACACCACACCGCTTTGTAAGGCTCCTTTTCGGGAAAACGTCCCAAAATTGGTGTAGTTGTGGTGTAGTACCGCAGATATCGCCCGAATTTCGTTTGGAAATCCATCGTACCTGCGTTTCAATTTTACGTTTTACTGCTCAATCGGCTTCATCGTGGGGAACAGCAGCACATCACGGATAGAGGCACTATCGGTGAGCAGCATCACCAGACGATCCACGCCGAAGCCCAGACCGCCCGTGGGGGGCAGACCGTACTCCAGTGCGTTGATGTAGTCGTAGTCCACCTGTGCCTTGCACTCGGGCTCCAAGGCCTTGCGCTCGGCCACCTGACGCTCGAAGCGGCCCTTCTGGTCGATGGGATCGTTCAGCTCGCTGAAGGCGTTGCCGTACTCGGTGCAGTCGATGAAATACTCAAAACGCTCAGTGAAAGCGGGATCATCCGGCTTGCGCTTGGCCAGCGGGCTGATCTCCACGGGGTAATCGTAGATGAAGGTGGGCTGGATCAGCTTGTCCTCCACAAAGGCGTCGAAGAACTCAGCCAGAATGGCGCCCTTGGTGGGCACCTCGGGCAGCTCCACGTTGTGTGCCTTGGCGGCGGCGATGGCATCTGCATCGGTCTGCCAGTCGTTGAAGTCTACGCCGGAATACTTCTTCACGGCCTCCACCATGGTCAGGCGCTCCCAGTGGCCCATATCGATCTGCTTGCCCTGATACGGGATGACCAGACTGCCGCAGATCTTGAGGGCAAGGCGCTTGTACAGCTCCTCCACCAGATCCATCATGCCATGGAAATCGGTAAAGGCCTGATACAGCTCAATGGAGGTAAACTCCGGGTTATGCTTGGGGTCCATGCCCTCGTTGCGGAAGATGCGGCCTACCTCGTACACACGGTCCATGCCGCCCACGATCAGGCGCTTGAGGTACAGCTCGGTCTCGATGCGCAGCACCATGTCCATGTTCAGGCTATTGTGGTGGGTGTAGAAGGGGCGGGCAGAAGCGCCGATCTCGAACGGGGTCAGGATGGGGGTATCCACCTCCAAGAAGCCCTTCTCGTCCAGATAGGCGCGGATCTCTTTCAGGATCTGGCTGCGCTTGATGAAGGTGTCCTTCACCTCCGGGTTTGCGATCAGATCCACATAGCGCTGACGGTAACGCATCTCGGTATCGGTCAGGCCGTGAAACTTCTCGGGCAGGGGGCGCAGGCTCTTTGCCAGCAGGGTCAGCTCAGTGGCGCGCACGCTCAGCTCGCCGGTCTTGGTGCGGAACACCTCGCCCTTCACGCCGATAATGTCGCCCACGTCCAGCTTTTTAAAGGCGGCGTAGGCCTCGTCGCCCAGCTCGTCGCGGCGGACGTAAAGCTGGATATCGCCCTTGTCGTCGCGCAGGTGGGCAAAGCTTGCCTTGCCCATAACGCGCTTGGACATCATACGGCCTGCCAGTGCCACCAGCTTGCCGCTGTCGGTCTCGTTGGGCAGCTCCTTAAATTCTTCCTTCAGGTCGGCGGAATACGCGTCCTGCGGGAACTTGGTCAGGGTAAAGGGGTCGTTGCCGGCGGCCTGCAGGTCGGCCAGCTTCTGGCGGCGCACCTGTACCTGCTCGCTCTCGGACAGACCCGCAGCGGGGTTTCTCTTTTGCTCTTCCATGGTTACTCCTACTTAGTTTGCAGAATGGGTGATGGCCAGCACAGTGTACTCCACGGTCTGGCCGGTGGGCAGCAGCACTTCGACCTTTTCGCCCACAGCCTTGCCCATCAGGGCGTGGCCCACGGGGCTCTCATCGCTGATCTTGCCGTTGAAGGCATCGGCTTCGGTGCGGCCCACGATATCGTATTCCTCGGCCTCGTCCTCACCGGTCTCACGGATGGTGACGTGGGTACCAACGGAGACGTTATCCACGCTCAGCTCGCTCTCGTCGATTATAACTGCGTTCTTGATGGTCTGCTCCAGCTCGGTGATGCGGTTCTCCACCAGACCCTGCGTATTCTTGGCCTCGTCGTACTCGCTGTTCTCAGACAGGTCGCCGTGGCTGCGGGCTTCCTTGATCTCTTCAGCCAGCTCCTTGCGGCGGACGGTTTTGAGGTATTCCAGCTCCTCCTGCATTGCCTTCAGACCGGCAGCGGACATCTTGATCTCTTGTGCCATTTGAGAATCTCTCCTTGTTATTAGCTGTATTTCTTTCGCGCAGCCACAAAGCCGCACAGGAATGCCATTTTGACTACACTATTATAATAGCAAGCCGGTGCCTTGTCAACAAAAAAGGCGGCAGTATGGCAGAAAAAAGCGGCTCTTACCATGTGCCTTTTCCATGCTGTCCCGGAAATCGAGCTTTCTCCCCTGCCTGTATGAAAATGCGATCCCGGAAAGTCCGCAGACCTTCCGGGATCGCTCTGACATCTTTTTATTCAGATAAGCTTCGGCACCTCTGCGGTCAGCAGCTCTGCCAGCCGGGCGTGCCCCTTGCAGGTCAGGTGCATGAAGTCCACCTCGTTGAACTCGCACTCGGCGGCGTCCATAAAGTGCACGCCCTGCCGCTCGGCTACGATGCGCAGCTGCTCGGCGACCCCGCGGGATTTCTCCACGCAGCCTGCGCCCATGACGGCATCGTGGAAGCCGTCCTTGATGCAGGGCGGTGCCACCACCAGAATGTTAGGCGCTTTGCCGCCCCAGCAGTCCACGCTCTTGACCTTGAGCAGCAGCCGCTCCATGCCCGCGCCGATGCAGGCGGCGTTTGCGCCAAAGCGCTCCTTGACGTCGTTCGTGCCCAGCATGATGATGAGCAGGTCGATGACCTCGTGGCTCTTGAGCAGGGCGTAAGCCACGCTCAGTGCATCCATGGACTCATGCAGTGGGTCCACGAACACGGTAGTGCGGCCGGAAAGTCCCTCCTCGGTGACCAGATACTCTTCGCCTAGCGCCTTTTGCAGGCGGCAGGTCCAGCGCTCGTCCTCGTTGAAGCGGATGCCGTGGTCGGCGCAGTCGTTGGGGTCGGCGCAATAACCGTGGGTGTTGGAATCACCCAGACAGAGAATATGCTTTTTCATAACCAAATTACTCCTTTTCCATCGTCTGCCGGAAGTAGTACACAGCACCCACCATCCCGGCGTCATTGTGCAGCTGCGCGGCACGAATTTCCAGCCCTTCGGCAAAGGCGGGCATGATGGATGCTTTCACCTTTTCAGCGATAGGCTCGATGAGCAGCTTCTGCTGGGCAGACACGCCGCCGCCGATCAGGATCAGCTGCGGGTTGAAGATATGCACCATGCCCGCCAGTCCCTGCGCGATCTCGTCCGTCCATGCGTCCAGCAGCGCCAGCACGGTCTTGTCGCCCGCCTCAGCGGCGGCAAAGATGGCGCGGCCATCCTTCCATGCCGGGTCTTTCTCCTGCGCGGCGCGCACCAGTGCGGTGGTGGCGGCGTAGCGCTCCCAGCAGCCCTTTGCGCCGCAGGTGCAGTCCACGCCGTCCAGCGCGTGGGTGCGGTAGTGGCCCAGCTCGCCACCCAGACCCCGCGCGCCTTCCAGCAGACGGCCTCCGGTCAGGATGCCGCCGCCCACGCCGGTGCCCAGCGTCACGCCGATGACGTCCGTATAGCCCTTTGCACCGCCGACCCACACCTCGCCCAGCGTCATGCAGTTGGCGTCGTTGGCTACCGTGACCGGCAGACCGAAGGTCTTTTCCAGTTCGGCTTTAATAGGTGCGCCGATGTAGTTGGGCAGATTGCCGCAGGTGCCCGCCACGATGCCCTTGCGGCTGTCGATCTGCCCGGTGGCCGACACGCCGATGCCCGCAAGGCTTTCCGCCGGGATGTTCTGCGCGGCAAGGAATGCCTGTGCGGCTTTCAGCACGGTGGTCAGGATGGGGGTGCGGTAGCCGTCAAAACTTACGCTCTCTTCGGCTTTCGCCAGCACCGCGCCGGCTTCGTCCACGATGCCCAGCTTGACGGCTGTGCCGCCGATGTCGATACCAAGATAGTGTTTCATTGCAGGCACTCCCCTGTGTTATTTCTTTGCGGCGTTGATAGCACCGGTAAAGCGTGCGGTGATCTCTGCCGGGCGGGTAATGGCACCGCCCACCACCAGCGCAAAGGCACCGGCCTCCAGCGCCTTGACCGCCTGCTCCGGGTAGTGGATGTGCCCCTCGGCAATGATCTTTGCCGGGCACTCTGCGGACAGCTTGCGGATGAAGTCAAAATCGATATCATCAATGCCGGTGGTCTCCGGGGTGTAGCCGCGCATGGTAGTGCCCACAAAGTCGGCACCGGCTTCGGCGCAGAGCATGGCGTTTTCAAAGTTATCGCAATCAGCCATCACCAGCTGCTCAGGGTACTTTGCCTTGATGGCGCGGATGAACTGCGCGGAGGTGGAGCCGTCCGGGCGCAGCGCACCGGTGCCCTGCACGGCAAGGATATCCACCCCGCAGGCCACCAGCTCGTCCACTTCCTTCATGGTGACGGTGATGTACATGGGTGTGCCGGGGTAATCCTTTTTGATGATACCGATGACCGGCAGGTCCACCACCTGCTTGATCTGGGTAATATCCCGCACGGTGTTGGCGCGGATGCCCACAGCGCCGCTCATGGCGGCAGCTTTCGCCATCAGGGGCATCACGCCGCCCTCCTTGGTGTACAGCGGCTCGTGCTCCAGTGCCTGACAGGACACGATCAGCCCGCCCTTGATCTGTGCAAACAGCTTTTCCTTATCCATGGTCTTACTCCTCCATTCTGATCTTGACAACGGCCTTGCGCACGCTGACGCATCCGTGCTGTGCAAGGCCGGGTTTATGCAGCTCCTCCGGGAAGAACAGTACAAATCGACCCTCGCCCAGTGCACCGGTCACTACGCTGGCACTGTCCTGAAAGCCGCAGTCCCCGGTAAATTCCCCGATCTCCGCGCCGGGCAGATTGGTGTAGCCCCAGCCCTCGCTGCCGGTAAGGTCTGCCTGTAAATCAGCATAAATCTTGTGGTACTCCGGGTGGTATCCCGCGTCCGGGTGCAATGTGGCGTCCATCAGGTTGATGAACACCTTGTCGCCGTCCACCTCGGTGCGCCCCAGCGGCAGGGCGGCAAGGTCGTGGGTAAGCAGGTAGTCAATGACGGTATCCAAGTTGGGGTGCAGTCCCCTGTACCGGCCCAGATGCTGCAAGGTATCGCAGATCATTCGCGTTTCCTCCAATAAAAGAAGCGCCCGTCTCCCCTCTGGAAAAGAGACGGAGAGGGGCGCTTTTATTTTGTTACAGCTTTGCGATGGCAACTTCGATCATGGCCTGTGCCTCGGCAACGATGGGCTCATCCTCGGGGATCAGGCCGGGCATCGGTGCGCGCACGCTTCCCAGCTCCAGCCCGTACATCCGGCGCAGGATCTCCTTTTGCACGGCATACAGGTTGCCGTGGGCGGAGCACATCTTGTAGATGATGCGGTCGGCTTCGTACTGGATGGCACGGGCCTTTGCGATCTCGCCCTTTTCCAGATGGGCGTTCATAGCCAGATACAGCTCCGGCATCACGGCGTAGGTGCCGCCGATGCCGCCGTCTGCACCGATGACGCGGCCGGAAACGAACTGCTCGTCCGGTCCGTTGAACACCACAAAGTTGCCCTCGCCGCGGGCGGCAATACCGGCATCCTTGAACATCTGGATGTCCTGCGTGGGCATGGAGCTGTTCTTCACGGCTACCACGTTGGGGTTCTTCAGCATCTCGTTCAGCAGGCTCATGGTCAGCGCCGTGCCAGCCAACTGCGGGATATTGTAGATGACGAACTCGGTGTTCGGGGCGGCAGCGGACATATCGTTCCAGTACTTGGCAATGGCGTATTCCGGCAGGTGGAAGTAGATAGGCGGGATGGAGGCAATGGCGTCCACGCCCACGCTCTCGGCGTGGCGTGCCAGCTCCATGCTGTCGGCGGTGTTGTTGCAGCCGACGTGAGCGATCACGGTCAGCTTACCCTTGGCCTCGCTCATCACGGCCTCCAGAACGGTCTTGCGCTCATCGACGTGCTGGTAGATGCACTCGCCGGAGGAGCCGCCCACATATACGCCCTTGACGCCCTTGGCGATCAGGTGGCGGGTCAGCGCCTTGACGCCCTCCACCGAAATGTTGCCCTCTGCGTCATAGCAGGCGTAAAAGGCAGGGATGACACCCTGATATTTTTTGATATCTTTCATGTTTCAAGCCCTTCTTTCTGTAAATTTTAGCCCTTGACTGCACCCATTGCGATGCCCTTGGTGAAGTACTTCTGGAAGATGAGGAAGATGATGATGATCGGCACAGCAGCCAGTGCAGCGCCTGCCATGATCAGACCAAAGTCGGTGCTGTTTTCTGCCTGCAGCTTTGCAATGCCCAGCGAGATGGTCAGGTTGCTGGTGCTGGACAGCATGATCAACTGCATGAAGTAATCGTTCCAGCTGTTGATGAAGGTAAAGATGGCCAGTGCGCCGATACCGGGCTTGACCATGGGCAGCACGATCTTGACAAAGGTGCGCGCCTCGCTGGCACCGTCGATACGGGCAGCCTCCAGCATTTCGGTGGGGATGCCCTCACTGAACTGCTTCATCAGGAACACGCCGAACGGCCAGCCCACGATGGGGAAGATGACCGCCCAGATGGTGTTGTACAGGTTCAGTGCGCTCATCTCGCGCAGCAGGGGGATCAGGATGACCTGCTTGGGCAGTGCCATGGCGCAGACAATGAGGGTGAACAGCAGCTTGCGACCCACAAAGCGCTTTTTTGCCAGCGCATAACCGGCCATGGCGGCGGTCAGGCAGGTAAGGATCATGGACATAACGGCCATGAACACGGTGTTGATCATCCAGCGGATGGCGGCGGGAGCCATGGGACCCACCGAGAAGTAGACAGGCTCGCCGTTGGCGCTGAACTTGGAGCCGAAGGGCACAGCCAGCTGCCACAGCGGGGCACGCTTCCCGGCAAACAGTTTCTGGTAGTTGGTCAGCACCCACTGGCTGGGCCACCACTCGGGGGTGGTCGCGTTGATGGCGGCACCGGTCTTGAAGGAACCGGTGATGATCCAGTACAGCGGGAAGGCGAACAGCACCGCCATGATGCTGATGAGGATGATGGCCAGAATGGCGTAGGCGCTCATCTTTTTCAGTTTACTGGGATGGCGCTTCAACGGTTTTTGCTTTTTTGCAGCAGTTGCACGCATTGTTCCGCACCTCCTTAATTATCCTTGTTGCCCATCTTGAACTGGACAGCAGACAGAATGGCGATGATCACCGCCAGCACCACGCCCATGGCGTTGCCATAGCCGTACTTGTACTGCTTGAAGGCGGTGTAGTAGATGTAGTACATAATGGTATCGGTCTTGTGGTTGGGGCCGCCGGAGGTCAGCAGCTGGATCAGTGCAAAGCACTGGAAGGAATTGATGGTGGTGATGACCAGAATGTACAGGGTGGTGGGTATAATGGCCGGCCACTTGATCTTCCAGAAGCACTGGAGGTCGGTCGCGCCGTCCACCTCGGCAGCCTCCACGATGGACTGATCCACGTTGCCCAGTGCCGAGACATACAGCACGATGGGCTGACCCACGGAGGTAGTGAGCAAGATCAGGATGATACAGCCCAGTGCAAACCGCTCGTCACCCAGCCAGTTGATGTTTTTGTCCAGAATACCAAGGCTCTTGCCCAGATAGTTAAAGATACCGTAGTAGTTGTTGTACATCCACTTCCACACCACGGTAACAGCGACCGAGCCGGTGACCACGGGCAGGTAGAACACGCAGCGGAAAAGGCTGGTGGCCCACTCCGGTAGGTCTACGATGGCGGAGGACACCCACAGCGAGAAGATGCAGGTGATGGGCACCGACACGATGACGATGACGAAGGTGTTCTTTAATGCGCCAAGGAAGATGGGGTCGGCAAACAGGGTCTTGTAGTTTGCCATCCCCACAAAGATATCCGCGCGGTTCATGGTGGAGTCAAAGAAGCTGGTCACCACGCAGAGGATCATGGGGTAGATGACGAAGCCCAGAAAGAAGATCAGGCTGGGCAGCAGGAAGCAGTAGGAGGCGAAGGTTTCGCGCCGTACCAGCGCACTGCTGCGTTTGGGCTCTTTCATTGCCGTCTTTGCAGCCAAGAGGATCACCAGACCTTTCGTTTGAGAGTGTTTTTCCATAAAAAGGCCCCTCCCTCACCCGGAGGAAGGGGCCTTGCGGTTCAGCTGTGATGCAGTTCAGAAAAAGTAGCGCTTATGCCTCGGCAGCAGCGGCTGCGTTTGCGTTGTCCACGAAGGTCTTGACGGCAGTCTCAACGGCCTCGCCGGAGCCCACGCGCTGCAGCATGTTCCACCACTCGGTACGGGCAGTGGTCCAGCCCGGGGTGATCTGGTAATAGTCGCCCAGATAGCCCATGAACTTGCTGTACTCGCTCATGACCTCGTTGCCGGCGTAGATGTCGCCCACGCTGGTGCGGACGGGGAAGTAGGTGGAAGCCAGCACGCTGTCCTTCACCTGGTCGGGGTCAGCAGCGATAAAGCTGATGAAGGTCTTAGCGGCCTCGATCTTGGCCTCATCGCCGTTATCAAAAATGCCGAAGCCCCAGATGCCGCCGCACAGCTTCGGGTCGCCGCTTTCGGTGGGGAATGCCATGGGGAAGATCTCGTCGCCGCTGATGGTCTGGCCTGCGGCAGCGGTGTCAGCGTTCAGCTGCTGTGCAATGTTCCAGCAGAAAGCCATCTGCAGGGTGCCGTTGCGGAACAGGGTGATCTCCTCGCCGCCGTTGATGGAGGGATCGAAGTTGACGCCCTTTGCATCGTACAGAGCCTGAATGGCCTTGATGTTCTCGGCAGAGTCGGCGGTGTACTTGGTGTGGGCTGCATCGGTAAAGGTGCCGCCGTACATATTGTTGATGATGGCGCGGGTACCCTGGTCACCGCCCTGACCGCTGCAGTAGATGGCTGCCACGTTCTCGTAGCCGCCCTTGTACAGTGCGTCCACAGTGTTCAGGAAGCCCTCGGTGCTCCAGGTGTGCTTGTCGGTATCAATGTACTGGTCAGCGCCCACTTCCTTGACCTTGGTCATGTTCACGGCCATGCAGTGTGCGGTCATGCACAGGGGATACTCGTAGTAGTCGCCCTTCTCGTTGTGGCAGGCAGACTCCACAGAAGCGTAGATGTCCTTCTTGGCATCGTCGGTCCACAGGTCGTTCAGCGGAGCCATAACGCCCTTGGCACCCCAGTTGGCCACCAGACGCTCGGGGCCTTCCATGACCAGATCGGGTGCGCTGCCGCCCTCGATGGCGGTGTTCACCTGATCGTCGCCGTTGGTGTAGTCCAGATACTCCACGGTCACCTTGATGTCGGGGTACTTTGCGTTGAAGCTGGAGATCAGGTTCTGGACGGTATCGTCATTGCCCCAGCCGCCGATGGGGTATGTCCACAGCTTGATGCTTGCGCCGGTGCTGGCTGCACTTGCAGCAGCAGAGGAAGCGGTGGAGGAAACAGCAGTGCTGGTGGAGGAGGAACCGCCGCAGGCGGCCAGTGCACCGGCAGCGCCCAGAATACCGGCAGCCTTCAGGAACGAACGGCGGGAAATGCAGTTTTTCATGGTAGATTCTCCTTGTTCATCTTCTTCGACCCATCGGGGGATCGTACTCCGTTTTGCTCGTAGCGGCTGCTCGTGTCTGCAGCCGTTGTTTGTAGCCTAATTATAGAAAATTATTTTCATTTTGTCTATTCATTCTTTTCATAAATTTTCATTTTCAAACCCAGCAGCCTGCACAAATTTGTGGGATATCAGAAAAAACACAATATTTTCATCCACTTCACTTGTCAAAATAGTTACAAAACGGTACACTTTCCCCGCCTGTTCTGAAAATCGCTTTCAGTTTTGAAATCGTGAAAATGAAAAGCATTTTCACGATTTGAATCATTTTTTCCAAAAAAACTGTGCCCTCTGCACAGAATCGGCGGGTAAAATGTGGTCATTACGCCTCTTGCACAGCGGCGCGGTTTCTCTTATACTTTTATATAAGAAGGTAAGCACGAACACGGCACCGGCACCCGTCGGCGGCCTAAGTCAGGAGAAGGAAGAATGTCTACAAATTTTTGGGAGCTGCTGCAGCAGCATCAGGGCGACCTGACAAAATCCGGCCGCACGGTGGCCGAATATCTGGTGCAGCACGCTGCGGAGGCACAGTATCTGTCCATATCGTCGCTGGCCAGAGAGTGTCAGGTGGCCGAGGCCACGGTGTTCCGGTTCTGCCGGGCGCTGGGCTTTGAGGGCTACCACGAAATGCGTATTGCTCTGGCGCAGGCCAACGCCACCGGTGTGCTGGTGAACCAGCAGGAGCCCGCCCCGGACGCCGACACCGCTACCCTGTGCGAGCACGCCTCGGCGCTGTTCATGACCGCCATCAATGGCACCCAGAACGCTCTTTCGCCGCAGGCGGTGGAGCAGGCTGTGGCGCTGCTGCATAGCGCCCGGCAGGTGTTCTGCATGGGACAGGGCGGCAGCATGGTCGCCGCCAGCGAGATTTGTGCCCGGTTCGCCTGCATCACCAACAAGTTCCGTGCCACCGCCGACAGCCACATGCAGGTCATGGCTGCCAGCCTGATGACCGAGCAGGACGTGGTGCTGTTCGTCTCCTACTCCGGCGCTACCCGCGACCTGATGGAGACCCTGCGCACCGCCAAAGCCAACGGCGCAAAGATCATCCTGATCACCCACTACGAGGACTCCCCCGGCGCAAAGCTGGCAGACATCGTGCTGCTGTGCGGCGCACAGGAAAGCCCGCTGGATTCCGGCAGCATCCCCATCAAGGTGGCGGTGCTGTATGTGGCCGAAGTGCTTGTGCTGCGGTATATTCTGGACGATAAGCCCAGCAGTACCGAGGCACAGGAGCGCACCACCGAGGCGCTGGCCGTAAAGCTGCTTTGAGCATCGACCTAAAATAGCAGGGATAACGGAGCATCCGCGGATGCTCCGTTATCCCTTTTTACACAAAAAAATCGGTCAGACCCGTAGGTCTGACCGATTTTCAGTTTATCAATATTTTTCAGCGCTATACGCTTAGTCGCGGCGGCGGCTGTTGAGACCCAGCAGACGCACCACATACAGGAAGATGTTGATGAAGTCCAGATACAGCGTCAGTGCGCCGTAGATAGAAGCCTTTTCCGCCAGCTCGCTGTCCCCTGCGTAGTAGGAGTACATCTGGCTCAGCTTCTGGGTATCGTAGGCGGTCAGCAGCATGAACACCACCAGACCAATGCCGGAATACATCACCGTGCCCATAAAGCCCATGCCGAACAGCAGGCCGACGAAACCGGTGATAAGCAGCGCAAACAGTGCCATCATCAGTTTGGGGCCCCAGCCGGACAGGTCTTTGTGGGTGGTGGTGCCGTAAACTGCCATCAGGCCGAAATACAGCGAGGTGGCAAGGAAGGCCAGCACCAGCGTGCCCACTTCAAAGGCAAGGAAATAATAGCTCAGCACCATGCCGTTGAGCAGGGCGTAGCCTAAAAACACCCCTCTTGCCGCGCCCACGGACATATTCTGCACCCGGGCGCTCAGCACGAACACCAGCGCCAGCTCGGCAATGGTGAACAGCAGATACAGCGAATTAACCACATAGAACAGCGGTGTGGTGGCGGTGACAAACGCCGCCGCAAAGGTGACCAGCAGTCCCAGCGCCATCCAGCGGTAGGTGCGGGTCATATAATCAGCCGAGGTCATTGTAGGCTCTGCATAGCCACGGTTGTAATTGTTGTAACTCATCTGGGTTCCTCCAGTCTATTCTGCGGAGCATTTCTCTCTTGCTCCGGTCTACGGAATATAGTATACTGCATAGAAATGAACGTTTCATGAAAAAGGCTGTGATATTGTATGTCCCTTGGACTTTATCTGCATATTCCCTACTGTTTTTCCAAATGTCGGTACTGCGATTTTTATTCCCACCCCGGGGAGCGGGGCGTACCGGACGCCTATGTGGACGCGCTGCTGCGGGAGCTGCACCGCTTTGCGCCGGATGCGCCCCTGCGGCCGGACACCCTCTATTTCGGCGGCGGCACGCCCAGCCTGCTCACCCCGGCGCAGGCCAAGCGGCTTATCCGGGCAGCAGACCCCGTGCCCGGTGCAGAGATCACCTTGGAGGCAAACCCCGAGACCGTCACCGAGGAGAGCCTGCGGGGCTTCCGGGCGGCGGGGGTGAACCGCATCTCCTTCGGGGTGCAGTCCGCCCGGGACACCCAGCTGCGCACCCTTGGTCGTCCCCACAGCGCCAAGCAGGCGCGGGCAGCCTTTGCCGCTGCCCGGCGTGCCGGGTTCGAGAACATCAGCGGCGACATCATGCTGGCATTGCCCCACTACACGCAGGCCGAGTTCGACGAAACATTGGAGCTGATCGAAAAAGGCGGTGCCACCCATATCTCGGCTTATCTTTTAAAGATCGAGCCGGACTCTGCCTTCGGCAAGCACCCGCCGGAGGGTCTGCCCACAAGCGATGAAGCCGCTGATTTCTACCTCTACGCCGTGGAGCAGCTGGAACACCACGGCTACCGCCAGTACGAGATCTCCAACTTTGCAAAGCCGGGCTACGAGGGGAAGCACAACCTCATTTACTGGGACTGCGGCGACTATCTGGGCCTTGGCCCTGCGGCACACTCCTGCATGGGCGGCAAGCGGTTCTGCTACGCGCCGGATACCGCCGCCTTTCTGCAGGATGCCGCCGCACCCATCATGGACGGCAACTGCGGTGCAGAGGACTACCTGATCTTGCAGCTGCGGCTGCGCAAGGGGCTTGACCTTGAAGCTTACAAAACTCTGTACGGCAAGCAGTTTTCCACCGCGCAGCTGGCCTTTGTGCAAAACTGCGTCCGCGCCGGGTACGCCACCTTTGATGGCCGCATCCTCGCCCTGACCCCCGCCGGGCTTATTGTGCAAAACAGTATTCTTGCCCAGCTGCTCTGATGGGCGAGTGAAGCAAAAACAGCAAGGCAAAGTATCGTAAAACAAAACCGCAGCGTATTTTGATACGTTGCGGTTTTTTGGTGGGCGCGGGTGGATTGCGCGAGCCGCGCAGAAAAGGAACCCGGGTCGCGGCTCCCAGCGGCTGCATCGTGCCTTGGGCGGCACGCGCATCCTGCTGGCCGCAGCCCCAACAGCTCCTCCCTGTTTCTGCCGCTGGCAGCGGTCGTCGCTGTTGCTGTTCGAATCCACCCGCTCTATGAGTTTAGCCTTGTTACAAAACAAAAACCTCAGCGCACTTGCATACGTTGAGGCTTTTTGGTGGAGCGAAGCAACCCAAATCCGAACCATTGCCCTCTGGGGCATCTTTGGCGGCAATTTCATCGAAAGTGATGGTTTTTGTGCCGTCTTTGTAGTTGAATGTAATCAAAACTTTTTCATCATAGAGATAAATCGCGTTCACGAATGTATTGATAAGCGTTTCCCGGTGGCTTTTCACGTTCGGGTCGAGCTTGCGGAACCGGGTCAGCCAGAACCGAATTTGATTTTCGCTCAACCGTGGCCGAGCGATTTTTTCTTCGGCAATCCGAACTTCAAGCTCTTTCTGCTGGGCTTCCAGCTTTTCCAAACGCGATTTGGTGGAGTTGGTCAGCACACCAGCTTGAATGGCGTTCAGCATATTTTCAATGCCGTTCTCCACCTCGCGCATCTGCTTTTCCAGCAAAGGGAGTGTGGTGTTTTCCTGTTCCTGCAACTCCATGACCTCTGCAACGATGGCATCAATCACGGCATCGTCTTGAATCAGCTTCATGGTTTCAGCTATGACCAAATCTTCCAGCCACTCTTTACGGACGGTCTTTTTCTTGCAGGTCTTGAAACGTTTCGCGGTGGCACACTTATAATAATGATGAACGACCTTGTTCCGGCCTGTGCCGCACTCGCCGAACATCATCGCGCCGCACATTCCGCAGAACAGCTTGGTGGTGAGCAGATAATCATCCTCGGCCTTGTGACGGGCAGGAGCGCGGCTGTTCTTCTTGATTTTTTGCTGCACTTCTTCAAACAAGTCCTTGTCCACGATGGCCGGGATGCTGTCGGGCATTACGATGTCCTTGAAGTGGTTTTCTCCGATGTAACGTTTGTTCGTCAGCAACTTCTGAACACTGTTATAGGTGAACTTCTGGTTGCGGTTGGTAGTCACACCGCTGTCGTTCAGCCAGTTCATCAATTCTTTCATGGTCGCACCATCGTTGTACCGCTGGAAGGCTTCTACCACAAAGGGGACTTTCAGCGGGTCAATTTGAAAGAACTTTTCCTCATCCACCTTAAAACCAATGGGAATCGTGCCGCCGTTGTACTTCCCCTTCAGAACATTCTCAGTCATGCCGCGCACGACCTTTTCAGAAAGTTCTGCGGAATAGTATTCAGCCATGCCAGTGAGCATACTCTTGACCATGATACCCGCAGGGCTGTCAGAGATAGGCTCCGTGGCAGATACCAGCTTGACATGATTCCGTTCCAACTGATACTCATAGTGGGCCGAATCATAGCGGTTTCGGGCAAAACGGTCAAGCTTCCAGACCAGCACGATGTCAAACAGCCGTTTTTCGCTGTCCTTGATCATCTGCTGGAAGTCCGGGCGGTTATCGGTTTTGGCGGAAAGGGCACGGTCAATGTAGTGCTTAACTACCGTAATGCCGTTCTTTTCGGCATAAGCCGTACATTCACGAATCTGGCCTTCGATGGATTCTTCGCGCTGGTTATCGCTGGAATAGCGGGCGTAGATTACGGCGGTCATGCGAACACCCCTTTCACTTCATTCTCCGCAGACGGCGCACAAGGTCAGATGCACTGTACAGCACACGAGCCACTGACACCGCATCCTCGCCCACGATGTAGAACACCGAGTAGTTGTCCACCAGCATCTGCCGCAGCCCTTGGGTGCGCTCTGGTTCACTTTCCACCAGCGCGCAGCGTTCCGGCAGGATGTTCAGCGATTGGATAGCTTCTGCAATGCGGTTATACTGCCCCATAGCCGTGTCAGGCTCCAGCAGACGGTCAGCAATATAGCTGTAAATCTGCTCCATATCGCTGAGGGCTGCATAGGAAATTTTTACGTCATACTGCTTCATCTGTGCTGTTCCCTGAACTGTGCGAATGCGCTTGCAGCATCCACGGTATCACCGTTCTGAATCTCCTTAATGCCCACCTGCAAGGCTGCATGAAGCTGGTCATCGGTCATGGTGTCAGCGTTCAGAGCCGCAGGAGCTTTCGGTAAAGACAGCGAGAAGGGGATGCCGCCAGTCAGGGTGATCTGGCGCAGGTACATATCAATGGCTGTTGCCATCGGGATGCCGAGCTGCTTCAGCACGTCTTCGGCTTGCTGCTTGACAGTAGGGTTGACACGGAGATTGAGTGTCATCGTTTTTTCCATGGTTATCACCTCAGCTTCATTGTAACGTATTTTGCGTTGCAAATCAACAACTTCCAAACTTATAATTAAATTTCTCCATATTGCACAACATATTTATTGCAGAATTGTTCAAAGATCAAAATATCCACCCTGTTGCTGAAATGAAATCAAGCTAGTCATTCTTATTTTTCACGTATCGATTATCTTTTTTACCATTGTACCGAACAAAATCATCAGCGGAATCGCAAAGAGCAAACATAGGACATTTTTTAATTCAGCATTATCCGTTGAAAGCTGCATCAAAATCATAGAGAGCGGATACTTTTCTTTGCTCTGCAAAAATGTCATGGGTTGTTCCAAAAGATTCCAGCTCTCAGCGATAGAAAGGAATGCCGCAATCATAACATACGGTCGTACAATTGGAGCATAAATTTTCCTAAAAAGCACCCAGTTGCTTGCGCCGTCACAAATTGCTGAATCGAACAGGCTACTGTCAATTCTTTTTGCTGCGAACCAAAAGAGTAAAATCATCCAAGGCTGGAAAGCCGTCATTATCAATAGCCCTTTCAGGGAATCCAACCATCCAATATTCATCAGAACCAGATATTGAGGGAGCATAAGTGCTTGCTGCGGCAAAAGCAAAAAGAAAACACAGGTCAAAAGAAAAAATGTCTGCGCTTTCGGAGATGGGATTCTGGCAATCGCATAACCTGCAGGCAGTGCAATCACAATTTGAATAAGCACTCCGACAATTGCAAGAATCGCGGTATTTTTATAGGCGCAAATGAATTCCATCAGAGAATCCATCTGCCACAAGTCATCTGGGTTTATATCAAATGTCGGGAAAACAAGAAATACGCATGGCAGCACAAAAATCACAGCAGCTATCAAAGATAACATCCTATATGTAGCTTCTTTTCGTGGGTTCATCAGTTATTCCTCTTTTTTCTTGCCAAGTACATTCCGATCAGCACAACGGCCCCAACAAAAAGCACAACCAAAACAGATGCCGCTTCCAGTCGTGCATAGTTCATATTCATAAAATTGTTTTGTAGAAAGTGCTGAATACTATATAATTGTTCATTCGGATGACTTCCTCCAATCAAATAGGCTTCACGGAAACATCGAAAGCTATTGTAAATCGTCAAGATTCCACAAATCAATAAAGAACTCTTTATTATTGGAAGCTTTATGTACCAAAAACATTGTAAAGGGTTGACTCCATCTAGCATGGCGGCATCTATGATCTCGGATTCAATGGATTTCATAGCAACCATAAAAATTAAAATTGAGAATCCCAGAGTTTTCCATAATACAATTACAAGGAACACATAAAATGCAAATGGTGTTTCACCCCACTGGCTGGGAGACTTTTGTAAGATGCTTGATGCAATTGTCACAACACAAGCTGCCGGAAGTATTGAAGGAACAAGGAAGAACAGACAAAGTTTTTCTTGTCGGAACTTTATATAAACTTCCGCAATGAAAATGCCAATAACCAAATTGACGGGTATAATAATAGCCCACAAATGAAACAGATTTCTAACAGCGAGTGAAAATGCCTCATTTTCAAAAAGATCCACATAATTTTGTATGCCGACAAAATCAGTTCCTGTTCCAAGAAAGAAACTTTTCCCAAAAGCAATCAAGATTGGAAACAGATAGCAAAAAAATCCGGCAATAAGTGCCGGCAGAAGAAGGATATTGTTCTGAAGATTCTTTTTCATTTTATTCATCAAGGTACAATTTGAGCCGCGGAGTAAGTTGATCAACAAGCTCATCAAGGGTAATTTCATCATTCCAATACTGAACCATCGTTTCGCTTAGAAGATTTCCGCCATCCTCACTTTGATCAAGCTGCAAGGCACGGTACCAAATTGTGTGATATTGCGCTGCATTGATCTTGTCACATATTGTTTCAAGTTGATCTAGCTGTGCATCAGTCAAATTGTCACCATACATCTCTTTTCGGTTTTCAATATCTTCTTGCCCTATTTTTTCATGGGATGCATCATAGACACTGAATTGATATTGTGCTTCCATACATTTTTTAAGACATCCACGTCGGACAGGAAACATATCTTTATCTGCAAACGCCGAACTCGACTGGCATTCTTCACTAAGAAGATAAGCTAAAAGTGCTTTTACCTCTGCTGGATGCTTTGTGTTTCGATTTCCCATTGCGTAAGAACCGATTTCAGCAGTAACACCGCCTAGCTCATTGGGAATGGGAAGTGTTACGGTTTTGATTCCAAGAGCTGCACACTGCCGAAGAAGTCCCACCGTCATATAGCTTGGGTCAAGACTAGCAAAAGGTTCACCGTTTGCAAAATAATCTTGGACTACTTCTGGATTGAAACTGTCAAACAAACCATTTTGCATCTCATAAGAAATTTCACCCGTACGGAATTCTTTCTCGTATGCTAATGTTTGCCGACAACTAACTGTGTCCAAGTTAATAGTGTGATTCTTGTAATCGATAATTGGCTGCGATAACGCGCTTGTCATGCTAAAGTCCATCACAACCAGCATTGGTTTTTCCTTGTAGACGCGCAGCAGTTCATCCATCGTGGCCGCAAGGCTTTTTGATGCGGCTTGCATATCAAATCCGCTGTCTTTCAGAACGCTTTCTGCACTTGTCAGAGCTGGAACTGAAAAGCACAAAGGTAAAATATACTGTTTTCCTTTTAGTTTTCCAGCATCTAAAAGAGGCATATAAAAATTCTCTGCTGTGAATTCGTTTGAATCCATTACATCGGTAAGATCGAGAAAAGCTCCATTCATCATACTCTTTTCAATATCTGGAAATAGATTAACATTCGTCAATCGGTTTCCTTCCATAATAAAAAGGTCGGGACCCTTGCCTGAAAGGATTTCCGTATTTAGCTGATGAATCTCTGCCTCACGCTCTGCGGTATCACCCTCTTTTGGCGATATGAACTGTATTGTGATATTCGGGTTCTCTTTTTGATAATCTAGCAGTTTTTCATAGATAGGACAATGTGTATCAGGATTTGCATAGTGAGCGGTAAGGTAGACTGTTAAAGTGACTGGATTTGAGCTATCCTCTGCAACGGGCTTAGCTAAATCAGTTTCCTTCTTGGTAGATGCGCATCCTGTGAGAAGAACCAGCAGGCTTACAATAATAGCGGCAATAAATATACTAAATCGGTTATTTCGTCTATTGTTATACATAACTTCAGGTTCTCCGACTTCTAAAATTTTGCTTCATACCAATACCAATGTGCTGCAATTCGTTCAGTATATTGTGTATTATCACCTTCTGATTCTGCCCACGACCATCCATTTCCACTTTTTACAAACTCAACCGGAACATCTTGAAAGCCATGTGGTTCATCATCTTCAGAATAGTAAAAGCCCTTATATGTAGTACTCGGAATGAGCCCGAAAGAGCCTGTACAAAATTCCACCATATCATCTGCGTAATAATATACTTTCCATCCATTCCACTCTAGCGGTCCCATTGGATGTTCTTCTATCACTTTCCGCGCATAGTTTGTCAGCTCATCCTGATTTCGCAGTACATAAGACTGGATGGATTTTTTGCTAAATGGCCGAACAATCAACGCCGTAGCTACAGCAATACACCCTAGTGCGGTCAAAAGTCCAATGCAAATTCTTTTCATGTTTTTCTCCAGTCAACTGAAAACATATCACGCTGTAAGAACTATGATATCGCAGACTTTACTTTAGCGTGTGTACAATATGCAGTGCCATATCTGCATTTTCTTTGTCTACAAATATCTCTGTGATATACTTTGGTTTTATACCTAGAGTTCCAATTCTTGCCTGATCGAACGTATTACGCCGATTGACATCTTTAGTTTTGCAATAGAACTTGATTCCCGCAGCCGCCAACGCATCCGTGATGCGATTGCACTGGTAGGGGTCAGAAACAGCTGCAACTTGTGATTTGAAAAATTGTTCTAACATAAAAAGGCCTCCTATATACGTTCTAAAAGAAGTTCTTACAAATCCTTTTTAAAACAACGAAATTTAAGCCCGCTTTATTTCATCCGTCCACAATTTTTTTCAAAATCGTATGGTTGCACATAAATTTCCAGAAAGCTTGTAGCACAATCACGATTTTTTTCTTTTTATTCAAAGAAACCACCACGGCAGTTCCAGCCACAGGTTATCCATGGCCTGTTCCTCCGTCTTTTTGGCGCGGCCTTTTGTCAGGTGAAAGTATATCGCCGTGCCGATCAGTGGATGCTCTTCGCCATCAGTGAAGCCATAGCGGTACAGCAGGTAGGTCTGCTCCCGCTGGGTCAGCCGTTTCAGACCATCGTACAGTTCCCGGCGCGATTCCTGCTCCTCCATAATGATCTGCGGCTGCATGGCGTAGGGGTCGGCTATGGCTTCAATGCGCCGCAGTTGTTCCTCTCCCGGCAGAACATCATCCAGCGAAACACGCTGGTAACAGATGCCGTCCTTGTCTTCCGTTACCATCCGCTGCTCAAAAGCAGTAAAGGCATCCCGCACCATGTCCATCATGGCATTGCGGATGGCAGGAGCCGCGTAGGTCAGGAACTTCATGCCGCGCGCTGCATCGAACTTCGGCACAGCTTTCCACAAGCCCAGATTGCCCGCCTGTTTCAAATCGTCCGTGTCAAGGTTCAGGCCAGCCTGTGCCAGATTCATGCTGCGAAAAAGGTCATTTGCCACCTTGCCAATAAAGGACTTGTTGTTGTCGATCAGGCTGTCCAGCGCGGCAGCATCGCCTTTCTGTGCCAGCGCACAAAGCCGTTCATTCGTCTGCTTCATGGGCGTTTTCCTGCTCTGCGGCAGACTGCAAGATTTCCAACAGACCGCTTCGCAGCTGTTCCAGTGCTTCCGGTGTGGCTCCTTCCATACCCGAAACGCTGTCCAACATTGCATCTGTCAACTGCTCTGCCGTAATCGTTGGGTGCTGCACATCCTGCCCTTTGGTCAATTCGGTGAACATTTTCTCTGCCACTTTCTTGCTCATGGCTTCCTGCTCGGCGTAATGGCTCCCGATGCCCTTTTTGATCTCCTTGACCGCTGCCATGAAGTACATTTCAATATCATCAAGGTCGCCTTGATGCACTGGCTTTCTCCGAAGGCTGATGTCCTTTGCGGCTTTGGCTGCTTCCGGGGTCTTGACCTTTGTGCGCAGCAGAGTGCTCAATGTCGTGAGCATGGCGTTCTGTGCTGCGATGCCGGAAGCAAAGGTATCATCAAAATACTGCGCTATGCGGTAAGTAAGCTCTGCAAAGCGGGCGTTTTCCAACAGCAGGTTGACCACCTCTGTATTGACACGCCCTGTGTAGAGGTTCCTTGCGGCTTCAACGGACAAGCCCAGTTCGGCAATGTCGTAATTTTTGCGGTCAGGGATGTTGGTTTCTCCCAGCAGGAAATCCGTAGATACGTTGAACAGCCTTGCAATCTTCAGCACCTGCTCATGGGTCAGCGTCCCTTTTGCGCCGCTGATGAAGCGGCTGATGGTGCTTTTGGAGCAGCCGATTTCCTTGGCAAGCTCCGGTTGGCTGATGTTGTGCTCTTTCATCAAGTCCGCAAGACGGACGTTGGATGGTGCGGGCAGATATTCCTGTGCCATGTGGTCGGCCCTCCTTTTTGAGTTTTTTCCTCATTATAATACGCTCTGCCGTTTTGTTCAATATACGTTTTCCTCTCTGCCTTTGCTGTTGCAAATCTGCAACCAGTAAGGGCTTTTTTCTTTTTCCGTTGCAGTTTTGCCGCTTTTTTGCTCTTTCTGCAAAATTTTCCGTATATTCAGGCACAAGGCAAAAAACACCAGAGTTCCCACTTTGGGGTACTCTGGTGCAACACATAACATCGCCCTGCCCGGTGGCCGCAGGGTGCGTGGTTTCGTGGGCATCGAACCGCTTGTCCACCCCTGCCCGTAAAAAGTGCATTTTTTCACGGAAGAAGTTTGTACAACCTGTACGGTCTGTACTTGTACGCACCCGTACGGCGAATTAAAGCAAATTAAAACGTGTTATCGTTTATATTTCACATTTCCGTACGTCGTACAGACCGTACGGGTTATTTGAAGTCCGTACGCAATTTTTTCAGATGCGTACGGAGCAATCAAGTTCGCATTGTGCGAACTTGTCGGGGCGAGGCCCCTCCATCTTGCTGGCGCAAGACCGTTCGGTCACTTAAAAGCCCCACTGGGGCTTTCATTGCTTCGCAAACGTGAACTCGATTAACTCTCCCGCAGGAGACGTTCCCCCTCGGAGAGTCCTCGAAGAGCCCACTACACTTTGCAGACCATAGGGATGAAAGTGTTATAGTGGGTTATTACACTTCCGAAGAAGTGCATCTCCGTCCCCGTCACCTTCCTCTGAACCCCGAAAGGAGGGATGCCCTTTGGCAAGAAATGATGGTATTGACCGCACCAGTGTCCGAAATCTCGCCGTTTCAGACAAAGCCGTTGGCAACACCCAGCAGCACAACGAGCGCGAAAAGGACAGTTATCGGAACCCCGACATTATCCCCCAGCGCGCTGCATGGAACGTCCACTTCAAAAAGCCAACCGCCCGCTACACTGACCTGTTCGCCCAACTGGAAACCGCTGGTACGATTTCAACGCGCGGCCTGAAGCCGGATGCTACCCACTACTGTGAACTTGTCTTTGATGTCAACTCGGCCTATTTTGACAATCACGGTGGCTACGAGTTCGCCAAGCAGTTCTATGCGGATGCCTACAAAGCTGCTGTGCAAATCGTGGGTGGTGAGCAGTATATCCTCTCGGCTGTCATGCACGCCGATGAGATCAACCGTGCCATGACCGAAGCACTGGGCCGGGAGGTCTACCACTATCATCTCCATGTGGTCTATGTGCCTGTGGTGGAAAAGCAGATCCTCTGGTCGAAACGCTGCCAGGACAAGGCACTGGTCGGCACAGTCAAGGAGACCGTCATGCAGGTCAGCCGAAGCAAGAAGTGGGCTTCCAAGCCCCTGCTGGACGATGCCGGAAAGCCTGTCCTGCAAAAGAGCGGCAAGCCAGTCCTGAAGAAGTCGTACAGTGTCCTGCAAGACGATTTCTTCCACTATATGCGCAACGCCGGGTATACGGATGTAGAGCGCGGTGAGCGTGGCAGCACTGAAGAACACCTGACCGTCACCCAGTTCAAAGTCCAGCGGGAGCAGGAGCGACTGGACACTCTGACCGCCCAGATTGACCAGAAAGAGCAGCACCTCACCCAAACCAACAAAACCCTCTCCAAGACCGAAAAGGAACTTGCCGCTGTGCAGAAAAAGGTCACGCTCACAAAAGAAGCCCTCATTCATGCGCGCGATCTGGATTATATTGGTAAGCGCACCTTTCTCGGCAACTATTCGCTGACCGAAGAAGAGTTTTCCAAGCTGAAAAAGCAAGCCGACCACGGCTATATGATGGATGTGGAGAACCGCCGCCTGAAAGAAGAACTTTCCACCGCCAAGAAAGAGGCCGTTCGTTGGAGCAACAAGTACCACGACCTGTGGTACGACGTGAAACCCTATCTGGATGCTCTCCACCGTGCGCCCGAACTGGTGCGTGGCTTTCTGGAAAAGATTCTTGCCCCCAAGCAGGAGCGCACCATGAATGTGCCGCAGCGAAACCGCAAGCGTGGGCAGGATATGGAACTTTGAGTTTCGGAGGATACCACTTGAACAAAAAGAAGAAGTCGAACAAATCCGGCTACCCGGATGAAGCAATCAAAACCCTTGCACGTTGCTTTTATCCCTCCATGGTTGAGTTTTTCAACAGCGAGGAAGGCCAGCGTGAATATGAGGAATGGCTGAAAGAGCAGGAAGCTCTACAAGCCTTGCCTGTTGCAGCATAAAAACAGCAGGACGCTCCCGGTAAAGGGAACGCCCTGCCTTACATAGATGTATCTCGCCGAGGTGTGTCCAGTTGGGCGCACCTCTTATTTTTTTGCCCTTAATCTTCTAGCCCATGGCTCCCGGCTGCATTTTTCAAATATTCCTCCGGGTCACCGTTCAAAATCAAATCGGCATAGCCCAGCGGGTCATTGTAGATGAGATAATCCAGCTCCGACCTCTGCGCCATTGTCACATCCAGCGCATCCTCGACCCCGGTGCAATCAATGGAGATCATTCTCCCATCCCGGAGCAGCAGTTCCACGCAGCCAGTGTCCATGTTGAATTTGCAGACTCTTTCATCGTACTTCATAATCGCATCCTCCAAATCTTGTTATCGGCTTACGGTCTATGACAAGGTATCGGGATTTTGCGCCGTCCACGGGAGCCTTCGTTGTTGTACCCGAAGAAAACGAAAAATCCGAACCCTTCTCCAATCGGAAATAGGTTCGGATTTTTCTTGTTTGGTGGGCGCGGGTGGATTCGAACCACCGAAGCTGAAAGCAGCAGATTTACAGTCTGTCCCCATTGGCCACTCGGGAACACGCCCATATTCAGTTGTTGTGCATCCGTTTGCCGGACGACTTGTTTATTTTAGCATGAGAAAGGGGTTTTGTCAACTACCTTTTTTCACTTTTTCGGCACTTTTTTCAGCATACTTTCTGCCCCCGTCCGCCGCGCTTTATCTGGTTGAATTGCATCCTGTTTTATGTTAAAATAATGTAAAGATTTTACAGGCAGGAGTAGGTCATTGCATGGAGTCAACAATCAGCGCCGCCCCGCAAATTTTTATCGACCGGGAAAAAATGCTGCGCGGCCATCGGCATTACTGGGTGCTGCGGCGTGCACAGGACATCGTATTCTCCCTGCTGGCGCTGATTTTGCTTGCGCCGCTGGCGCTGGTGATCAGTCTTGCCATCGTGCTGGACAGCCCCGGAGACGGAGCCATTTTCCGGCAGCGGCGGGTAGGACGGGACGGCAAGCTGTTCTGGCTGTATAAGTTCCGCACCATGTGCCCGGACGCTGAGAAGCGGCTGAACGAATTGTTGAAGCTGAACCAGATGGACGGCCCGGTGTTCAAGATCAAGGGCGACCCCCGCATTACCCGGGTGGGACGTTTTCTGCGCAAGACCAGTCTGGACGAGCTACCCCAGCTGCTCAACGTGCTGCGGGGCGATATGAGCATCGTGGGACCGCGCCCTGCACTACCCCGGGAGGTAGAGCTGTACAGCGACTACCAGCGCCAGCGACTGTACGTCACCCCCGGGCTGAGCTGCTACTGGCAGATCGCACCCCACCGCAACGAGATGAGTTTTGACGAGTGGGTGGCGCTGGATTTAAAATACATCCAGGAGCGTAGCTTCTGGGTGGACTGGAAGATCATCATCCTCACCGTCCGCGCCATGTTCATGAAATACGGAGAGTGACAAAAGCGCCTGTTGTGCATCCGCACAACAGGCGCTTTCGTTACGTTTATTTCAGCACCGCACCCAGATTTGCACTGGTGACCATGCGGGCGTAGCGGCTCAGCCAGCCGGTCTTGATGTTAGGCTCCGGCGCAACGTACTTTGCCTTGCGCTCAGCCAGCACTGCATCGCTGACCTCCAGCGTGATGGAGGCGTTGGGGATGTCGATAGTGATGGTATCCCCTTCCTCGATCAGGCCGATGGGGCCGCCGGAGGCTGCCTCCGGGCTGACGTGGCCGATGGCGGCACCACGGGAGGCGCCGGAGAAGCGGCCATCGGTGATGAGCGCCACCGTCTTATCCAGCTTCATGCCAGCCAGCGCAGAGGTGGGGTTGAGCATCTCCCGCATGCCCGGGCCGCCCTTGGGGCCTTCGTAGCGGATGACCACCACATCGCCCGGGACGATCTTGCCCGCGTAGATGGCGGCAATGGCTTCCTCCTCGCTGTTGAACACCCGCGCCGGGCCGGAATGCTGCTGCATCTCCGGGGCGACAGCGCTGCGCTTGACAACGCAGCCGTCCGGGGCAATGTTGCCCCACAGGATCTGCAGACCGCCGGTCTCAGAGTAGGGGTTCTCGATGGGACGAATGGCCTTTTCGTTCAGGATATGGGCGCCCTTGATGTTCTCGCCAAGGGTCTTGCCAGTGACGGTGGGCACATCCAAGTCCAGCAGGCCCTTCTTTGCCAGCTCTGCCTGTACTGCCGGAATGCCGCCCGCCGCGTACAGATCCGGCATGTGGGTGGGGCCTGCCGGTGCCAGATGGCACAGGTTGGGGGTCTTGGCGCTGATCTCATTGAACAGCTTCAGGTCGATGGGCACACCGGCCTCGTAGGCGATGGCCAGCAGGTGCAGCACCGTGTTGGTGGAGCAGCCCAGCGCCATATCACAGGTCAGTGCGTTGCGGATGGAGCGCTCGTTGATGATCTGGCGCGCGGTGATGCCCTTGCGCACCATCTCCATCACGGCCATACCGGCGTGCTTTGCCAGCTGCAAACGCTTGGAGTACACAGCCGGGATGGTGCCGTTGCCGGGCAGGGCGATGCCGATGGCCTCGCACAGGCAGTTCATGCTGTTGGCGGTATACATACCGGAGCAGCTGCCGCAGCTGGGGCAGCAGTTGCAGGTGCAATCCTCCAGCTGCTCGTCGGTGATCATACCGGCCTTATAGGCACCTACGGCCTCGAACATCTTGGAAAGGCTCACTTCCTCGCCGCCGTAAGTACCGGCCAGCATGGGACCACCGGAGCAGACCACAGCGGGCACATCCATGCGCACCGCTGCCATCACCATGCCGGGCACGATCTTATCGCAGTTGGGCACCAGCACAAGGCCGTCCAGCTGGTGTGCCATCAGCATGGTCTCCACGCTGTCGCAGATCAGTTCACGGGAGGCCAGAGAGTACTTCATGCCCACATGACCCATGGCGATGCCATCGCATACACCGATGGCGGGGATCAGGATGGGGGTACCGCCGGCCATCTGCACACCGGCCTTGACAGCCTCGGCGATCTTATCCAGATTCATGTGGCCGGGCACGATCTCGCTGTGAGCGCTCACCACGCCGATGAGGGGGCGTTCCAGCTCCTCCGGGGTGTAGCCCAGTGCATAAAACAGGCTGCGGTTGGGCGCGCGCTCCGAGCCCTTGGTCACGTTGTCACTTCTCATGGTTTGTTCCTCTTTTCCTTATAACAAAAGACCCCCTCCCAAAGGAGGGAGCCTTTCTTAGTTTTAAAAGCAGCTTTTGGCTGAACTCCTTCCGTCATCGCTTGCGCGATGCCACCTCCCTCACGGAGGGAGGCTTCACGCTGCGGTCAGACAAAAGGCTCCCTCTTTGAGGAGGCTGTCGCCGCAGGCAACTGGGGGAGTTCATTACTTCTTCAGCCAGCTCATCATGCCGCGCAGCTCGGCACCCACCTTCTCGATGGGCAGCTCGGCCTCCATACGGCGCTTGGCAAGGAAGTGCACCTTGCGGCCACCCTTGGGGCTCATCTCAGTCAGGAACTCGGAAGCAAAGGTGCCGTCCTGGATCTCGGTCAGAACCTTCTTCATCTCCTTGCGGGTCTCCTCGGTGATCAGGCGCTTGCCGGTGCGGTAGTCGCCGTACTCAGCGGTGTTGGAGATGGAGTAGCGCATCTTGGAGAAGCCGCCCTCGTTGATCAGGTCAACGATCAGCTTCATCTCATGGCAGGTCTCAAAGTAGGCCATCTCGGGCTCGTAGCCAGCCTCCACCAGCGTATCGAAGCCGGCGTGGATCAGCTCGGAAACACCGCCGCACAGCACGGCCTGCTCGCCGAACAGATCGGTCTCGGTCTCCTCCTTGAAGGTGGTCTGCAGGATGCCTGCACGGCCTGCGCCGATGCCGGAAGCATAAGCCAGAGCAATGTCCTTGGCCTTACCGGTGTAGTCCTGCTCCACGCAGATCAGAGAGGGGCAGCCCTCGCCCTCGGTGTACAGGCGGCGCACGATGTGGCCGGGGCCCTTGGGAGCGATCATGATGACGTCCACGTTCTTGGGGGCGGTGATGGTCTTGAAGTGGATGTTGAAGCCGTGTGCAAAGGCCAGTGCCTTGCCCTCGGTCATGTAGGGAGCCACCTGCGTGTTGTAGATATCGGCGCACAGCTCGTCGGGCACCAGCATCATGACAACGTCACCGGCCTTGGCAGCCTCTTCCACTTCCATCACCTTGAAGTTTTCGTGGGTGGCAGCGAACTCAGAAGCCTTTGCCCAGTGGGCAGAGCCCTTGCGCAGGCCGACCACAACGTTGACGCCGCTCTCAGCCAGATTCTCAGAGTGTGCATGACCCTGGCTGCCGAAGCCGATAACAGCGACGGTCTTGCCGTCCAGCACGCCGAGGTTGCAGTCGGAATCGTAGTATTTCTTGATAGCCATAATCGTTAGTCTCCTTTTACCTTTTCTGGTTGGTTTATCTTCCGGTCTTGTATGCTCTGTTCTATCTTTCGCTCACCCTGAGCGGAAAAGCAATGTGATTTATGCCCGTTTTGCGCCCGGCGGGGGCAGCTGGACGGAGCGCACCTCCTGCGGCGGCTTCTGGATATGCTGGTGCATCCCGCCGCGCTCCAGTGCAGTAACGCCGGTGCGGCACTGCTCAAGGATGTTGTAGCCCTCGAACATTTTCAGAAAAGCATCCAGTTTGTCCGGCCGGCCGATGAGCTCAAACACCATGCTGTCCGGGGAAAGATCAATGATCTTTGCCTTATAGATGCAGGCGATCTCCCGCAGCTCTGTGCGGTTGTGCACGTCCGATTCTACCTTGAGCAGCAGCAGCTCCCGCTCCAGCGCTTTTTCGCTGTCCAGCACGAACACCTGCCGGGTGACTTCCAGACGCTCGGTCTGCAATACCAGCTGCTGCAAAGCCTTTTCGTCGCTGGTAATGGTCACCGTGATGCGGCTGACTGCCGGGTCGTTGGTGGCGGACACCGTAAGGCTGTCGATATTGAAGCCGCGGCGGCAGAACAGGCTGGACACCCGGGCCAGAACGCCACTCTGGTTGTCCACCAGCAGGCTGATGACCCTGCGCTGATCAGATTCCATGATGCTGTGTCCTCCTTATTCCATGATGATGTCGTTGATATCGCCGCCGCCGGGGATCATGGGCAGCACCTTTTCGTCCTTGTCAATGATGCACTCGATCCAAGTGGGGCCTTTCTGCTGCAAGGCATCTGCAAAGGCTTCCTGAAACTCCGGCAGATTGGTGCAGCGGTAGCCCTTCAGGCCAAAGCCGTCTGCCAGCTTGACAAAATCTGTCTTGCGGTGGGGGTCGGTCTGGCTGTAACGCTTGCCGTAAAAGCTGGTCTGCCACTGGCGCACCATGCCCAGCACCGAGTTGTTGAAGATGACCGTGATGATGGGCAGCTCGTAGCTGACGGCGGTGCAGGCTTCGTTCAGGTTCATGTGGAAGGAGGCGTCACCGGTAAACATCACCACACGCTGCTGGCGTCCCAGTGCCATCTGGGCACCAATGGCGGCACCGTAGCCAAAGCCCATGGTGCCAAGGCCGCCGCTGGTGATAAAGCCACGGCTCTTGGTGTGGCGCAGGTACTGCGCCGCCCACATCTGGTGCTGACCCACATCGGTAACATACACGGCGTCTGGGCCGCACTGGTTGCACACCTCGCCGATGACCTGATGGGGCATCAGCCGGGTAGGGTCGGACACAGGGTGGTAATCCTGTGCCTGCCAGCTCTGGATCATCTTCATCCATTCCGGGTGCTTGGCGGGCTTGATCTGGGGCAGCATGGCGTTCAGCACATAGGCTGCATCGCCCACGATGGAAAGATCCACATCCACGTTCTTGCCCAGCTCGCTGGCATCAATATCGATCTGGATGATGGTGGCGTTTTTGGCAAAGGTCTTGGGGTTCAGCGCCACGCGGTCAGAAAAGCGGGTACCCACCGCGATGAGCACATCGCACTCTGCCACCGCCCGGTTGGAGGTGTAGCAGCCGTGCATACCCAGCATGCCCAGATTCATCGGGTCGCCATAGGGCACAACGCCTGCGGCCATCAGGGTGTAGGTGGCGGGGATCTCCGCCTTGTGCAGCAGATCCCGCAACGGCTGGCAGCTGGCTGCGCTGCGCACGCCGCCGCCAAAGTACACCAGCGGACGCTGGGCAGCGTTGATGAGGTCTGCCGCCCAGTGCACCTGCTCCTCATTATAGGTAGTCACGGTGCGGATGGGCTCCGGCTGCTTTGGGGTGAACTCGCACACTGCTGCGGTCACGTCCTTGGGGATATCCACCAGCACCGGGCCCTTGCGGCCGCTCTGCGCAATGCGGAAAGCTGCCCGCATGGTGTCAGCCAAGTCCTCTACCCGGCGCACCGTGAAGTTATGCTTTGTGATGGGCACCGTGATGCCCTCGATGTAAGCTTCCTGAAAGCCGTCCTTGCCGATACTGCTGGTGGGCACGTTGCCGGTAAAGGCCACCATGGGCACCGAGTCCATATAGGCGGTGGCAATGCCGGTGACCAGATTGGTGGCACCCGGGCCGCTGGTAGCCAGCACCACGCCGGTGCGGCCGGTGGCGCGGGCGTAGCCGTCCGCGGCATGGGCTGCGCCCTGCTCGTGGGCGGTAAGCACATGGGTGATGCGGTCGGCATTCTTATACAGCTCGTCATAAAGGTTCAGCACAGCGCCGCCGGGGTAGCCAAAAAGAGTGTCCACTCCCTGCTCGCACAGGACCTCTACAAAGATCTGAGAACCATTCAACTGCATGGTGTTGCTCCTATTCCTGTTCCACTTCTTATCCATTCCCTCAGGGAGAGCTTTTGAAAAAGAAAAAGCCCTTGTCCCCTGCTTCTTTCAAGAGACAAAGACCTTGTAACATCAAGCTCTCTGCGGTACCACTCTCGTTGGCGTGCTGTGCACACCCTCTCACGGGCTTCCAACAAAGCCCTGCACGGTAACGGCTGCAACCGGCGCTGCTTACAAGGGTTTTGCACCCGTTGGGCAGGCTGCTCCGGGATGATTTTCCGCACGAAACGCTGACTGCCTTGCACCAGACGGCAGCTCTCTGAACAGTGGGGATCGTGTGGTACTTTTTCCCATCTGCGCATTTGTTGATGTAAATTATACTATAAACCGGGCTTTTGTCAATCGACAATTTGTAACCTGAATCAGCCCAAAGATGAAGCATTTTTAACACCCCCTTGCATCCACACCCGAACCGCTGTATACTTTTGATATCCGCGTACCTGCGTTTTGTAGGGTATGTGCTAATGGAGAGGAAAAGGGATCGACCGATGAAACTGAGAGAATGGAATGCCCATCTGCATGGGCTTGTTGTGTTCCGCACCCTGCTGAACGACCCTGTTGTGGCAAGGCTTTTAGACCTGACCAACCGCATGGAGGCGGGCTGCTCCTCCTACGGCCCGGTGTGCGATGCTGTAGCCGCCTTTGAGGCTGCGCTATTCGAATACACCACCAACTGGGGCAGCTACCTGAGCAATGCTGTGCTGGAGGCCGAGACCATCTGCGTGCGGCAGGCCGCTGCCGGGCAGCTGGACGCGCTGCTGCAAAGCGCCCTGGACAGCGAGCTACAGTTTTTGCAGCAGCTGTGCGGGCTGACGCTGGACGAGCTGTTCCAGACCGCCTACTCGGAGCAGGCGCAGCGGCCGGAACTGGCTTTTCTGCCCCGGTGGCAGACCTGTGAGCTCGACCTTGCCGCCGCCTACGCCCAGCGCATGAGCGAGGTGGGCAAAAAGGGCTACGGTATGTTTGCAAAGCACCATGTATTCACGGTGGAGAACGGCCAGCTTGTGCCGGTAAAGTACCCCGACCCGCAGCGCCTTTCCGAGCTGCCCGGCTACGAGAAGGAGCGGGAAAAGGTGATCGCCAACACAAAGGCGCTACTGGCCGGGATGCCCGCCAACAATGTGCTGCTGTACGGCGACGCCGGTACCGGCAAATCCAGCGCGGTAAAGGCCATTGCCAACGAGTTTGCGCCCGAGGGGCTGCGGCTGGTAGAGGTAAAAAAGAACCAGCTGTACCAGATTCCCGACCTGATGGACAAGCTGGCGGCAAACCCGCTCAAGTTCATCCTGTTCATTGATGACCTGAGCTTTACCGCCAACGACGACAACTTTGCCGCCCTGAAGGCTATTCTGGAGGGCAGCGTAGGCGGACGCGCCCAGAACATTGCGGTGTACGCCACCTCCAACCGCCGCCACCTCATCAAGGAGACCCTCTCGGACCGCACCGGCGACGACATCCATGAAGCCGACACCCGGCAGGAGCTGATGAGCCTTTCCGCCCGGTTCGGCCTTACGGTCACCTTCCAGCGGCCGGAAAAGGCACGGTTCGAGACCATTCTGAAAGAGCTGGCAAAGCAGCACAACATCCAGATGCCCACCGAGCAGCTGCTGCTCAAGGCTGAGGCCTTCGCCCTGCGTGCCGGTGGCCGCAGCCCCCGGGTGGCCAAGCAATTCATCGAGCAGTGCGAGGCCGGTGTGCAGAAGTAAAAATCGGTTTTCCGAATATGATGCCAAAAAGCGGGACACCAAAGCATCCGCAGATGCTCCGGTGTCCCGCTTTTCTTGTCTTATTTTTCGCTCAGTCCCGCACAGCGATGCACTCGATCTCCAGCTTTGCACCCTTGGGGATGGCTGCCACCTGCACGCAGCTGCGGGCGGGGAACGGCTCGGCAAAGGCCTTGGCGTACTCTGCGTTCACTGCGGCAAAATCGTTGATGTCGGCCAAAAAGATCACCGTCTTGACCACGTTGTTCATGGAAAGCCCGGCCTCGGCCAGTATCGCCTTCAGGTTGGCAAGGCTCTGTGCGGCCTGCTGCTCCACGGTATCGGCCATGGTGCCGGTGGCGGGGTCTACCGGGATCTGCCCGGACACAAACACCATGTTGCCCAGATCCAGTGCCTGACTGTAAGGGCCGATGGCGGCAGGTGCGTTGGTAGTAGATACGACTTTCATAGTAGCAGTTCTCCTTTGTTATAAAATCACAATTTAGAATGGCCTCCGCTTCGCTCTGGCCATAAATAGCGGAATCATTCTTTTTTATTTTGCGTTTGTCGTGCCCTGCGGGGCACGACAAACGCATTTTTCACCGAAGGGGTCGGCACATGAAGCGGCATCTCAATCGCTGCCGTTTCGACCATGGCCTTTCTCGTGAAAAGGCAATCCAGAAAAGCCCGCAGGCTTTTCTGGATTGCAAATATAAAAATAAAATTTCCGCTGAATATAGCCAGAGCGAACGCGTCGGCTATTCCAAATCGTCCATTATCTTTATTATACTCTTTCGCTGACCAGCTGGAAGCCGGCCTTGGTCAGCTCGGTGCGGATCTGCTCGATCTGGGCAGCATCGCGGGTCTCCAGCGTCAGCTTGAGGAAGCAGCTGGAGATGGGCATATTGGGGTCGGAGCCATCGTGCTGCACCGACACCACGTTGCTGCCGCAGCGGGATACCACCTCGGCCACCTTTTTCAGCTGGCCGGGCTTGTCCTCCAGTGCGATGGTCAGGTTTGCCTTGCGCCCGCTCATGACAAGACCGCGGGTGATGACGCGGTTTAGGATGTTCACATCAATGTTGCCGCCGGAGATGACGCAGGCCACCTTTTTTCCTTCCACCGGCAGCTTGTGGAACAGTACTGCTGCCACCGGCACAGCGCCTGCACCCTCGGCCACCAGCTTCTGGTTCTCCATCAGGGAGAGGATGGCCGCCGCTGTCTCGTCCTCGGTCACGGTAACGATATCGTCCACATACTGCTCGCACAGCTGATAGGTCAACTCGCCCGGGGTCTTGACCTGAATGCCGTCCGCAAAGGTGGAGGCAGCTTTCAGGGTCTGGTACTTGTGCTCGTGCAGGCTGCGGTACATACTGGGGGCACCCTCGGCCTGTACGCCGTACACCTTGACCTCCGGGCGCAGAGTCTTGATGGCAAAGGCAATGCCAGAGATCAGTCCGCCGCCGCCCACCGGCACCACCACAGCGTCCACATCCGGCAGCTGGTCAAGGATTTCCAGACCGATCGTACCCTGCCCGGCGATGACCTGCTCGTCATCGTAGGGGTGGATAAAGGTCATGTCGTACTCCTTTTGCAGCTGCACGGCCTTGTCGTGGGCTTCGTCGTAGGTGCCAGGCACAAGGCAGACCTCTGCGCCCAGATTTTTGGTGTTCTCCACCTTCATCAGGGGCGCGCCGTCCGGCATACAGACGATGCTGCGGATGCCGCGCCGGGTAGCCGCCAGCGCCACACCCTGCGCATGGTTGCCCGCAGAGCAGGCAATGACGCCCTTGGCGCTCTCCTCCTCGGAAAGCTGGCTGATCTTATAATAAGCGCCCCGCACCTTAAAGCTGCCGGTGGCCTGCAGGTTCTCGGTCTTGAGGTACAGCTGGCAGTCCTTGGACAGCTTGGGGGCTTCAATGAGGTCGGTCTTTCTCGCCACGTCCTTCAGCACAAAGGCGGCGTGGTAGATCTTATCCAGAGTCAGCATGACAGATACTTCCTTTATTTTTTCGTGATGTCATCCAGTATAAGTTACGAAAATTGTTTTGTCAAATGAATTTCATTCACGATAAAAGGCATAAAAAAGAGAAAGGCAGTGGTAAAGCGCCACCGCCTTTCTCTTTTTATTCTCATTACCGCCCACGGCCACCGCCGCCGCCGTGGCTGGAACCACCGCCCATGCCACCGAAGCCGCCGCCAAAGCTGCCGCCGCCGAAACCGCCGCGCCCGGCACCGCCCCCGAAGGAGCCACCGCCCATGCCGCCAAAGCCGCCGCGCGGAGGCCGAGGGCCACGGGAGCCGCCGTAGAAGCCGCCCGGTGGGGGCGGCGGCGGGCCGCGACGTCTGCGAGGAGGCCGCGGCCCGCCGAAGCACCACAGCCAGCCGCAGGGGCTGGCAAAAACATAGGCCATCGACCGGATAATGACAATGAGCAGCACAACGCTGACCACAAGGGTCAGGATGTCGGTCAGGGCACTGCCGCCGCTGCTCTGCTCGCCCTGATAGCCGGGCTGCACGGTGCTGCCGTTACCGGTGCCGCCGGAAAGGCTGACGCCGTAGATATCCGCGATGGTGTTTGCCACGTTGCGGGCACAGGTGGTCACCGCGCCGTCATAATCCTTTGCGGCGAACTGATCTTCCATGGTCTGGGCGATGGCGCTGGACTGTTTTGCCAGCGTAGTGTTGCGGAAACCGTCGCCATAGGTCAGGTAGTAGTCACCGTCTGCATACTGCGCCGACTCCATCACCAGCAGAATCAGAACACCGTTATTGTTGGAGGAGGAACCGATGCCCCATGCGTTGAAAGCCTGTGTTGCGTAATCCTCCGTGGAATCATTGCCTGTATATTCTACAGTCAGTACACCGATCTGCGCGCCGCTGCAACTGGATTCCAACTGGGCGTTCAGTTCGGTGATGGTCTGCACGGTGCTGCTGCTCAGCACACCGGCACCATCCACCACGCACTGATCCTTGGGCAGGCTGGGCAGCTGGGCGGCAAAGGCCGCAGGGCACAGCACTGCCGCGCTGACTACCACAGCCAGCACCAGTGCGCTGATGCGTTTTGCAAAGTTTTTCATGCGAAGGGCTCAACCTCCTTCACGCCGGACAAAGCTCCCAGCACACTGGCCGGGAAGCCGCCGACATCCTTCTGATATTCATACACCGCCGTATTGTACTGCAAGGTGCCAATGATGGTGGCTGCGCTGTTGAACTGGCCGTACTGCCCCTGCACTGCGCCCATCTTCATGGGGTCGGCGGCCTGCTCCTGCAACTTTGCATACAGCTGGTCGATGGCAGCGCCCAGCGCCTGGTCGGCCTGATACAGCGCGTGCATCGTGCTGCCCTGATAGTAGGGCAGCGAGGTCAGCGTCTGGCTTTTGCCACCGTTCTGCACCGCCTGCAGACAAGCGGAGAAATCGTTCAGCGCCGTCTGTGCAGCCAGCACCTCGGCACTGTCTGCGCCAAGGGTGTTGGAGGCGGTGGTCAGAATGTTCGCCGCCGTATTTTCCCGGGTGGTCAGTTCCTCGCTCAGGTTATAACCGTTGTCAGCGGCGACCCCTGCGGTGAACCACTGGCGGGCGATGTTGTATTTGCCGCGCAGCTTGGCGCTGCCAAAACCGAAAAAAGCGGCCAGCATTACCACTATGCTCAAAGCCAGCGCCGCCGCCCGGGTGGAAAGCGCTGCGGGCAGCTTTGCTTCCAGTGCGGCCAGCTTCTGCTGGCGGGGCGTCAGCCTTACGGCCTGCTCCGGCTTTGCCTTTTCGCGGTAGCTGCCCGCGTCAAAGCCGCCGGGAGCGGTTTGTTTGTTCTGAGAAAAATCAGCGTTTGCCATTTCAGCTCCGGATCTCCATCATTTTGGTTTTCAGCTCGTCCTCGATGCGGGTCAGTTCCTGCTCGGCGGCAACGCGCTTTGCGCGGCCCTCGCTCTGGATCTTGTTCAGTTCGTCCAGCGTCTCGATCAGGCTCTTATTGGTCTGCTGCAGGGTCTCGATATCCACGATGCCGCGCTGGCTCTCCTTGGCGGTCTCGATGGTGCCCAGCTTCAGCGCCTCGGCGTTCTTCTTCAGCAGATCGTTGGTCATGTTGGTCACAGCGCGCTCGGCCTGCATGGCCTGCTGGCTGTGTGCCAGACCCAGTGCCAGCACCATCTGGTTCTTCCACAGCGGGATGGTGTTCACGATGGTGGACTGGATCTTTTCTGCCATCATGGTATTGTTGTTTTGCAGCAGACGGATCTGGGGCCCCATCTGCAAACTGATGTTGCGGGTCAGCTCCAGATCATACAGCTTTTTCTCAAAGCGCTCGCACTGATCGGCAAGGTCGCGGGCGGCCTGTGCATCCTCCGGCAGACCGGAGACCTTGGCTTTGTCCATAGCCTGCTGCAATTCGTTGGCACGCACATCGGCCAGCTTTTTCTTGCCGGCAAGGATATACATGCTCAGCTCCTTGAAGTAGGCCATGTTCAGCTCGTACATCTTGTCCAGCATGGCGATGTCCTTGAGCAGCTGCACCTGATGGGCTTCCAGCATGGACTGGATCTTTTCCACGTTGGTCTCGGTCTTGTCGTACTTGGTCTTGAGGGCCTCCAGCTGGCTGGTTTTCTTCTTGAAGAAGCCCATGATGCCCTTCTGCTGCTCCTCGTTGGCGTCAAAGCTCTTCAGCTCGCCGATGAGGTCGGTGATCATATCGCCCACCTCGCCCAGATCCTTGGTGGACACCTTGGAGAGAGCGGCTTCAGAAAAATCGCCGATCTTCTTCTGGCAGGCAGAGCCGTATTGCAGCACCTGCTGGCTGTTGGTGATATCGATCTTCTGGGCAAACTGATCCACCATGGCCTGCTCCTCTGGGGTCAGCTTCACCTGTGCTTCCGGGGCGGAGGCAGCGGCGGGCTTTTCCTCCTGCGGCACAGCGGCGGGGGTGGGGTCCAGCGTCAGGGTGGGCACTGCGGGGGCATCCAGATCAAAATTCAGAGTATTGTCAGCCATAAGTGATTCCTTCCTTTCAAAATCCCGAGGGGATATTCTGGTTTTACTTGCTCAAACCCTGCCCCTTCAGCATATTCTGCAAAACGGTCAGGTCTGCGGACAGGTCCATGCTCTCTGCCGCGTACAGGGCATCCAGCTGGTTTTCAAAAGCCGTGGCAATGGAGGCGGCGTTGTGCTCCACCTCGGCGCGGATGGCGGCGGCGTTCTCGCCCCGCACACCCTGCTTTGCAAGCTTTGCATACTGTTGCAAAACGTTTACGGCGTCCGGCAGATAGTAGTTGGCAAACCGGCGCACCTGCTTTGCCTTGGCGGGGTTTGCTTCCACGGCTTCCACGATGGAACGTCCTGCCTTTTCCATGCGGGTCATAGCGGCGGACAGCTGCGGATCGGGCAAAGCCTCGTTCAGCGCGTGCAGAGTGTCCAGCTTCTGCTGGATATCGGTCAGCATCTGGTCCACATCCTCCACACCGGTGTGGAAGGGTACCTCGTGCTCCACCACCCGGGGCGGGCAGGTCTTTTTTGCCACGCCAAAGGCCACGGCGGCACCGCCCAGCGCCACCAGCAGCGCCCATAATTTGTATACCGGCAGCACCGCGCACAGTACCACGAACACCAGCGCCATGGCGTAAAAAGGCAGCACGCTGGGCTTTTGGGTGCGGATGATCTTGCTCATGGTCATTTCTCCTTGTCCGGGGCAGTGCGCCCCTTATGATATCCATAATACAACGTCCGCAAAAAAACGCAAGTATCCCGCAAAAGAATTTACAGCCTTGTCATCATTTTACGATCCAGTCTGCCAGCGCAGCGCCCCAAAGCTCCTCCAGCCGGGCGGGGCTGCAGGCGGCGTTGGCGGGGCTAGTACTGGGCAGACGGACAGCCGGGATGCCGGTAAGCGGCTGCTGATATTTTGTGTAGATACGGTAGGCTGTGGCACCGTTGCAGAACACCGCCCGGATGGGTGCTTTGCGCAGCAGCCCGGCGATATCGTTGGGCACCACATCCCGGATGGAGGCATCCGATGCGCCGGTAATGGTGCAGCTTTCCAGCGTATCCCACAGCGCCAGCCCGTGGCGCAAAAGCAGCTGCTTTTTGGCGGCGATATCCTCCCGCGCGGGCAGCGGCTCCCCGGTCAGCGCCGCCAGCAGCGGCCAGAACCGATTTTGCGGGTGGCCGTAGTAAAAGGCCATCTCCCGGCTTTTGGGGCTGGGCCATGTACCAAGGATCAGCGCCCGGCTGCGGTCATCATACACCGGTGCAAAGCTCATAAACTGCCGCCTGCGCTTTCAATATTGCCCCATGCGGAGCCAAAATCTTTGCCGGAGGGCTCCGCACGGGGGCCGTCGAACCACAGCTCCTCGATCAGCGCCGCCACGCCGTCCTCCCGCACATCCCCGATGATCCGGTCGGCAGCGGCCTTGGCGTCCGGGGTGCCGTTTGCCATGCAGGCGCTCAGACCTGCGACCTTCAGCATCCCCACATCGTTGGCAGAATCGCCCACAGCCACGGCATCCGCCAGCGTAAGCCCCATCTGTGCACACAGGTCGGCAAGCCCTACGCCCTTATCCATGCCGCCGCGCACGATATCGTAGTAGCAGTAGCCGTCCGCGTTCTGCGCGCCCACCTGCATCCAGTGCAGGCCAAGGTAGCCGTATTTTTCGTGGAAGCGCTCCACTTCCTGCGGCGGCATGGCGGCAAAGGCAGCGTGGGGCATATCCACCAGATGCCTGTCCTGATCCTCGCCGTCCACGCAGTCCAGCCCGGGGCTGTTCATCCTCTGATAGCCGGTGTGCAGATACTCGTACTCACAGTAGGCGTAGTAGGCATCCCGGAAGTTGAATTGCAGCGGGTAGTTATAATCCTCGCAAAAATCCACCAGCACATACATCTCCTCGCTGGTAAGCGGATGCTCGGCTATTACGTTGCCCTGCCTGTCCACCACGCAGGCACCGTTGCAGGTAATGGCGTAGTCGTACCGGATGCCGCCCAGCTGGTTTTTATCCCGGATTCCCGGGTATGCGCGTCCGGTGCTGAGCACGAATTTGCCCCCAGCGGCTTGCAGTTTTTTTACCGCCTTTACCACCGCCGGGCGGGGCTTTGCTTCTCCAAAGGGCACCAGCGTGTTATCGTAATCGCTCGCCAGAATCTTATATTGCATGGTCATCTCTCCTGTGTGCATCGTTTTCTCCCAGTATAACACATTTCAAAGTCCAGCGGGAGAGGGGGAAAAGAAAAATGGGACAGCAGAATACCCGCAGGCATTCCACTGTCCCGAAATCCAAAATACTTTTATCTTCAGGCAAACACCGCCACGACCACCTGCATCGCCACGCCCACAAAGGCACCGGCGACCCATGTCAGGCCGGTGATGAAGAGGTTCTGCTTCCACGAGGGGTTGGCGCGCCACAGCACAGCCAAGCCCACACCCGCACCGGTGCACAGCCCCGCCACAAGGCTGGAAAAGCGCAGCGCACCCTCCACATACAACTGGGTCAGCAGCACGCTGGCGGCACAGTTGGGGATCAAGCCCACCAGAGCCGCCACCACCGGCTGGAAGAAGCCCATGCCGCCCAGCACCTCGGCAAACACGTCCTCGCCCACGCCCTCTACGATCATGCCAAACACCAGACTGAACACGAAGATGAACACAAAGATCTCCAGCGTGTGGCGCAGCGCTGCCTGCCAGATGGGCTTTTCGTTGCCCTCGGCATCGCTGTGTTCCTCGTGGCAGTCCACCTCGTCCGCATGGCCGGTGTAGCCGCCCCGCAGACCCTTGGGCAGCACGCCCCGTAGGACAAAATCCAGCACAAAGCCCACCACGATGGCGTACACCACCTTGATGACCATCAGAACAGCCAGCTTATCCCAGTAGGTCGGCATGGAGACCAGCAGCGGGATGGCTTCGTCGCTGGTGGCAAGGTACACTGCCATCAGCGTGCCCAGCGTGATGACCCGGGAAGCGTAGAAGTTGGACGCAATAGCCGAAAAGCCGCACTGCGGCACACAGCCCAGTACCGCGCCCGGCACAGCGCCCCAGCGCCCGCCGCCCGCCAGCAGCGCCTCGATGCGCTCGCCGTGGCGGTGCTCGATATACTCAATCAGCAGATAGGCCAGAAACAGAAAGGGCAACATCTTGGCGGTATCCACCAAGGTTTCGCCCAAAACATCCAGAAACAGTTCCATAAATAATCGCTCCAAAGCCCCGCATGGGGGTCGTCTCTCAACAATTTGCAATCAGTTTGCATTTTCGTGCAGGGTAGATTATACACGATATCCTTCCCAATTGCAATACCAAATTGCAAATTGGTTGCAATTTTATGTTATAGAACGTTGCAGCGCGTAAAAAAGCATGATTTCGAATGGTCTCCGCTGGCGCTCTGACCATTTTCAGCGGAAGAATTATTTTAAGTTTTGCGTTTGTCGCGCTCTGCGGAGCGCTCCAAACGCATTTTTCACGGGTGGGGTTTAGAACGAACTCCCTCAGTCAAAGCCTGACGGCTTTGCCAGCTCCCTCGAAGAGGGAGCCTTTGGCATGGCGATAC
>NZ_JBBMEO010000010.1:0-84213 GCF_040096515.1 Faecalibacterium tardum | reverse complement strand
CCCGGTCAGCGCCTATGCCCACTTCGGTAAGGGCAAGGGCATCCGGTTCGGCGGCTGGATCAACGCCATCATCCCCATTTTGATCGTGCCGTACTATTCGGTCATCGGCGGCTGGGTCATCCACTATCTGGCCGAGTACCTGTGCGGCCGCGGCAGTAATCTGGCAGCGGACGGTTACTTCTCCGGATTTATCACCAACGGCTTGCAGGCCGAACTGGCCTTTTTGCTGTTCAGCCTGTTCACGCTGGGCATTATCTTTGCCGGTGTGCGCAACGGCGTGGAGCGCGTCTCCAAGGTGATGATGCCAGTGCTGGTGGTGCTGTCGCTGGTCATTGCGGGCTACTCTGTTACCCGTCCCGGCGCACTGGCGGGTGTAAAGTATTTTCTGGTGCCCAACCTCAAAAACTTCTCCTGGATGACCGTGGTCACCGCCATGGGACAGATGTTCTATTCTCTGTCCATTGCCATGGGCATTCTGGTCACCTTCGGTTCTTATATGAAGAAGGACGTCTCCATCGAGGAGTCCACCGAGAACGTGGAGGTGTTCGATACCGCCATTGCCATCATGGCAGGTCTGATGATCATTCCGGCGGTGTTTGCCTTCTCCGGCGGCGACCCGGACACCCTGCAGGCCGGCCCTGCGCTGATGTTCATTACCATCCCCAAGGTGTTTGCCAGCATGGGTCTGGGTACCGTGGTGGGCGTGCTGTTCTTTGTGCTGGTGCTGTTTGCAGCCATTACCAGCTCCATTGCCCTGACCGAGAGCGCTGTTTCCACCTTTGAGGACGAGCTGGGCTGGGATCGTACCCGCTCCACTGTGCTCATCGGTGCTATCATGGTAGCGCTGGGCAGTCTGTCGGCGCTGGGCTACGGCCCGCTGGCTGAGGTGACCGTGTTCGGGATGCAGTTCTTGGACTTCTTCGACTTTTTGACCAACTCGGTCATGATGCCTATTGCCGCCATTGCCACCTGCCTGCTGGTGTCCCGCGTCATCGGCGTGGAGCAGATCGCGCAGGAGGTGGAGCAGGACGGTCAGCGGTTCCGCCGCAAGCCGGTGTTCAATTTTATGATCCGCTGGCTGTGCCCCATTTTTGCAGCCATTATTCTGGCAAGTTCGGTGGCAAACGCCTTTGGCTGGATCGCCATGTAAACCAAAAACAGTATTTCCGGCAGCAGAACGCAAGTTTTTAACAGTAAAAGCAGGACAAGGGGGCTCTTATGAAAATGGAAACCTTGAAGCAGCAGATCCTGACGGCAAAGGGTGACGTGAGGGCAGAGCTTGTGCTGAAAAATGCCCGGGTCATCAACGTGTTCACAAACGAGATCGAGCAGGCCGATGTAGCCATCCGTCAGGGGGTCATCCTTGGCGTGGGACACTATACCGGCGAGACTGAGCTGGACTTGCAGGGCAAGTATGTTTGCCCGGGGCTTGTGGATGGGCACATCCACATTGAAAGCTCCATGCTCTGCGGCCCGGCCTTTGAACAGGCGGTGCTGCCCCACGGCACCACGGCGGTGGTCACCGACCCGCACGAGATCTCCAATGTGGCCGGTACGGCGGGGCTGGACTTTATGCTGGAAACTACCAAAGATCTGGCACTTTCGGTCTACTTCATGCTGCCCTCCTGCGTGCCCGCCACCGGACTGGACGAGTCCGGCGCGGTGCTGGAAGCGGAGCAGCTGCGCCCCTACTATCAGCAGCCCCGGGTACTGGGGCTGGCAGAGTTGATGAACTCCTACGGCACAGTGCGCGCGGACGAAAAGATCCTGCAGAAGATCTGCGACTGCACCGCCGCGGGTAAACGCATCGACGGGCACGCACCCTTCCTCAGCGGGGAGGAGCTGAACGCCTATATCGCCGCCGGGGTGCAGTCCGACCATGAGTGCTCGGACATCCATGAAGCCATGGAAAAGCTGCGGCGCGGACAGTACATCATGGTGCGGGAGGGCACCGCAGCCCAGAATATGGAAAGCCTGCTGCCCCTGTTCCGGGAGCCCTATTGCAGCCGCTGTATGCTGGTGACCGATGACAAGCACCCCGGGGACCTGTTGCAGGGCGGGCATATCGACTATATCATCCGCAAGGCCATTGCCGCCGGGGTAGACCCGGTGGTGGCGGTGCGGATGGGCACCCTTGTGCCGTGTCAGTACTTCGGCTTTGCGCATAGCGGCGCGGTGGCTCCCGGTTACACCGCAGACCTGATCGTGCTGTCAAATCTGGAACAGTTCACGGTGGAGCAGGTGTACAAAAAGGGCAAACTGGTGGCGCAGCAGGGCAGAATGCTGCACCCCGCCGCCCTTGCGGTGGACAAAGCACGCTTTGCGCGGGTGTTTGATTCCTTTAACATGGACGAGATCACCCCGGAGCAATTGCAGCTGAAGCAGACCGGCACCCGGCAGCGGGTGATCTGCCTGACCCCGCACGCCCTGCTGACCACGGAAAAGATCGTTCCGTTCTGCCAGCACCCGGGCACAGCACCCGGCGTGGACGTGGCACAAAAGATCGTCAAGCTGGCGGTGTTCGAGCGGCATCAGCGCTCCGGTCATGTGGGTTTGGGCTTTTTGGGCAACTACGGCCTGCAATGCGGCGCAGTGGCTTCCAGTATCGCCCACGACTCCCACAACCTCATCGTGGCGGGCACCAACGATGCCGACATGGTGCTGGCGGGCAACACGGTGCGCAAAAATAAGGGCGGCCTTGCCTTTGCACTGAACGGACAGGTGATAGGGGAGCTGCCGCTGCCGGTGGCAGGGCTTATGAGCACTGAGAGCGCCGAGACTGTGGAGGAAAAGCTGCAAGCGCTCAAGGCGGCGCTGAAAGCCCACGGCATCTCGGAGGACATCGACGCCTTTATGACCCTTGCTTTTGTAAGCCTGCCGGTCATCCCGAAGCTGCGGCTGAACACCTACGGCATCGTGGATGTGGATGCCCAGCAGATTGTCCCGGCGGTGTTCTGAGAACGCCGCCTGAGAGGGCAAATTTTAAAACTGACGTTTTATCGCAATGCCGGACAGTCTGCGGGCTGTCCGGCATTGCGTTTTACGGCAAGAGGACTCTTGACTTTTTGCCACAGAACCGGTATGTTGATACTGTCCGTCTGACACACAGCATTGCATTTATAATATAAGGAAGCTTTATGGAAAAACGCAGCACACCCTCTTTGCAGATCACCGACCGTTTTGGTGCACAGGCGGCTTTTGCCAGCCTGCGCCTGCCGGACGGCACCGAAGCCACCGTGCCGGCAGAGCACGCCGCCGCTATCTATGTAAACGAGCAGCCCGCCTTCCGGGTGGTATGCACCCCGGCGCTGCTGCCGCAGCTGGCCTTGGGGCGGCTGCTCACCGAAGGGTGGATCGCATCTGCGGACGAGGTGGAACAGATCGCCGTCTGCGCTGAGGGCGCAAAGGTGCAGGTATATCTGCGTCACCCGCTGCCCACCCGCCGCGCCGCCGCGCAGGAGGTTGCCAGCTGCTGCACCGATAATATCGCGCTGGGCAGTCCGGTGGAACTGCAGCCCCTGCGCCCTGTGCCGGGGCTGGCCTTGCAGCCGGAATGGGTGCAGACCCTGACCGCCGCCATGCACGCCGGTTTGCCGCTGTACCGCGCCACCCGGGCGGTGCACAGCTGCTTTGTGCTGCACAAAGGGGAAATTGTTTTTGCCTGTGAGGATCTGGGACGGCACAACGCGCTGGATAAGGCGGTGGGCTGCGCGGTGCTGGCAGGGCTTCCGCTGGCAGAATGCGTGCTGTACACCAGCGGCCGGGTGCCGCTGGATATGGTGCGCAAGGCCATCCGCGCCGGAGTGCCGGTGCTGGTAAGCAAAAGCATGCCCACGGTGCAATCCGCAGAGCTTGCAGCAGAATACGGCCTGCAGCTGGTGTGCGGACGCAAAATCCCTAAAGTTTAAGCAAATATTACAAAAACAATAGTTACAAAACGGAAAAGCCTGTCTGTTTCTGTTGACATACTCCGCGCACGCATGTTAATATATTATCGAAGAGACCGCTCCGCTGTTGCAGCAGCCAGAGCGGCCTCAATTGTTGTCCGGGGTTACCCGGCAAAATAAAAAACAGGCAGGTGATAACATGAAGCAGGCAACCAACCCGTTTGCGCCCGTACCGCTGTGGCGCAAGCGGCTGCCGGGCTATGCAGCCATGGGCGTTGCGACCATCGCCTTGGCGGTCGGTCTGACCACCTTGCAAAGCGCACGCACCACGGTTGCCGGTACCCTGCTGCCGGTGTCGGAGGCGGATGCAGCCACCTACGGCATCAGCGCAGTGTACCAGCTCGACGATGGCAGCTACCGCGTGGAGGGCTCTCAGAAGGGCTTCCAGAGCGATGTGCAGGCTGCCGTGACCATTGACGCCGAGGGCAATGTTTCCGCAGTAGAGATCCTCTCTCAGGAAGAAACCGAAAGCCTTGGCGGCCAGTGCGTCAACCCGGAGTTCACGTCCCAGTATCAGGGCACAGCTCCCTTCACGCTGGCGGGCAAAAGCTACACCGTAACGGACCCCGTTACCGGTGCCGCCTATGCCGCTGCCGGTGCGGCGGAGGAGCAGCCCGCTGCTGCCGGGGATTTTGACCCCGCACAGTGGCGCACCTTCGATACCTCTCCCGAGGCCGAGGCTACCCGCAAGATGTATGCTGCGGGGCTTACCTTCTCGGCTTTGAAGGGCGAGGCACTGGGCGATGAGCTGGCTCCGCCGCTGGATTCCAGCGCAGAGGCCGTGGCACGGCGCAAGCTGTACGCAGCCATGCTCAGCAAGAGTGCACTGGACGGCGAGCCGATGGCGATCCCCTTTGCGGATCTCTCGGCAGAGGAGCAGTCCAAGGCGCGTCTGGAGCAGGCCAGCCTGACCACTACCGGCAATGCGTCCGGTGCCGTCAGCGCAGACCTGACCGAGGTGGACGCCCTTTCCGGTGCGACCATCACCTCTTCGGCTGTGACGACCATCGTCAACAACTCGTATTTCTATGTGACCGAGGTGCTCAGCGCAGAGTGACCTCAACGGAGGAATGGAACCTATGGCAAAAACTGATTTCCTGACGGCTGACATGACCCGCCGTCAATTCATGAAGATCTCGGGCAAGAGCCTTGCAGGGCTCACCCTGTCCGCTTCCATGCTGTCCCTGTTCGGCTGCTCTCAGCAGCAGGTGGATTCCGGCGCAGTGGCCACTTGGGCACTGCCGCAGGGCCTGCTGGTGGTCAACGCAGACCTGTGCACCGGCTGCCAGCGCTGCGAGATCAACTGCACCCTGACCAACGATGGCGTGTGCTCCTCTTACATCAGCCGCGTCAAGATCCAGCGCCGTCTGAATCTGGACGGCGCAGGCAACGGTCTGCTGTCCGGCACCGATAACTGCTTTGTCTACTTCCCGGATACCTGCCGCCAGTGCGAGGACCCCGCCTGCGGCAACGCCTGCCCGCAGAAGGCTATCACCACCGATGACCGCGGCATCCGCGTAGTGGATACCGACAAGTGCATCGGCTGCGGTGCCTGCCATGATGCCTGCCCGTGGCATATGCCCACCGTCAACCCCGAGACCGGCAAGTCCTCCAAGTGCATCGCCTGCGGTGCCTGCGTGGCAGGCTGCCCGTCCGGCGCTCTGTCCATCGTGGATTGGGATGCCGTTACCAGCGCAGCACAGGCTGCATACTTGGATCTGTAAGGAGGAACTACAATGGCTGAAAGTTATGGCTGGGCAGGCAAGATCCTGCGCGTCAACCTGACCACCGGCGAGATCACCACGCAGGATGACGAAAAGTACCATAAGTATATCGGCGGTATGGGCATGGCCTACCGCATTATGTATGAGGAAGCTCCCATGGAGCTGGACCCCTATGACGAGAAGGCTCTGGTCATCTTTGGTGTCGGCCCCCTGACCGGCGCAGGCGTGCCCTGCTCCGGCCGTATGAACGTGACCTTCCGCTCCACCTGGTCCAAGGGTCACTCCATTATTGACGCACACATGGGCGGCCACATCGGCTCCATGCTGAAGTATGCCGGTTACGATGGCATCGTGATCAGCGGCATCTCTGAGAAGCCCGTCTATCTGCGCATCGAGGACGGCGCGGTCTCTCTGGAGGATGCAACCGAGATCTGGGGCAAGGGCACCTTTGCTTCCAATAAGTGGATGGTAGAGCAGAACGGCCGCGAGTTCGAGACCGCTTCCATCGGCCCTGCCGGTGAAAATCTGGTGGACTACTCCACCCTGAACACCAGCTTCGGCAACTCCGGCGGTGCCGGTCTGGGCGCTGCCATGGGCAACAAGAAGCTGAAGGGTCTGGCCATCCGCGGCACCGGCAGTGTCAAGGTCGCTGACCCCAAGAAGGTGCTGGAGCTCTCCAACTACATGATGGGCAACCTGATCGGCGGCAACAACAACCACAACGTGCCCGCACAGCCCCAGAGCTGGGCAGAGTACAGCGCCACCTCCGGCAAGAACCGCTGGTCCGGCGCCCCCGGCCGTATGTGGAAGAAGGCTCCCGGCGGCCCCGTGGATACCGGCGAGCAGCCCTACAACGATATTAACAAAGTGGCTCTGCGCTGCTTCAAGGGCTACTTCGACTTCGGCGCTCCCGCTGCCGAGTACACCGTGAAGAACGGCGGCTGCTCTTCCTGCCCCATCCGCTGCTACACCGAGTATGATGTGGATCCGCTGGCAGATTACGATCTGCCCACCCACAACTCCAACACCTGTATGCCCGTGCTGTACGGCACCCGCGTCTACCCGGACGGCGTGCACGACTTCAAGTACGAGGGCGACGGCACCATGGTCATCAATCTGGCATGGTCTCATGCAGTGGACGATATGGGCCTGTGGGACAACTACGGCAACCTGAACCGCGACCTGCTGTGGATCCTGCGGATGCCGCGCGAGGAGGCCACCAAGTACATCAGCGAGGCCGAGTACGACTCTCTGCCTTGGGAGTGGGAGAAGGCCGGCGATCCCCGCTGGGAGGTCGAGCTGATCCGCCGCATGGCTTACGGCGAGGGCGACCTGTCCGTTATCGCCAAGGGCACGCTGGCCATGATGGAAAAGTTCGGCCTGCCCAAGAGCTGGCTGGACCGCGACGACGGTGCTACCAACTCCAACCTGATCTACAACGGCTTCCCCAACCACCACGGCCCTGCTGAGGCATGGCAGGTGGGTATGCTGTACAACCTCGTCTACAACCGCGACTGCATGATCCACGAGATCGTCTGCGAGACCGGTTCCGGCGCTCCGTATGAAGTGACCAAGAAGGTCATGGAGGACTTCTTCGGCGAGGGCTGCTACGATAAGGCCAAGGCCTACACTCCCATCAACGAGAACAAGGCAAAGCTGGCTGCATACTGCGTCAACGATAAGAACTTCCACGACTCCGCTACCCTGTGCAACTGGATGTGGCCCATGACCCAGTCTCCCTCCAAGGAGCGCGACTACCACGGCGATCTGGACCTGCAGGCAGACTTTATGACTGCTGTTACCGGCGAGACCTATACCCAGGCCGGTCTGCAGGAGGACGGCGCCCGCATCACCCAGATGCTGCGCGCGATGACCGCCATCAGCTTCCAGCAGAATTGCGGCAGCGCAAACCTGCGTCAGGAGCACGATGCCATCTGCGATTGGGTGTTTGATAAGGACCCCGATTTCAAGGCATTCGAGGAAGGCACCACCAAGCTGGACCGCGCCGACATGGAGAAGGCTAAGGATCTGTTCTACGACATCTTTGGCTGGGACCGCACCACCGGTGTGCCCACCCGCGAGACGCTGGAGAAGTATGATCTGGCTGACATGGCCGATGATCTGGAAAAGCGCGGCATCTACGCCCAGAACACCGCAGCAGCTGAATAAATCCCATAGAAAGAGGAAAGACCGTCATGTTGTTTGGCAGACGTAAACCCGGCTACACCACCACGGTGGATGGCAGCGTAGACCCGGAGCAGGCCGTTCTGGAACTGCAAAAGGCAGAGCTGGCCGCCAAGAAAAAGCCCAAGGCAGAGGTGTTTGACATCGACGCCGCAAGCGAGACTGCCCGCCGCCTGAAGGAGACCGGCAGCACCTTTGACGGCAGCGCCGCCAAGACCGGCGAGGATGTGATCGCCGCAGTGGAGCGGGAGACCGCCGAACTTGCCGCAAAGCAGGCCGCCGAGGCCGCACCCGAAGCCGCCGAAGCTGTGCAGCCCGATGCTGCAAAGCCGGAGCTGCTGGATTTTCTGGCCGGTGAACCGGAGGCAGAAAACGATCCCTTTGCGGATCAGCCCACCAAGACCGCCCCGGAGCTGCCGGAGCTTACCCCTGCACAGGAGCTGGCCGGTTACATCCGTGCCCGCTCTGCGGCTGCGCTGATTACTCCCCACGCTTTGCTGCTGGAGGAAGTGGAAAACGCCGACGAGCTGCTGGCGCAGATGCCCGCAGACCCCCAGTGCACCGATATCGTCACCCGCGCGGGCGCAAAGGACACCTACTACTACTCCAACGCCAACATGAGCGATAACTACGCCATGATCGCGCAGCTCATCGAGGACAAGGATCTGTGCGTGATGTTCGCCGAGATGGTGCGGTTCAACGCCCGCATCTACCCCAGCGCTACTCCGCTCAAGTACTTCCAGCGCTCCCCCTACGGCCTTGCGCCGGAGGTCATCGAGCAGACTTGGAAGGCCATGCAGGAGAACCCGGAGTATGCCGATATCGAGGAGCTGACCAACAACCAGAACGAGCGGTTCCTCTTTTCCACCAAGCACCTCACCCGCCGCTACGCCAAGGCTATCAGCGACGTGGACGATTTCTGCGATTAAACCATAAACTACAATTGAATCAGGGTATAAGAGCTTCTTTGAGCAAAGGTGTCTAAACTCCCACAAAGAGCAGGGCACCGCGCCGCAATGCTGCACCCGCAAGGGCGGGCATTCAAGGGTGGCGGGGGAAACCCCACCGCCTTCCCGCAGAAGAAACGCTGCAATTTGAAAAAAAGAACTCCTCCCATCTTCACAGGTGCTTTTTGGCTGTGTGCTGCCGCTGCAAGGGCGGCACATGGCCAAGGGCTGCCACCGGCGTAGCAGACTGCAAATTGCCGCAGCCGGTTTCGTGGGGATATTCTGCGGAGGCGTTTTGATTTTCCGGTCAAGACGTCTCCGCTTCTTTTTCACCTGCCTTTTTGAAAAAAGAATACCCCCGCCGGTGTCCCTGCCTGAGCCATAGCAGAAGGGGAGAGCGGCGGGTCTATGGAGGAAGTTATAATGAACCAGCCTTTCTGCTCCCCCGTTCAGGCGCTGCGCAGCGTGCTGGACGCGGCAGCGCTTCTGCCTTCTCCGTCCCCGGAGACCATCCCGCTGGAAGCCGCCTGCGGGCGCATTGCCGCCGGTGACCTCTGCGCCCGGATGGACCAGCCCCCCTTTGACCGCAGCCCGCTGGACGGCTACGCCCTGCACAGCGCGGATACCGCTGGAGCAAGCCGGGAAACCCCGGTCGCCCTGCCGGTGGTGATGAAGCTTTACGCGGGCGATGCCCCGGCTGCGGCGCTGCCCGCAGGCTGCGCTGCCCGCATCATGACCGGTGCCCCCCTGCCGGAGGGCGCGGACTGCGTTTTGATGCAGGAGCTGACCGACAGCGGCGAAGAGACCGTGCAGCTCTATGCCGCCGTAAAACCGCTGCAAAACGTAGTGTTCCGGGGGGAAGATGTAGCCGCCGGTGCGGTCATTGCGCCCGCCGGGACGGTGCTCACCCCCGCCCATCTGGGCGTGCTGGCCGGGCAGGGCTACGCCGAAGTAGCCGTCTGTCGCCCGCTGACCGTGGGTATCCTTTCCACCGGCAGCGAGCTGCTGGAACCCGGCGCACCGTGGGCACCCGGTAAAATTTACGATGCCAACGGCATCCAGAACGCAGCCCGGCTGCGTCAGCTGGGCTTTGCCGTGGAACGGCAGCAGTGCTCCGACGACCCGGAGGTCATCACCGGTAAAATGCAGGAGCTGCTGACCCGCTGCGATGCCGTCATCACCAGCGGCGGCGTCTCCGTAGGGCAGAAGGATTATCTGCCCCTTGTGCTGGAAAAGCTGGGCGCACAGCTGCTGGTAGAGGGCGTAGCCCAGAAGCCCGGCAGCCCCATGCTGGCGGCAACACTGGGCGGTAAGCTGGTGTTCTGCCTGTCCGGCAACCCCTTTGCCGCCGCCGCTACGCTGGAGCAGTACGCCATCCCTGCGCTGCTGCGCGCCGCCGGACGGCGGGAGGAGAGCTGCATCCCCGCCCGCACCGTCTGCACCCTGACCAATGGCTTTTCCAAACCCAGCAAGGGCAACCGCTACCTGCGGGCGACTGCCTGCGGCGGCAAGGTGACCCTGCCCGGTGCGGGCAACGCCGAGGCGCACTCCTCTGGTGCGCTGTCTGCCATGATGGGCTGTAACTGTCTGGTGGAGATCCCCGCCGGCAGCGGCCCGGTTGGACCCGGTACAGAAGTGGAGGTGCTTTGCTTTGTACAGTGAACAAAAACAGGCGCTGGCGGAAACACAGGCGCTCAAACGCCCGGCGGTGCTGGCTGTCAGCGGGGTGCACAACAGCGGGAAGACCACCCTGCTGGAAAAACTGCTGCCCGTGCTGCGCAGCCGTGGGCTGAAGGTAGGTGCCATCAAGCATGACGGCCACGATTTTACCCCGGACGTGCCCGGCACCGACAGCTACCGTCTGCGGGAAGCCGGTGCCGAGGGCGTGGCGGTCTATTCCGGCACGCGCTACCTGCTGACCGAAGAATTCCACCTGACTGAGCAGGACCTGCTTGCCCTGTTCGAGCGTCACGGCTACGACCTTGTGCTGCTGGAAGGGTTCAAATCCAGCGGCTGGCCGAAGATCGAGGTGGTGCGCAGCGCCATTTCGGATGCGCCCGCTTCCTTCCAGCCGCTGGCGGTGGTGGGGGATATCCCCGGCGCAGATTTTGACCTGAACGATATTCCGGCACTGGCAGACTGGATCGAAGCCCAGATGCCCGCGCTGTAAGGAGAATGCCATCATGAAACTGATCCGTACTGTTGACGCTGCAGGGCAGGTGCTCTGCCATGATATCACCCAGATCATCCCGGGCGAGTACAAGGATGCCCGCTTCCGCAAGGGGCACGTCATCCAGCCCGAGGATATCCCTGTGCTGCTTTCCATCGGCAAGGAGAACCTCTACGTCTGGGAAAAGCACCCCGGCATCCTCCACGAGGACGAAGCAGCCGCCCTGCTGTACAAAGCCGCTGCGGGCAAAAATATCCACGGCACTGCGCCGAAAGAGGGGAAAATCGAACTGATTGCGGACTGCGACGGGCTGCTAAAGATCAACCGCAAGGCGTTGATGGCTGTAAACAGCACCCCGCAGATGATGATCGCCACCATCCACGGCGACCTGCCGGTGAAAAAGGGGCAGAAGCTGGCCGGTACCCGCATCATCCCGCTGGTCATCGAGCAGGAGAAGATGGACGCCATGCAGGCCGCTGCCGGGGCAGAGCCTATCCTGAACGTGCTGCCCATGCAGGCCAAGAAGGTGGGCATCATCACCACCGGCAGCGAGGTGTTCAAGGGACGTATTGAGGATAAATTCACCCCCATCCTGCAAAGCAAGCTGGCTGTCTACGGCTGCGAGATGGTTTTCCATAAGGTCTGTGATGATGACCCCGCCGGGATCACTGCCGCCATTCTGGAGGCCAAGGCCGCAGGGTGCGAGCTGATCTTTACCACCGGCGGCATGAGCGTAGACCCCGACGACCGCACCCCGCTGGCCATCAAGAACACCGGGGCGGACATCATTACCTACGGCGCACCGGTGCTGCCGGGAGCCATGTTCCTTGTCAGCTATCTGGACGGTGTGCCGGTGTGCGGCCTGCCCGGCTGCGTGATGTACGCCAAGCGCACCATTTTTGACCTGTTGCTGCCCCGTCTGCTGGCGGATGACCCCATCAGCGCCGAAGATATTGCCCGCTTGGGCGAGGGCGGCTTGTGCCTGAACTGCGAAGTGTGCCACTGGCCAAACTGCGGCTTTGGGCACTGCTGAAACCCTCTCAGTCAAAGCCTTTCGGCTTTGCCAGCTCCCCCGAAGGGGGAGCTTTACTAAGGTGAAAAAATATGAGTGAAAATAATCTGACGCATTTTGATGCCGCCGGCAATGCCGTGATGGTGGACGTGAGCGCAAAGCCCGTCACCGCCCGGGAAGCAACTGCACACGGCATCATTACCATGAACGCCGAAGCCTTTGCCGCCGTGCAGAGCGGCACCGTGAAAAAAGGCGATGTGCTGGGCGTGGCACGTATTGCGGGCATCATGGCCACCAAGCGCACCAGCGAGCTGATCCCCCTGTGCCATCCGCTGCCCCTGACTAAGGTGGGCATCGAGTTCCGTCTGCTGCCCGAGCGGCAGGCGGTGGAAGCCCTGTGCACCGTCAAGACCAGCGGCGTGACCGGCGTGGAGATGGAAGCGCTGACCGGCGTTTCCACCGCGCTGCTGACTATCTATGATATGTGCAAGGCCGTGGATAAGGGCATGGAGCTGGGCGAGATTCATCTGGTGGAAAAGACCGGCGGCAAGAGCGGCCACTATATCCGGGCGGAGGGCGGCTATGTTTGATCGTTACCAGCGCGAGATCCATTACCTGCGCCTGTCGGTGACCGACCTGTGCAACCTGCGCTGCCGCTACTGTATGCCGGACGGCGTGGAAAAGCTGGAGCGGGAAGCAGTGCTGACCTACGAAGAGTTTCTGCGCTTAGCTGCGCTGTTTGCCCAGTGCGGCATCGACACCGTGCGAGTGACTGGCGGCGAGCCGCTGGTGCGCAAGAACGTGGCGCAGCTGGTGGCTGGACTCAAAGCGACCCCGGGCATCCGCCGGGTCACCCTGACCACCAACGCGGTGCTGCTGGCAGAGCAGCTGCCCGCATTGCTGGACGCCGGGCTGGACAGTGTGAACATCAGTCTGGACACCCTGCGCCCGGAGGTGTTCCGGCAGATCACCGCCCGGGACGATTTTGCCGCCGTGCAGGCGGGCTTGCAGGCGGCGCTGGAAAGCGGCCTGCCGGTCAAGCTGAACTGCGTGCCGCAGGCGGGCGTCAACGAGGGTGAGCTGGAAGCGCTTGCCGCGCTGGCAAAGGACAACGCCATGCAGGTGCGGTTTATCGAGATGATGCCCATCGGCTACGGCGCTGCCATGCCCTGCATCTCCGGCCCGGAACTGCGGGCGCGGTTTGCCCGGCGCTGGCCGGAGCTTGCGCCCCTTTCCCCGGCGCAGGAGCACGCCTTGGGTGACGGCCCGGCGGTGTACTACACCGTGCCGGGCTGGCAGGGCAGCATCGGCTTTATTGCAGCGGTGCACGGCAAGTTCTGCGCTTCCTGTAACCGTGTGCGGCTGACCAGCCAGGGCTTTTTGCGCCCCTGCCTTGCCAGCGAGACCGGGTGCGACCTGCGCGCCCTGCTGCGCAGCGGCGCGGACGACGCACAGCTGCTGGCCGCCATCCGGGAGACCATCTGGGCAAAGCCCCGGGAACACCATTTTAACGACAGTTCCATGCCCGCTACCCGCGGGATGTATCGCATTGGAGGATAAATAACTATGGGTAAGCTTCTGGCAATCTGCACCAGCCCCAAGCGGGGCACCGTAAAAACCGAGGTGCCCAGCGCCGTCCTGACCCCGGAGTGGGGCATCGTGGAGGACGCCCACGGCGGCAACTGGCACCGTCAGGTCAGTATGCTCAGCGCCGAAAAGATCGAGGCGTTCCGCAAGAAGATCTGGGTGGACTACGGTGCCTTCGGCGAAAATCTGGTCATCGAGGGCTTCGATTTCCGCAATCTGCCGGTGACCAGCCGGTTCGCCATCGGGGACGTGGTGCTGGAAATGACCCAGATCGGCAAAGAGTGCCACAACGACTGCGTCATCAAGCAGCAGACCGGCGAGTGCATCATGCCCCACGAGGGCGTGTTTGCCCGGGTACTCACCGGCGGCGAGATCCATGTGGGGGACGAGGTGACCCTGCTGCCCGCACTGGAAAACCCGCCCCTGCGCGCTGCCGTCATCACCCTTTCCGATAAGGGCAGCCGTGGTGAGCGGGAGGATAAAAGCGGCCCGCTGATTGTGGAAATGCTCACCGCCGCAGGCTATGTGGTGGAAGAGACCATGATCCTGCCGGACGAGGCAAAGGCGCTCAAGACTCAGCTCATCCGTATGGCAGACGGCCGTCAGGTGAACCTTGTGCTCACCACCGGCGGCACCGGCTTCTCCCCCCGTGACATCACCCCGGAAGCCACCTGCGCTGTGGCCGACCGCAACGTCCCCGGCATTGCCGAAGCTATGCGCTACCACAGCCTGAGCATCACCCCGCGCGGGATGCTGAGCCGTGGCGTCAGCGTGCTGCGCGGCAAGACCCTGATCGTCAACCTGCCGGGCAGCCCCAAGGCAGTGCAGGAGAACCTCGAGTACATCCTGCCCAGCTTGGAGCACGGGGTACGCATCGCCGCGGGTCTGGACGGCGAGTGCGCCCGTAAGTAAGGTTTCCTGCCCTGTTTTCCTTTACGGGGCGTAGAAATATACTATTTTTTCACTTAAAGTAAGGAGAAACAGAGATGAACGACCATCGCATTTCCCGCCGGAGTTTTCTGGCCGCTGCCGGTATGGCCGGTGCAGTCGCTGCCCTCACCGCCTGCGGCGGTGCTGCTTCCAGCGCAGCATCGTCCGTGGCTTCCTCTGCCGCCGCTTCCTCGGAAGCAGCCCAGAGCGTGGAGTTGATCGTGTTTGCCGCCGCCTCCCTCACCGAGACACTGAATGCGATCGGTGAGAGCTACACGGCAGAGCACCCGGAGGTGACCTTCCGTTTCAACTTCGACTCTTCCGGCACCCTCAAGACCCAGATCCAGGAGGGCGCGGATTGCGATCTGTTCATCTCTGCCGGTCAGAAGCAGATGAACCAGCTGGACATCACCGCTTCTGCCGATGTGAACAAGGATGGTCTGGACTTTGTGGATGCCGACAGCCGCGTGAATCTGCTGGAAAACAAGGTGGTGCTCTGCGTGCCGGAGGGCAGCGACAAGGGCATTGACAGCTTTGATGCACTGGCCGAGCACCTGAAGGCGCAGGATATCCTGTTCTGCATGGGCAACAGCGATGTGCCCGTGGGGCAGTACACCCAGAAGATCCTTGCCTACTACCAGCTGGACGAAGCTGCACTGGCCGCTGCGGGCGTGATCACCTACGGCTCCAACGTCAAGGAGGTGACCACGCAGGTCACCGAAGGCAGCGTGGATGCCGGTGTCGTTTACTGCACTGATGCGTACAGCGCCGGTCTGACCCCCGTGGACGAGGCCACCAAGGAGATGTGCGGTCAGGTCATCTATCCCGCCGCTGTGCTGAAAGCTGCCCCCAACGCCGAGGCTGCCAAGGAGTTTTTGGCTTACTTACAGACCGACAAGGCCATGACCGTGTTCGAGGGCGTGGGCTTCAGCGCCGTATAAAGGAGCAGGCATGGACTGGTATCCGTTGTGGAACAGCCTGCGCATTGCTTTGATCAGCTGCGCGGCGGTGTTCTTTCTTGGCATTTTTGCCGCCTATTATATCGCCCGTCTGCCCCGGGTGGTCAAGGGTGTGCTGGATGTGCTGCTCACCCTGCCTATGGTGCTGCCGCCCACGGTGGTGGGCTACTTTCTGCTGCTGCTCTTCGGCGCAAAGCGGCCGCTGGGCATCTTTTTCATGCAGCATTTCGGGGTAAAGCTGGTAATGAACTGGTATAGCGCCATCTTTGCCTCCATCGTGGTGGCTTTTCCACTGATGTACCGCACCGCGCGCGGCGCGTTTGAAAGCTTTGACGAAACGTTGGCGTGGTCAGCGCAGACGCTGGGACAGTCCGATACATGGATCTTCTGGCGGGTGCGGATGCCCGCCTGCCGTCAGGGCATTCTGGCGGGCACAGTGCTGGCTTTTGCCCGGGCACTGGGCGAATACGGCGCTACCAGCATGATCGCGGGCTACACCCCCGGCAAGACCGCCACCATTGCCACCACAGTCTACCAGCTCTGGCGCACCAACGATGAGCTTGGTGCCATGCGGTGGGTGCTGGTGGATATCGCCATCTCGGCGGTGGTGCTGCTGGCGGTGAACCTGCTGGAGAAAAAACAGAAAGCGGGTGCCCGGAAATGAGCCTTGAAATCAACATTGAAAAAAAGCTGGACGGCTTCACCCTCCGTGCTGCCTTTACCGCCGGCAACACCTCCACCGCTTTGCTGGGCGCTTCCGGCTGCGGCAAAAGCATGACATTGCGATGCATTGCAGGCATTGTAAAGCCGGATTGCGGACGCATCGTGCTGGACGGGCGGGTGCTGTTTGACAGTGACCGGCACATCGACCTGCCGCCGCAGCAGCGGGGCGTGGGACTGCTGTTCCAGAACTACGCCCTGTTCCCCAATATGACTGTGGAGCAGAATATCCTTTGTGGACTGAAGGCGGAAAAAGACCCAGCCGCCCGCCGTGCCGCCTGCGCCGAAATGCTGCGCGCCATGCGGCTGGAGCCGTTTGCCAAGCGCTACCCCGCCCAGCTTTCCGGCGGGCAGCAGCAGCGCGCCGCGCTGGCACGCATTCTGGTGGGCAAGCCCCGCATCCTGATGCTGGACGAGCCCTTCAGTGCGCTGGACAGCTACCTGCGGGAGGAGGTCGAGGGCGAGGTGGGCAGCCTGCTGGCAAGCTTTGCGGGCACCGCCCTGCTGGTGACCCACAACCGGGACGAGGCCTACCGCCTGTGCAAAGAGATGATCGTGCTGAACGAGGGGCAGGTGCTGCGCACCGGCAGCACAAAAGAGGTGTTTGCCGACCCGCAGAGCGTTGCTGCCGCGCGGCTGACCGGCTGCAAGAACATTCTGCCCTGCACCCCGCTGGACAGTCACACCGTCCGTCTGGACGGCTGGGACACCACCCTGCGGCTGGCGCTGCCCGTCCCGGCGGGCTGCACCGCTGTGGGCATCCGCGCCCACGACTTTACGCCCTGCACCGCCGATGCACCCAACGCCATCCCGGTAAAAGCCGTTTCCACCAGTGAGAACCCCTTTGACTGGAACCTCATCTGCACTCCGCCGGAGGGCACGGCGCAGCTGTGGTGGAAGGTAAGCAAAAAAAGCCTTTGCTCGGCAGCGCCCGCCGCGCCGCAGTACCTGTGTGCCGCACCGGAGAGCATCATGCCGCTGCAAGGCTGAAAAACGATTTGAAATGGCTTCCGCTGTGCTCTAGCCATATTCTGCTATGAGCCGGAAACGCTTGCGGGTGTTTCCGGCTCACTTTTACAACGAAGGAGAAAAGCATGAGGACATTGGATCACGCCGCCTGCGCCAGAGCGATTTTTGAAAGCATTGGCGGTGGGGAAAATCTGGTTTCCGCCGCGCACTGCGCCACCCGGCTGCGTCTGGTAGTAGTAGATGCGCACAAGGTCGATCAAAAACGGCTGGAAAGCCTCTCAGGCGTGATGGGAGTGTTCTGCGCCGGGGGACAGCTTCAGATCATCCTTGGCACCGGCACGGTGAACCGGGTGTACGAGGAATTTATAAAGCTGTCTGGTCTGCCCGGTGTCCCGGCGGCGCAGAAATGTACGGCCCCGGTACTGCCGCTGCCGCAGCGGCTGGTAAAAACGCTGGGGGATGTGTTTGTGCCCATCCTGCCCGCCATTGTGGCTGCCGGTCTGCTGACCGGCATTCTGGACGCACTGGGCAGGGCGCTGCCCGCCGTTGCCGCCGCCGACTGGTTCAGCTTTTTAAAGATGGTGTCCGGCACAGCTTTTGTGTCTCTACCGGTGCTGGTGGCGCTCTCCTCCGCCCGGGTGTTTGGGGGCAATCTTTTCCTCGGCGGGGTGGTAGGGCTGTGCATGGTGCACCCCACGCTGCTCAACGCGTGGTCTGTGGGCACAGCGGAGAACGTCCCGGTCTGGCATCTGCTCTGTTTCAACGTAAAACAAGTGGGGTATCAGGGACACGTTATCCCGGTGATCATGGCAGTCTGGCTCATGTCCCGGCTGGAGCGGTGGTTCCGCAGCCGCGTCCCTGCGGCGCTGGATCTTTTTGTTACGCCGCTGTGCACGGTGCTTATTACCACCTTTGTCACCTTTACCATCCTCGGCCCCTGCTTTTCCTTTGCGGAAAACTACATGATCGGCCTTGCAAGGCAGCTCAGCACGGTGGGGCATGGCATCGGTGCGCTGGTCATGGGGGCGCTGTACCCCGTTACGGTGGTCTGCGGCCTGCACCACATGTATAACGTTATCGAGGCGGGGCTGCTCTCTGCGGGCGGGCTGAATATCTGGATGCCCATTGCCTCTGCCGCCAACTTTGCCCAGTGCGGTGCCTGTCTTGCGGTCGCCTTTAAGACCCGCGCCCCCCAAAACAAGGCCGTTGCCATCCCTTCGGCGCTGTCCGCAGCCCTTGGCATTACCGAGCCCGCCATCTTCGGCGTGAACCTGCGCTATGTCCGGCCGTTCGTCTGCGCTATGGTGGGCGGCGCGGTGGGGGCGTGGTTCGGTACGGTAACGGGCATCGGCGCAACGGCCTACGGCGTTACCGGTCTGCCGGGTTTTCTGATCGTGGGCGGCTACATTCTGCCCTATGCCGAGCTGCTGGCGCTTTCCGGCGGGGTGGCCTTTGCCGCCACATGGCTGTTCTGGCAGGATGCGCCCGCGCAGGACAAAACGCCCGGCTGAGCAGTTTCGGCAGAGTGTTCAAGAGCGGGGAAACGGCATTTGCTGCGATGCGGGGGTACCCCTTCCGTCTTGCCGCTTCGCGTCAAGCCACCTTCCCCAAGGGGACGGCTCCAAGGGGACGGCTTTTAGCGGTGGCGGGAAAGTTTCCGGCATAGTGCAAAGGCGTCCCCTTGGGGGAGCTGGCGAACGTAGTGAGCCTGAGGGGGTATTGAGGCTAACGGGCGCTGCCCCTCATCTAGCGGAGCGCATTCCAAATCGTGTTTACACAGGGGAATTTCCCTACACGCAAAGCAGCCGCTGCACGGCAAGGTGTAGCGGCTGCTTTGTTTATGGTGTTGTGTATAGGAAGGTTGAAAAATGCTGTCGGAGTAAAGGGGGAATTTATGCCATATCGCGGCAGGTCACAATGTCAGCCCCGGTGCCGCAGACGTCGGTCAGCACCACATCACCCACATGGATGGGAGCGTGCAGCACCACGCTGTCCAGCGCAGCGACAACCTCAGCCATCTGTCCCTTGGGCACGGGCTTGGAGGTCTTGACCGGGCAGCGGGAGTGCAGGCAGCCCTCGGCGCGCACGGTGCTGGTGATGATGCGGGTGGGGTGGGTCAGCTCTTCCTTGCCGTAGGCGATGCCGTTGGGGCAGCCGTTGCCGGTCACCTTGTAGTCGTTGGCTTCATCTACCTGCAGATGGCAGCCCTGAGGGCAGCAGGTGCAAATTACTTCTTTCATATCGCTCATGCCTCCTCGATCTCAATGGTCACTTCGTCCACGGGGGCTCTGTCCAGCAGCACTCTGGGCAGGGCAATGTGCTCCATCTCGCCGGGGGCAAGGCGGTCGCGCTTAAAGCGTGCGATCACCGTGTCACCGCTCTTGACAAGGATGGTGCTCTTGCCGCAGATGCGGCGGACGCGGAAGGAAACGTTGGTGCTCTTTTCCACGCCCTCCAGACGGATGCGCTGCGGCAGGGTGTAGCCAAGGTCTGCGCCGGGCTTCACGGTCAGCACGCGTCCCTCGGCCACGGGGCCGTTCTGGACGTAGTTGGCAGCGGCCGCACCGGCCAGCTCGCTCTCGCCGGAAACAAAGTCCACCAGATCGTGCACCTGCACCACGTTGCCGCAGGCAAACACGCCGGGAATGCTGGTCTCCATGTTTTCGTACACGATGGCGCCCTTGGTGCGGGGGTCCATCTCGATACCGGCCTGCTTGGTCAGCTCGTTTTCGGGGATCAGACCCACGCTCAGCAGGATGGTGTCCACATCGAACTCCATCTCGGTGCCGGGGATGGGCTTGCGGTCGGGGCCGATCTCGGCCACGATGGCCTTTTCTACGCGGTTCTTGCCCTGAATATCCACGATGGTGTGGGAGAGGTACAGGGGGATGTCAAAGTCGTTCAGGCACTGCACGATGTTGCGGGTCAGGCCGCCGGAGTAGGGCATCACCTCTACGCAGGCCAGCACCTTTGCACCCTCAAGGGTCATGCGGCGTGCCATGATCAGGCCGATATCGCCGCTGCCGAGGATCAGCACCCGCTTGCCGACCAGATAGCCTTCCATGTTCACATAGCGCTGTGCTGCACCGGCGGTGTACACACCGGCAGGGCGGGTGCCCGGGGTACCAATGGCACCACGGGTGCGCTCGCGGCAGCCCATGCCCAGCACGATGCTCTTGGCTTCGATGATCTGGTAGCCGTACTCCTTGGAGACGCAGTGCACTTTTTTGTCCGGGGTCACTTCCAGCACCATGGTGTCCAGCTGCACCTTTACGCCGGTGTTCTTGAGCATCGCAATAAAGCGCCCAGCATACTCCGGGCCGGTGAGCTGCTCGCCGAAGCGGTGCAGACCAAAGCCGTTGTGGATGCACTGGTTCAGAATGCCGCCCAGCTCTTTATCGCGCTCCAGAATGAGGATGTCGCGCAGACCGCTTTCCCATGCCTTGCAGGCAGCAGCAAGGCCCGCAGGGCCGCCGCCGATAATGACCAGATCAACCATTGCTCTTTCCTCCTACCTTCGTTTCGCTGACCAGAACGTTCGAGCCGTTCTTGTCCTGCAGGATGTCCAAGGGGTCTATGCCCAGCTCGCGGCTGATAAGCTCCAGCACACGCGGGCCGCAGAAGCCGCCCTGGCAGCGGCCCATGCCTGCACCGGCGCGGCGTTTGACGCCGTCGATGGTGTTGGCGGGCACTTCGCTGTGGAGAGCTGCCAAAATCTCGCCCTCGGTAATGGTCTCGCAGCGGCAGATCACGCGGCCGTAGGCGGGCTGCTCCTTGACCAGTGCTGCTTTTTCCTCTGTGGAAAGCTCCTTGAAGCGGATGTGGCGGCGGCCATCCTTGTAGTCGGCCTTTTCAGCGCCCAGAACACCGCGCTCTTTCAGGATGGCAACAGCTTCCTCAGCCACTGCCGGGGCGGCGGACAGGCCGGGGCTCTTCATGCCGGCCAAGTCGATCCAGCCGGGTGCTTCCGGCTCTTCACCAATGACAAAGTCGTCCACGTCCAGATTGGCGCGCACGCCTGCAAAGCTGCGGATGGACTCGCCGAAGTTGATACTGGGCACACTGCGCTGGGCAGTGGTCTTGACAAATTCCAGACCGCTGCTGGTGCAGGAGGTGTCGTTGCCCTCCACTGGCTCTGCGTTGGGGCCGACGATCAGGTTGCCGTGCACAGTGGGTGCTACCAGCACGCCCTTGCCCAGCTCGTTGGGGCACTGGAAGATGACGTGGCTCACGCGGGTGCCCTCGCTCTTGTCCAGCAGATAGTACTCGCCGCGGGTGGGAATGATGTGGAAGTTGGCGGGCTCCACCATGGAGTGTACCTTGTCTGCCCAGATACCGGCAGCGTTGACGACGCAGCGGGTCTCCACCGTGCCGCCGGGCACGGTCAGGCGGTAGCCACCCTCAATGGACTCGGCGTCGGTCACCTTGCAGCTGCGGCGCAGCTCCACGCCGTTGCGTACCGCCACCTCGGTCATGGCCAGTGCGTACTCCCACGGGTTCACGATGGCGGCGCTGGGTGCCCACAGTGCGCCGCAGACCTTTTCAGAAAGGTTGGGCTCCATGGCAAGGGCCTCTTCCTTGGAAAGGATTTTCATGTCGGGCACGCCGTTTGCGGTGCCGTTCTCAAACAGATGCTGCAGGCGGGGCAGCTCCTTTTCGTCCAGTGCCAGCACCAGAGAGCCGCACTGCTTATAGGAGACATCCAGCTTTGCGCAGATCTCCTTGGCCAGTGCTACGCCGCGCACGTTCAGCCGTGCCATGCGGGTGCCGGGGGCGGGGTCGTAGCCTGCGTGGAGAATGGCGCTGTTGGCCTTGGTGGTGCAGTCTGCCACATCGTTCTCGGCCTCAAGGATGACCACCTTGTTGTCGTAGCGCGACAGTGCGTAGGCTGCGGCGGCACCGATGACACCACAGCCGATGATTGCTATATCATACATTGTTCTTTTCCTCCTGTCCGTTCTGCCTTGGCCCGTCGGGAGCCGGGCATCTGTTGTTGTACAAAAAAAGAGCGAACCGAAACAAAGGCAACTGCCCTTGTCCGTTTCGCTCATATCTCTTGAAACAAACAGCACTTGTTGATTCTTATGATACCTTGTCCCTGCGAAAAAAGCAAGGTGTTTTGCGCTTTTTGTGAAACCCTTACAAAAAGTGCCTGCCGCTTTTGCGCAGAATGCAGAATGCGCAGCCTTACATATCCCACACGGCCTGATTGGTGGTGGAAATGGCGGTAGCACCGGCTTCCAGTGCAGCCAGTACATCCTCCTTGTCTGCGATCAACCCGCCGGTCAGCACCGGCACCTTGGCCTTGGCGCAGACGCGGCGCAGGATCTTAGGCATAGCGCCGGGCAGCAGGTCCAGACAGTCCGGCAGGTTTGCGGGAATCTTATCCAGACTTTCCAGCGCGATGGAATCCAGCAGAAATACCCGCAGGATGGCGGCAAGCCCCAGCTCCTTGGCGCGGCGGATGAAGGACTGCCGGGTGGAGATGATGCCGTCCGCCTCGGTGGTATTGCGGATAAAGTCCACCGCCACCTCTTTGCCCGCCAGCCCGGCAATAAGGTCTACATGCACCACGGCAAAGCGTCCGGCTTCGTGGATGCGGCGCACAATGGAGGAGATATTACAGATATCTCCATATAATACAAATACCACCCGGATATTCTCGTTGGTCAGCGCATTGCGAAGCCCTGCATCGTCCTTGACTGCCGCAATGACCGGCGTTTCCAGAATGGCATCCATCAGCTCCTGCTTCATGCTTTTCCTCCTGCCCGGCGTTCTGTGGGGCAACTTTACTGGTGCTCTGCCAGCCAGCGCAGCGCCATATAGGTGTAGGCTGCCGTGCCGCGGTATAGGATGCTGTCGTCAAAGCGCACTTTGGGGTGGTGCTGGCCGTAGGTGTAGCCCTCCTTGGCGTTGCCAGCAACTAAGAACATGCTCACGGTGGGTACCTCGTGGCTGACAAAGGCGAAGTCCTCGCTGCCGCCGCCGGGCTTGCCGCCGGTGAGCGGCGTCATATCCATAGCGCCCTTGCCCAGCAGTTCGGTCATATAGGTCAGGGCGTTGCCCGCCAGCGGGGTATCTACCACCATGCAGGGACAGTAATCGCTGAACTCCACCTCGGCGGTGCAGCGGTAGGCGGTAGCCACGCCCTGCGCGATTTCGGTCATGCGCTGATGGATGAGGGCACTGACCTTCTGCTCCGGGTCCACGGTGCGGATGGTGCCCCACATATCAGCAGTATCCGGGATGACGTTGGAAGCCTTGCCTGCCTCGAACCGGCCGGTGGTGAACACACCGAAGCCTGCGGGGTCCAGCTCGCGGCTGTTGATCTCCTGCAGGGCAATGTGGATGTGCGCCGCTGCGGTGATGGGATCGATGCAGGCGTTAGGCATGGAGCCGTGGCCGCCCTTGCCGTGCACAACGATGTGGTACTGCTCGCAGCTGGCCATGGTAATGCCGCCGCCCGGCACCAGCACCATACCGGCGGGCAGGGGCATTCCGGCCAGCACATGGAACATGACCGCTGCGTCCACCTTGGGGTTCTCCAGCAGGCCGCTGTTGATCATATCCAGCGAGCCCTGAAAAATCTCCTCTGCGGGCTGGAACTCCAGCTTTACCGTGCCTTCGATCTCGTCCTCGTGCTCCTTGAGCAGCTTGGCCGCGCCCAGCACCATGGCGGTGTGCATATCGTGGCCGCAGCCGTGCATCTTGCCGGGCAGCTCAGAGGAAAATTCCTCGCCGGATTCTTCCTGCAGGGGCAGAGCGTCCATGTCGCCCCGCAGCAGGATCACCTTGCCGGGGCGCTTGCCGCCTGCAAGCGCCACCACGCCGCACTTGCCGCAGTCCTGCGGGGTGTAGCCCATCTCAGTCAGCGCCTTTTTGACCAGTGCCTTGGTCTGGGGCAGGTCGAAGCCCACCTCCGGGTGACGGTGCAGTGTGCGCCGCCATTCCTGCAGCTGGGGCTCCAGCGCCTTGGCAGCTTCCAACAGTTTTTCCGGTGCGATCATTGTAAAATCAACTCCCTCTGAATTTATGCGGAAAGCCCTCTCGGCCGCAGCAGAACCATGACGGGGAGGGCTTTGCCTTACGGTTATTCTTCCCCGCCGTTATTGCCATTGGGGTGATACTGGGCGCAGGTGCACTTTTTGAACTTCAGGCCGCTGCCGCAGGGGCAGGGGTCGTTGCGGCCAATTTTGACCACACGCACCGGCTGCCCCTTGGGGCTGCCCTTGACGCCGGGTGCACCGTTGCCGGGCACAAAACCCTCGCCGGTGGGCTTTGCCACCTGCTCCCGCTTGGGAGCGGAACCGGCGGCGCGCAGTTCGATGGTCAGCAGCATCTTGACGCTGGACTCCCGGATGGAATCCACCATCTGGTCAAACATATCAAAGCCCTCGATGCGGTATTCCACCACCGGGTCCTTCTGACCGTAGCCGCGCAGCGCGATGCCCTGCCGCAGCTGGTCCATGTTGTCGATGTGGTCCATCCACTGGCGGTCTACGCACTTGAGCAGGCAGATGCGCTCCAGCTCGCGCATGACAGGTGCACCGTAGCGCACCTCCTTGGCCTGCAAAATCTGCATGCCGCGGTCGTAGAGCATATCGGCAATGCCCTGCTGGGAAAGGTTATCAAAGTCTGCCACAGTGTAGTGGAAGTCGGCATCGGTGGTCAGCCAGCCCTGATAGTGACGGCGCAGCGCACCAAAATCCCACTCGTCCTTTACATCACCGGAAAGGAACTGGGCGCAGCTGGAATCGATGTTCTCCCGCAGCATCTTGTGCATCTCGGTGCTGATGTCCTCGCCGTCCAGCACCTTGCGGCGCTGCCCGTAGATGATCTCGCGCTGCTGGTTCATCACGTCGTCGTACTTCAGCACGTTTTTACGGATCTCGAAGTTGCGGCCTTCCAGCTTTTTCTGGGCGCTTTCCAGCGTGTTGGTGATCATGCGGTTCTCGATGGGGGTATCCTCGTCAATCTTCAGGGTGTTCATCAGGCCGGACACCCGGTCGCCGCCGAACAGGCGCATCAAATCGTCCTCAAGGCTCAGGTAGAAGCGGGAAGCGCCCGGGTCGCCCTGACGGCCGGCACGGCCGCGCAGCTGGTTGTCGATACGGCGGCTCTCGTGGCGCTCGGTGCCAATGATGAACAGGCCGCCTGCGGCGCGCACCTCGTCGGCCTCGGCGTCAATGGCGGGTTTGTACTGAGCGTACAGCTGCTCAAAGCGCTGACGTGCGGCCAGAATGTTGGCATCGGTGGTCTCGCCGTGGCCGTTGGCTTCGGTCAGCAGCAGCTCCACAGCTGCCGGGTCGGCGTCCTGCGGGGTGTCGGGGTTGAGCAGGTTCTCGCAGAAGTGCTCCTTGCGCATCTGAGCCTTTGCCATGAACTCGGCGTTGCCGCCCAGCATGATATCGGTACCACGGCCTGCCATGTTGGTGGCGATGGTGATGGCACCCTTTTTACCGGCCTGCGCTACAATCTCGGCTTCGCGCTCGTGGTTCTTGGCGTTCAGCACGTTGAAATCCCGGGTGTGGCGCTGTAACATTTTGGCGAGCGTTTCGCTCTTTTCCACGCTGACGGTACCCACCAGCACGGGCTGACCGTTCTTGTGGCACTCCATTACCTGCTCGATGACGGCGCGGTACTTGCCCTCCACGGTCTTGTAGATGGCGTCCGGGTAGTCCTTGCGTTGCACCGGGCGGTTGGTGGGCACGCTGACGATGTTCAGGCCGTAGATCTCGGTAAACTCGGTGGCCTCGGTGCGGGCGGTACCGGTCATACCGGACAGCTTTTTGTACATACGGAAGTAGTTCTGGAAGGTGATGGTAGCCAGCGTCTTGCTTTCGGCGGCGATTTTCACGCCCTCCTTGGCCTCGATGGCCTGATGCAGACCCTCGTTGTACCGACGGCCAATCATCAGACGTCCGGTGAACTCGTCCACGATGATGACCTGACCATCCTTGACCACATAGTCGATGTCCCGCTGCATCACGCCGTAGGCCTTGATGGCCTGATCGATGTGGTGGGCAAGGGTCATGTTTTCGGCGGCGGCAAGGTTTTCTACCTTAAAATAGGCCTCGGCCTTTTTGATACCGGCGGCGGTCAGGGTACAGGTCTTGTGTTTTTCGTCCACAACGTAGTCGCCATCGGCCTGCTCATCGGTGGAGACCTTATCTTCCAGCTCCACCACCACGCTCTTGTGCAGGGTGCGCACAAAGCGGTCCACCTGCGTGTACAGGCTGGAGGAGTCCTCGCCGCGGCCGGAGATGATCAGGGGGGTGCGGGCTTCATCGATCAGGATGGAGTCCACCTCGTCCACGATGGCGTAGGCGTGGCCGCGCTGCACCATGTTTGCCTTGTAGGTCACCATGTTGTCGCGCAGGTAGTCAAAGCCGAACTCGTTGTTGGTGCCGTAGGTGATATCGGCATTGTAGGCGGCCCGGCGAGCATCGCCGTCCATGCCCTGTACGATCAGGCCGACAGTCAGCCCCAGCCAGCGGTAGAGCTTGCCCATCCACTCGCTGTCGCGCTTGGCCAGATAGTCGTTAACGGTAACAATGTGCACCCCCTCGCCGGTCAGGGCGTTCAGGTAGGCGGGCAGGGTAGCCACAAGGGTCTTGCCTTCACCGGTCTGCATCTCGGCAATATCGCCGCGGTGCAGGGCAATGCCGCCGGTCACCTGCACAGGGAAGTGCTTCATGCCCAGCACACGCCATGCAGCTTCGCGGCAGACGGCAAAGGCATCCGGCAGGATGTCGTCCAGCGTTTTGCCCTCAGCCAGCTGCTGCTTGAACACGGCAGTCTGCGCCTGCAAGTCGGCATCGGACATGGCCTGATACTTGGGCTCCAGCGCCAGCACCTGTTTGGTGATGGGGTTCACCTTTTTCAGCTCCCGGTCAGAGAAGCTGCCAAAAAGTTTTTCAACAAGGGACATAGGTCACACCTCATAAATCTTAAAAATCGGGCTGTGATGCGCCCGGAATCGCGCATAACAATACAAATATATGATACACCAAAGCAGCAGACACGTCAAATCTGCAAGGCTATTTTAGCCCGTTTTTACATGAACTTTCTGTAAAAAGATGCTGCAAGCCGTTCACAGACCCCTGATCTCCCGGCTGCACACTTTATTTTCGCCCTATCGCTTTTGAGGGAATCGTGGTAGAATAGGGCTATCATTGATAGGGAGGGCTGTACTTATGCTCAAACGGCTGCGCACCGCGCACCCCATTCTTTATTGTATCCTGTCCGAGGTGCTGTTCCTTGGCAGCATGGTCGTGTTCAGCCTGCTGGCTACCATCGGGCTGGCAGCGGCAGGGGCGGACTTTGACACCATGGACGGCTACCTGTTTGGCTCTGTGCAGGAGGCTGTCGGGCTGGCGGTGGCGCTTTTGTTGCTGGCCCGTACCGGCAGGCTGGACCTGCTACGGCGGCGCGGCTGCGGCTTTCTGAACGGAATGCTGGTGGGCATGTACCCGCTGTTCTTTATCGGGTACACAGCCTTTGGAACGTTGGCTTTTGGCCGTCCGGACACGCCGTTGCAGCCGCTGCCCCGCATTCTGACCTTTATACTGAACATGATCCTTGTGGGCGTGGCCGAGGAGCTGGTGTTCCGGGGGATCATTGCCCAGACTTTGCTGGAGCGCTACGGCACCGCCCGCGCGGGGGTGTGGAAAGCCTGTCTTGTGTCCGGTGTGCTCTTTGGTGCGGCGCACCTGAGCAACCTGCTCGGCTCGGAACCCTTTGGTGTGCTGATGCAGTGCGTATTTGCGGCTTCGCTGGGCGTGATGCTGGCTGCCATCTACTTCCGCACCGGCAATTTGTGGGTGACGGTGTTCCTGCACAGCGCCATGGACATTGCCGCCATGCTCATCGGCGGGCTGTACGGCACCACCAGCGTGGCCGAGAGCGTAAGCGGCTACGATGCCTCGCGGCTGCTATCGGTGGCGGTGTACCTGATCCCCACCCTGTTTCTGCTGCGCAAAAAGAAGCTGCCGGAAGTGCAGCTGTACTGGGGCGGCATTGTAAAAAATTAAGGCATGCGGACAAAAATCTTCTTGCAATCTGCCGGGCAATCTGGTATACTGTATCTGTTACCGTGGTACGGGGCTGGGAGTATGCCCGCTTTTGGGAGAACCGTTTCCCGCCGCTGTGCCATAGGCAGATAAATTACTTGAAAGAGGTACTGTATTATGAATAAGCAGGAAGTTATGGCCAAAGTCGCTCTGACCGAGAAGGACACTGGCTCCCCCGAGGTTCAGGTCGCTCTGCTGACCGCTCACATCAACGAGCTGAACGAGCACCTGAAGAAGAACCCTAACGATCACCACAGCCGCCGCGGTCTGCTGAAGATGGTTGGCCGTCGCCGCAATCTGCTGGCTTATCTCCAGAAGAAGGACATCGAGCGTTACCGTGCTCTGATCGCAACTTTGGGTCTGCGTAAGTAATTTTAACGGAGGGCAGGTACCGCAAAGGTACCTGCCCTTTGCTTTATGGATAGCTCCATGTATCCCATGTGCACAAAATAGCGGTGGCAGCGTATTGCAGCAGTAAATCGAACGCCTGTGCCTGCGGGCAGGGACGCTGGATTTATTGCTATAATGCGCGCGCCACAGCTTTTTGGATAGAACGATCCGAAAAACAAGGAGGCAGAAACAATGGCAATCGAATTTGGTTCCCGCAAAGAGACCTTTGACAACTTCAAGGTCTACGAAACCATGTTGGCCGGCCGTCCGTTCAAGGTTGAAATGGGCAAGATGTGCGGCCTGTCCAATGCCAGCGCACTGATCCGCTACGGCGAGACCTGCGTGATGTGCAACGTGGTCATGAGCCCCAAGCCCCGCGAGGGCGTGGATTTCTTTCCGCTGAACGTGGAGTACGAGGAAAAGCTCTACGCCGCAGGCCGCATTCCCGGCAGCTTTATGCGCCGTGAGGGCCGCCCCGGCGAGCGCGCCATCCTGACCAGCCGCGTGGTGGACCGCCCCATGCGCCCGCTGTTCCCCAAGGAGATGCGCAACGACGTGTGCATCACCATGACCGTCATGAGCCTTGACCCGGATTGCAGCCCCGAGATCGCCGGTATGATCGGCGCTTCTCTGGTGACCGCCGTGTCCGATATCCCGTGGAACGGCCCCATTGGCGGCGTGCAGGTGGGCTTGGTGGACGGCGAGATCGTGCTGAACCCCACCCAGGAGCAGCGCAAGGTGAGCGACCTTGCCCTGACCGTTGCCGCCACCATGGACAAGATCGTGATGATCGAGGCCGGCGCCAACGAGGTGGACGAGGACACCATGCTGACCGCCATCAAGACCGCACACGTTGAGATCAAGAAGATCATCGAGTTCATCAACAAGATCGTGGCCGAGCGCGGCAAGCCGAAGATCGACTTCCAGGTGGTGGGTCTGGACATGGACGTGTTCCACGCCATCCAGAATAAGTACTTGGACGATTTCAAGGCCGCTATGGACACCGACGACAAGAACGTGCGTGACGCAGCCCTGCTGCCCATCATGGACAAGATCGCCGAGGAATACCCCGACCTGTCCGCCGCCGACCTGGATCTGGTAAGCTACAAGATGCAGAAGTTCGTGGTGCGCCGCTGGCTGCTGGATGAGGGCAAGCGCGTGGACGGCCGCGGCATCAACGAGATCCGCCCGCTGGCCGCTGAGGTGGGCATTCTGCCCCGCGTGCACGGCTCCGGTATGTTCACCCGCGGTCAGACGCAGGTGCTTACCACCTGCACGCTGGGCGGCACCAAGGACAACCAGTTGATGGATGACCTGACCGATGAGCAGACCAAGCGCTATATCCACCACTACAACTTCCCGCCGTACTCTGTGGGCGAGGCACGCGCACCGCGCAGCCCCGGCCGCCGCGAGATCGGCCACGGCGCATTGGCTGAGCGTGCTCTGGTGCCGGTGCTGCCCTCTCTGGAGGAGTTCCCTTACACCATCCGCTGCGTGTCCGAGGTGCTCTCTTCCAACGGCTCCACCTCTCAGGCTTCCATCTGCGGCTCTACGCTGGCACTGATGGACGCAGGCGTGCCCATCAAGGCTCCGGTTGCCGGTATCTCCTGCGGCCTGATCACCGAGGGCGAGCGCTGGATGACCATGCTGGACATTCAGGGCGTGGAGGACTTCCACGGCGATATGGACTTTAAGGTTGGCGGCACCCGCAAGGGCATTACCGCCATCCAGATGGATATCAAGATCGACGGCCTGACCTACGACATCATTGCCGAGGCCTTCGAGAAGTGCCGCAAGGGCCGGCTGTATATTCTGGACGAGATCATCAAGCCTGTGATCGCCGAGCCGCGTGCAGAGCTGAGCCGCTGGGCACCCAAGATGTTCAGCATGATGATCCCCACCGACAAGATCAAGGACGTGATCGGTAAGGGCGGCAAGGTCATTCAGGACATCTGCGCTACCTGCAACTGCAAGATTGACGTGCAGGAGGACGGCCATGTGTTCGTCTCCGCCGTGGATCAGGAGGACGCAAAGCGCGCCATCTTTACCATCAAGACCATTGTGGAGGACCCCGAGATCGGTGCCATCTACAAGGGCAAGGTGACCCGCCTGATGAACTTTGGTGCCTTTGTGGAGATCGCCCCGGGCAAGGAAGGCCTTGTGCATATCTCCAAGCTGGACACCAAGCGCGTGGAGCGGGTAGAGGACGTGGTTGCCGTGGGCGATGCCATCGTGGTCAAGGTGACCGACATCGACCAGCAGGGCCGCATCAACCTGAGCCGCCGCGACGCCATTCTGGCACTGGAAGCCAAAAAGGCCGCCCAGCAGCAGTAAAAATCTAATACAGATTGCATAAAATAAGAGCCGCTGTACGTTTTGTACAGCGGCTCTTTTGCGTGTGTAACTCCCTCAGTCAAACCCTGCGGGTTTGACAGCTCCCTCGGGGAGGGAGCCTCTAGCGCTGCCGGATACTTTGCGGTTTAGTCGGAAACTTTTCCGCTATGCCAATGCCTCTCCCTTTGGGAGAGGCGTCATCGCACAGTGATGACGGAGAGAGCGAGCCCGCTTTGTGCTGTGGTACAGCCTTGCGGCAGCACCCAAAAAGCTCCCCCTTCGGGGGAGCTGGTATCGAGCAAAGCGAGATGCCTGAGAGGGTTCGTGCCAAAACCCCACCCGTGAAAAGGCAATTCTGGAAAATCCGCAGATTTTCCAGAATTGCAAATTTAAAAATATATTTTCCGCTGATTATGCGCAGAGCAACGCGGAGCGCATTCAAAATCGTACTGTACCCGGCAGGGGAAAGGGCATAAAAAATGCTCCCCCTTGCGGGGGAGCAAATTCGGCACACAACGCCAAACTATGCCGAAAAGAAAGGAGACAGGGTCAGTTTTCCTTTTTGCCCTGACGGTTCAGCACCCAGCCAGCGGCAAACAGCAGCACACCGCTGCAAGCCAGCACCGGCACGGGCCAGTTCAACTGACCGGTCTGGGGCAGAACAGGCTTATCGGGGTTGGAAGGGGAGACCGGGTTATCCGGGTTCTCGGGGCTTACGGGATTGTCCGGGTTGCCGGGACTTACCGGGTTGTCAGGGCTGTCCGGGCTTACCGGCGTGTCGGGCGTATCCGGCTGCTCCGGGAAATCGGGGGTGTCCGGTGTGTCGGGCGTATCCGGCGGTGTAACTGGCACATCCGGGGTGTCGGGGATGTCCGGCGTTTCCGGGATGGTGGCACCTACCTTGGGGGTGGCGTCCACATCGTAGATCCAGTTGTCGCCATCGGGCATGGGGATGGACACAAGGAAGGGCTTAATGGCCTCGTAGCCGTGGGATGCCTCGGTCTGCACGACCAAGTACAGCCCCTGCGGCAGCTTGGTAATGTCGGCGTAACCCTCTTCGTTCACGTCCTGCTGGGCGGCAATGGCGGGCACAACGGGCAGATACTTTACCAGCTGGTCAGCCAGCGTGCTGTCGGAAAGGTCGCCCAGCACCACACCGCAGCCCGCAAAATCGCCGGTATAGTCAAAGTACAGGTTGCCGTTGGTGCGCTTGACGGTGGCCACCTGATACAGGGTCAGCTCGCCGCCACGCAGGGGCACATCGTTGTGGGTGTCGTACAGACGGACGTGGAGCGAGCCCAGACGCCCCAGCACAATGTTGGCACTGGTGGCAAAGGCCGGCAGGGTGCAGCATACCACAAGGCACACAGCCAGCAGCACAGCCGCCAGACGATGACGCAGATCAATGCTTTTCATGTTCTTCACCTCTCGTTTTCTTGGGTTTGCGTGTAGAAAGCAGCATACCGATCAGCAAGATCAGCAGCATGGGCAGCGCCATAATGGGCGCAACAATAATGGGTTCAATTTTAAGCGCTTCGGCGGTAACGCGGAGGTGCTTGTACTGATCCGGGGTCTCCACGCGGCGGCCGCGCACCAGCAGGCGGTGGGTGTTGATGCCGTAGGGGGTGCAGGTCATCAGGGTAACGTAGTCCTTGCCTTCGGCGATCTTCAGCTCGTCGGTCTCGGTGGGCAGCACGATGGAAATTTTGTCCACCTCGTAGGTGAGCACCCGATCCAGCACGGTGATGGTAAAGGTATCGCCCACTTCCAGCTGGTCAAGGTTGGTAAACAGCTTTGCGCTGGGCAGGCCGCGGTGCGCCGAGATGACCGCGTGGGTGGACGCGCCGCCCACCGGCAGGCTGGTGCCCTCTAAGTGGCCTGCGGCGATCTGCAGCACGCTGTCGCCGGTGCCGTGGTAGATGGGCAGCTCCACGCCGATTTTGGAAATGGTGATGTAACCCATAATGCCGGTGCCGGTAATATCCAGCGTTTCGTTGTAGCCGGTAAGCTGATCCGGGCGGTAAAGGGCGTTTTCATTGGCGGCCACCTGTGCGTTAAAGGCATCGGCGGCGTCAAAGTAGGCGCTGTAATCCGCATCGGTCATGTTGTCCACGTCCTGCGCGTAGCTTGCCACCGCGCGGGACTGGTTGCGCTGGTTGACGTAATCGCTGATGGTGGGGTATAACATCACGGATAGACCCACGAAAAAGACGAGGATCAATATAATGGTGCTTTTGTTCTTTTTCATGGGCTACTCCCTAACGTTATAGTTTCAGGACCAGAGCAGGGGGCTTTACAGCCCCGCTCTGTGCAGGGGAAAAGGAGAGCTTAGCGGTTCTCCATGCGCTTTTTGGTAATGAGCAGGATGGCTGCTGCAACCATCAGGCCGCCGCCGATCACATAGAAGATGGTGGTGCCGATGCCGCCGGTGCCGGGCAGGGTAGTGCCGATATTATTGATGACATTTGTAGTCAGAGTTCCGTCGGTTTTGCTAGAAGTAAAGGTGATTTCGCCAACCTTCTTGTCGCCGCTCAAAGAGGTCAGGATATCTTCACGACGCTCGGTTTCCCAAGTGATAGTATGATCAGCGTTGACAGTAAAGGTGATGGGGCTGATGGTGTTGTAGTGGGCGGGGGTTGCAGTCTCGGTCAGCGTGTACTCGCCGTCATCCAGACCGGACAGCGTAAACTGAGTTTCGCTAGAGTCGATGGTCATAGTCTTGATAACTTCCGTGCCACCATTAATCTTTTTGGTCAGAGTGAACTGTGCACCTACCAGAGGATTATTGTCCTGATCGACCTTATTCACGACCACCTTGTAGGTAAAGACGATGACGTTATCCCAAGGAGTTGTACCCGTGCCGTTACCGCGCGGGTTGTTGGAGTACTCCAGCTTTGCCGTGTTGACGTTGCCCTGTGCGCCCAGAACAGCGTTCCCGTTCAGCGTGGACTCGTAGGTAACGGTAATGATAGATTTAGCAGTAACACTGTGGATATTTTTCAGATCATCAAACACGATCTCAAAGGTGCAGCCATCGGCCGGGTTGGTAACGACAGTATAATTGCTAGCATCAATCTTAGTACCGGTCTCTTCATCGCCAACAAAAACTTTCACAGAGCTGGAGTCAAAGGTCAGACCCTTTTCTTCCACATCGTGGAAAGCGTAGTAATACGTCTTATAGGAATCATAGTCCTTGGAAACAGTGCCCTGCAGGCGGAAGGGGATTTTATCGCCGATATCATAGTCGGCAGAATCCTGCCAGCGGGAAACTTCGCCGGTAGTATCGTTGGTGTCCTTCAGCTTTTTGGTAAATTCGGGAACCTCATTGCTCTTCGGCTCGATGGTAACATTGCCAACAACGGAAACGATGTAAGGGGTATAAGTCTCAGAGGAAGGCACAGAGCCGTCCTTGTCCTTAATCAGGTAATAGCCGCCAACAACTTCAACAGAACCACCGTTTGTAATGGTCTCTACAGGATTGGTCAGAGTGACATATTTATCGATAACGTCAAGCTTATCACTGTCGCTTGTGTAGGAAGCAACCTTGGAAAGTGCGTCCAGAACAGTCTGCTCAACAGCTTCGCCAGCCGTACCAGTGCCGTTTTTGCCCCACTTGATGTTGGCGAGCATGGACGGTTGGAGTGCATCATAATCACCGGTAAAGATCTGGTAGATCTCGTAGGTGTGACCGTTTTTAGGTGCGGTGATCGTGTACAGGGTAACAGCAGCAGTGCTGGTAGAGCTGCTGCCATCTGCAAACGCCGGGATCGCCATGGCGCAAACCATAGCAACTGCCAGCAGCGCAGCCATGAGTTTCTTCATTGCTTTTTTCATGGAAAAAGCCCCTTTCTTTTTTTGCCCCTTGCCGCCCCCTGTGTTTTTGTACAGGGGGGAGGGGGCGTTTTTGTTCGGTCTATCGCGTAAACTTTGCGCTGGGCGGGCGGGGGCTCAGCCTCGGGCGTCCAGCTGGGGGAAGTGCAGTTTAGTCATCTGCCCTCCCTTCGCGTCTGCGCTTGCGGTGGATAAAGTTATATGCCAGCGCAGACAGCATCATTGTGCCGCCCACGGCTGTGTACGGGAGTGTACCGGTGCCGCCGGTAGAGGGGAGCTCGTAGCCGGCGTTTTCCGTCTCGGTGTTGGTAAAGGTGAGGGTGTTGCCCACCGTTACGCCAAGCGGCTGGTCGTAGACTACGGTAAAGCGGGATTCGTTGACGTTCTTTTCTACAATATAGAAGGTGTAGCCATCCAGATAAGCGGGGTCAATGGGCACAGTGGCTGTCCAGTCTTCACTCTTCCGCAATGTAACGGTAGATTGCGGCTCGTAAAGTTTTGCGGTACTCTTGTCCTCATTGGTCCTATAGCAGTACAAGTCTACCGTTACTTCATCCAGCTTTGCCTGCTCTGCTGTCAGGGTGTTGTTGTCCTTATCGCGCCAGTGCTTGATAATGGTCAGGCTGTCGGCGGTGTTGGGCACAAACAGTTCGCTGGCTTTGTTATGGGCGCAGTAGAGAAGGTTTGCAGCGTTTTGCGTGGGAATATCTTCACCACTGTGGCCGTTTACGGCGGCGTTATAGGCCTCGGCTTCGTCAGAGCCTTGCGCCTGATAGATAAAGTAGTACGGAGCGGATGCCTTGCTGTAGCCTGCGGGTGCTTTTGTCTCCGTAAGCCGATACAAGGTGTTTTCCTGCAGGCCGTCCGCTTGTGCAAAGTAGAAGGTCAGCGTGCCGTTGGCATCTACCCCAGCTTCATTTTGGACGGGATCCCAACCACCGGTGCTGGAATTGAAACGATCCAGAGCGAAGGTTGCACCCGTCAGGGCGTTTGAATAGTTGCGCTTATCCACCTTGTAAACAGTCAGCTTAGCCTGATGCACTATGGAGGTCGCACCAACCTTTTCAAGCTCGAAGTCTTTGACTGAAGCACTTCCGCCATAAACTTTTGCTTCGTTGTTCAGGTAGATATCGGCGGTAGCGTTGGTAACATATTCATATTCCAGCACAAGCGGTGTTGAATCCGGCAGGGTAAAGGTGGTGGTGTAGGTGGGGTAACCGTTGCTATCTGTACCCAACACCGGCTGGGTGTAGCTGTACTCGTATTTGGATATTTCTTGTTTGGTATCTGCATTATACAGCTTTACGCTGAAAATATCCAACGATGCCTGAACGCTTGCGTGCTGCACGGTAAGAATATCGGTCAGGGTGACCGTGTTGCTGTTGGGAACAAGGTCTTTGGCGGCGGAGTTGATGGTCAGGGTGTACTTTACGCGGCTGTCTTTTTTATTTGTGATCTGCACGGCTTCCTTTTTAAGCACATCGACCTTTTGGGTGACCTTTACATCGACCTTGTCCTGTTTCTTTGCCTCCTCCCACTTGATTCCGTTGGAATAGAGGAATTCATCAAACTTGACGTTGCTCCAACGGGAATCTGTCAACTCGGCCTGATAGCACAGCACCAGCTCGGTATAGCCATCAGCCTTGAGTTTAGCAAAGTCGAGTTGATCCAGTCCATCAATGTGGAACGTAATGGTCTGTCCATCCTCTGAACCCTCGGCGGGGGTGCTGATCTCAAGCTTGCTCTGATCTGCGAAGTAGTTCTGAATATTCATGTTACCAGTACTCTTCAAGGGCAGATCATTAGACCGGACACCCTTACCGTAGCCATTGGTGAACACGATGGCAGCCGAGGGGGTGTTGTTGCGGAAAGTGAGACCCTTGGGAAGCGTATCGGTCAGGGTGATCTTATCGGGCAGGGTATCGCTTACAGAAGAGAAATCCAGAAGGATCTGATACTGGAGTACCTGCCACTGGAAGTCAGAATAATTGCGAGTAAGTGTACCGCCGGAGGATTGTTCCGGAGCGCCGCAATACCAGAAAATACTGTTGACAGAGTCAGTTTTATTTACCAGCTTGACGCCCTTGGACATCTTAAAGCCGGTACTGGGCTTAAGGTAATCGTAACTGGCAGTGTCTCCATTGTTGACTAATTGGTTGGAGATAGTAATACGGTCGCCTTCCGACAGACCGCTTATATCCACCTGCGTGCTGTAGTTCAGCGTCAGCTGGCTGAGGGCAAGGGTGCAATTTGTGGTGTCAAGCTCGATCTTGAAGGACCGCACCTGCGTGGTAGAATCAGCAGAAGAGACCGGATAGCCGTTGCACCAGTCATACGGATAGTACGTTACTTTAAACGTGATACCCTTGGCTGTAAGGTCAGCATAATTCAGCGTGCCTTCCTGATCATCGTTGATGTAGGTGAGGTCAAGGTTTTGCTCGATCTGCTTTTGCAGCTCGCTGGCGATGCCATAGTGGATATTCGTGCCATGGGGCGAGCAGCCGCTGATATTATCCTTGATCTCATACTTTCCCTTGCCGGGGATCGTAGCGGTGATCGTCCAAGGTGCTGCCAGAAGGTTCGGATGGTCGGCGTCCTTCGGGGCAAGCGTGCCGGATGCAGTTTTTTGCGGGCTGAAGCTTTGACCGCCCTGACCGCCGCCAGAGGGATTGAACGTCTTTTCGTCGGTAAACTTGTTGCCGCCGATCTCCTTGCTGTACTCGGCCTTGTTTTTCACCGAGGTGACGCCTGCCGGGAGAGTGGTCTGATACTTGAACTGATACAGCTTTGCATTACTGCCCGCAGGGAAGGTGTAGGTAAAGGTGGATGTGCCAGCCGCATTATTGACGGTATCAATCTTACGATTAGACCAAGTGTAACCATCGTGCTCCAGTTGCACATACAGTTTGACATCGCCTTTAATCGTTGCACCGTTATCAAGGGTATCTGTTACAATGTAGCCGTTCAGGTCAGAGCCGGTAGGGTTCTTTACAGTGACGATCCAGTCGATGCAGTTGTTTGCGGAATCGTATGCGCCCTGTTCTTTTGTAATAAGACTGTCCAGCTTAACGGTACGATCGTCTTGTTTGTTGCCGTTATCGGTAGTTGCGGTGTTTTGGAGCTCTGAGTAACTGGTACGGGTGGTAAGAACATCGTAGGTCAACTCGTAGCGTTCACCGGCCTTGAGTGCGTCAAGACCTTCGATCTGGAAGGTCTTTTCGTAGCCGCTGTATTTGCTATCGGCGTTTTTTGTAAAATCCGGTGTGCAGGAAACGGTTTCGAAAGTGCCGTCCGCTTTATACTTTTTCAGCTCAAAGGAATCCTTGTCATACTCAGCCTGAATGTCACCATTTACGCGCTTCAGACCGTCCCAGATCTGAACCTTTTCATCCCAGCCATGCTCCGAGCTTACCGTGACCGTATAGCGGATCTTGGTCTTGCCATCGGAAGTTTCTTGGATCGTGCCGTTATTATCCGAAGGCTGGCTCTTCTCGATCTTGATATCCTGATACTTTTCCAGCGTGATCTCCGTGCGGCTGCCGGGGAAGTGGAACGTTTTATTCTCGGTAGCAGACTCCTTGCTGTACGTCCAATCGTAACTGAACTGGCCGCTAAAGGTTTCCGCCGGGTTGAAATAAGGAGAGTCAATATCAAAGACAAGCGTAGTGGTGCCGTTCTTGTGAAAATACTGTGTGCCTACTTTGTTGCCAGCACGATCATAAATCTCTGTGTCTGTTTCTGCCTTCGGGCACAGTTCGGCAGGCAGGTTATAGGTCAGAACGTTTTTTCCATTTACTTTTTCCAGCACACCGCCGGCAATCTGATAGTCGAAGGTAAAATAGACGGATTGATCAGCCTTGACCGTAAAATTATCAGTCTGTTCGGTGTTGTCAATCTTAAAGGTATATTTGGTAATGCCGCCCTTTTTCATACCTGTGGAGGTTGTCTCGCCCTCAGGCGTTTCCACAAAGTAATCAAGGTAGGTCGGTTCTTCCGTCGTCATCAGCGTGGGCGCACGGTTCGGGCGGCTAGGCAGCTGGCCGCCGTATGTGTCGGCGTACTGAGCGGCGGCAACATCCACCACGGCCAGAACATCAGCATCGAAAAGCGTTACCTCAGCCACCTTGCCGTCCACATCGCCGGAAATAACGGTCAGCGTGTCAGCGTCGCTGTCCACACTGCTCACGATGCCCACGGTCTCCACGGGCTGAGCGTCAGTTACGGTAGTGGTCTGCGGCTCGGCAGCGGGGGAAACCACGCTGGGCGCAGCGGTGTCGGGGAGATCAGGGGTATCGAGGGTGGTCGTGTCCTCGGCGGCAGGGACGCTATCCAACGCAGCAGCGCCGGATTCCTCAAGTTCTGCGCTGTTCTCGCCCTCGGCGTCCGTGCTGAACAGGTCGTCCAGACCGTCCGCTGCACCGTCGGCGCTGCTGTCCACAGCCACGGTGCGGGTGACGTACTTATTATAAATAACGATGTCGCCCACATCGGCGGCGCTGCCGTCCTCGCCGTCCAGCAGCCAGTCCATGTCGCTCATGGAGCTGCGCAGGGCAAGCACACTGGCCTCCTGCGGGATAGCGCTCTGGGGGATACCGGCGTACTTCAGGCAGTAAGAGAGGAACATCACGTCCCACTCGCCGTAGGGGTTGCCGTAGGACTGACCGTAGCGGGAGTAGTAGCGCAGGGTCACGCCGTCCGCGGGGTCGATCTCAAAGTTTTTCTCGCTCTGCTCGTAGCCCAGCTGGGTCTGCGCCACGCTGACCAGATCCTCGGCCCAGTTGCCGGTCATCACGGCCTCGGCGTTGGCGGCCTGCCACTCCTCGGGGGTCTCAAGGTCGGCGGAGGTGTCGCTCAGGCAGGCAACGGTGTGGTGGTGCTCCGGCAGGGGGCAGGTGAGCACTTCCTCGTAGCAGGCATCGGTATGGTGGTGGTAGATGGGCTCCACGGTGTCCACCATCGGTGCCAGCGCCACGGGCTCGGCCACAGCCATCGCTGCCAGTGCGGCGCTCTGGGTGGGCTCCACCACCTGCTCCACAAGCTCGCCCTCCTCTAAGCCGCAGGTCAGCTCGTACTCGGTGGTATAGCAGCTTTCGTCGTGGGTATGCTCAAATTTGTCGCAGATCAGGCTGCCGTCCTCAGGGTCGAAGCAGTCGTCATCGTGGACGTGCTCTTCCTCCATGCAGGTCAGGGTCTGCACCTCGGTGTAGCAGTCCTCGGTGTGCTCGTGGGGCACAAACTCGATCTGCGGCTCCAGCGACAGCGGCGCGGGCTCTTCTTCAATGGTGGGCTGACTGGTCGCAGCAGCGGCGGCCACCTCGTCCGCATTTTCAAGCTCGCCTTCCTCGTAACCGCAGGTGAGCACCTTGGTGTAGCAATCCGCCGTGTGGGTGTGCTCCTCCTCGCCGCACTGGTACTGCGCGGTCATCGAGATGCCCACGCCATGCAGCTGCCAGTTCACGAACAGGGTGGTGATCATGGCAAGTGCCAGCACAAACGCGGTGTAGCGCCGCAGGGTGTGCCGGTTCTCGCGGAACCGCTCCATGTACGTTTTAAGAATGTCGTTCATAACGAAATACCTCCTCCCGGGGTCAATGGATCAACGAGAAGCTGGACAAGGGCCATATCCTCAGGAACACCCTGCCAACGATCTGGCTTTTTTCAACGCAGCCTATCACGCTGCTGCGGCTGTCGATGGAGGTGGAGCGGTGGTCGCCCAGCACGAAGTAGCGGTTTTCCGGCACCTGATAGGGGAACCGGATGTCGCATTCGCCCACGGTCAGCGCGTCCACATAAGGCTCATCCAGTGCCACGCCGTTTACCGAGACCACGCCGTTCACGTCCATATCGATCACATCACCGGGCTGCCCGATGATGCGCTTGAGCAGCAGCTTGTTCTGCCAGTAAAACCCGCATAACTCACCGTTTTCAATGTGGTTGGATTTTACCAGCAGGATAATGTCCTTGTCATTCAACGTAGGGTTCATGCTGTCGCCAGAGACCTGAAGCACCGGCAAAAACAGCGTAGCCAGCAGCACGGCTACTGCGGCCACCACCACCAGAATATAGATCGTACTGCGCAGCACCCGCTGGTAGCGGCTCTGGTACGCAAGACGCTCACGTTCTGCGGCCACTTCCTCGGTGGAAGGGATGGAAGCGAACCGGATATCGCGTTTTTTCATGTTTCCTCCGAAGGCAGGCCGTCTGTGCTGCGGTACTGGTCCAGCAGCTCGTTGGCCTTGTGGTCAAATGCCTGCCAGCGCTGCTGCACCTCCTGCTCGGCGCGCTCTACCATGGCCTTGCAGTCGGCCTCGGTCTGGGTGCGCTTTTGCGCGGCGGCGGCGGTCATGGCGTCGCATTCCTGCTGCGCCTGCGCTTTCAGACTGTCGGCGTCTGCCTGTGCCTGTTCCAGAATGCGTTTAGCCTCGCTGCGTGCCTGCGAAAGGGTGTTGGCAGCGGTGGCGTTGGTGTCCGCAACGCTGGCCTGTACCGAATGCAGATAGTCATCGGCGGCGGCCTGTGCGGCGGCGAACACGTTGTTCAGCTCCAGCGCGGCCTGCGCGATGGAACCGGCGCTTTCCAGCCGGAGCTGCCGGTCCTGCAGCTGCGCGGTGAGCGCGGCATTCTGTGCCTTGAGCTGGTCCTCGCTCTGTTTCAGCGCATAGATGATCTCTATTAGTTCAGCGCGGTGCATCCGCCGCAGTTCACGATCTGCCATTTGCGTACAAACTCCCGAATGTAAAGATAACGAAATTTCTTTCGAAAATACCGAAAAAACTTAAAGAAAATGCCTGAAAAATCGCTTGTCTCCACGCGATTTGCGCGGCTGGAGAGACCTTTTATAAACTATCTTATTTTAGCACACTCCCTGTAACAACAATATAACAAATCGGACACAAAATCAAGAGATAAAGCCGAAAAAATATCGCAAATTTTTTTATTTTATATGTAAAACACCTAAAAAGAAGGTAATATACCACAGAATTGTTAAAATTTCCCTTCATAATTCTGGGGTGCGAAGTTCTGCGCAGTAATGCGCTGAATCAGTGCGCCTACGAAAAACGGGAGCCGCACTTTTTCGAAAAAAGCGCGACTCCCGTATCCAAACTTTGGGGTGATCCTTTTACTTGCCGAAGCTGCCCAGCAGGCTGTTCAGCGATACAAAGGACTGGTAAATGACGTTGACGTTGTTGATGATGGAGCTTGCACCGGAGAAGATGCGGGCGATGTAGTTGAACACCTTGCCAACGTCCAGAAAGGCCTGATAAGCGTTGCTGGCGCCGCCGTCCAGATAGGTCATCTCCTCGGCTTCGATAGCGGAATAGCTGGCGGGCATTTTCATGGTAGAAGTAGTCATGGTAAGATCCCTTTCTTCAATGGTATCATTGCGTTTACAGCAGTGTTCAGAACATGGTGGCGACCAGCAGAGTAGTAAGCAGGGCACCGGCCACAAGGGCAGGCCCTACATACTTTTGCCACTGGACGGTGGCAGGCTGGGTGGTGGGCTGCGGCACAGTAGAGGTACCGACCTTGGCAGTCCAGTGGGCGTAGATGGTGGCATCGGAGGTGAACACGGTGGAGGTGGTCACCTTGCTGCCGCCCACCGGCTCGGTGTACCAGCCGTCAAAGGTGTAGCCCGTCATGGTAGGCTGCTCAGGCGTGCTCTCCAGCTTGCCGGACAGGTTCGTGTAGGTGACCACGGTAGAGCAGATGCCGCCTTGAGCATCCATACCAATGGCGTACACGTTCTCTTCCTTTTTGCTCCCTGAAGTTTTGTCGGCAGCAAATGCAGCCGGCAGTGCGCAGCACAGCAGCGTGAACAGGCAAAGCCCGACCACCAGCGTTTTCAGGAATTTTTTCATGAGATCCCTCGCTTTCCTTCACAAAGATGGAGACACTGCCTCGCCCGGGTGCAGCCCGGACGCAGGAGAAGTTTCTTCAACTTATTTTTATCACATCCAGTGTACCAGAACCGCAACAAAAAATACAGTCTTTTGAGAAAATAATAAGAAAAATCAAGAAAAAAATAAATTTCACCTTTGCAAGATAAAATTTATGCCCGTGTAGACTGCGCTTTTTGAAAAACGCATCCCGCAAAACTTACCTTTCGTAAAAACATGGCAGGATATGGAAAAAGCAAAACCTTTGCCGCAAAGCCAAAAAAACGACTCAAACCGCCGCAAATGCAGCGGGCAGCGCACAGAAAAAAGCGGCAAAAACGCGGCACACCTCTTGTGGAAAAGCGGAAAATATGTTATACTATCTTGCATGATGCGCCATCGCCAAGCGGTAAGGCAGGGGACTTTGACTCCCCCATCGTAGGTTCGACTCCTGCTGGCGCAACCAGAAAAAGGTCGTTGTACAGGAGACTGTGCAGCGACCTTTTTATTATTTGCCCTCTGGCAGCTTGAAGTAGACGCGGTATTCGTCCGAGTAGACCTTGCTGCCCATGCGGCTCACGCCGCCGTACAGGTGGGTACGCATCAGCGGCTCAATGGCGTCCAGATCCTTCTCCCGCAGAATACGCAGCATCTCGGCGTGCTCGCTGACAACGCTGGACACGTTGCGCGCGCCTACGATGTCCAGACGGATAAAGCGGGAATAGTCTGCCTGCGGGCGGGTCATCTGCTCCCAAAGGTACTCCTTGCTGGTCTTGCGGAACCAGTACTCGTGCATGGCAAGGTCGCAGCTGAGGAAGTGGTTGAAATCAAAGTTTTCCGGGTCGCTGCGCCCCGCGGCGGCCTCCAGCAGCACATTATAAAGGTGTTCTACCGCAAGGATCTCCATGGGCGAGCAGCTCTGCACAAAATCCCGGAACACCATGCCCTCCACCGCAACACGCTGGAAGATGAGCTGATCCACCACGCCAATATCAATGGCGGTGACGATGGTGCCCTTGCAGGGGATGATCTGCACAAAGCGGTTCTGCTCCAGCCGCTGCAAAACGCTGCGGATGGGGGTGCGCGAAACACCGAACCGCTTGCACAGTTGGTTCTCGCTCAGCGCTTCCCCGGGCAGGATCTTCAACGTGCAGATCTCGTCCTCGAGAATATGATAGAGCTCATCCGTGTGCTGTAATGTAGCCATAGTCGTTCTCCATTTATCCGGTAAATATAATCTTATTATCATTGTACCGTTCCGACAGCGGAATGTCAATGCTGGAACGGAACTTTATTTGAGCACTTGTATACAAGAATTTGTACTCACACACAGAGCTGCTCGTGAAACGAAAAAACGGATATACCACTTTGCAATGCGGGAAAAGTGCTGATAAAATGCCGCAATCAAGCGGCTGTTGTATCAAATGCATAAAGAAAACAGAGAATAACTGTCAAATATTACAATAGAAAAGCACGGCACTGACTGTTGCGGCAGCACTGTGAGTTGAAATATTGTATACAGGATTTTGCTGAAAAAGCTGAAAGAACAAATACCCCATAGATACCGGATCGTCTCCGGCAGATGCGGCAGGGCAGGTGCCTTTTTGCGTGCATGCTTGCTTTGCTGCCCGAAAGGCGGTAAACTGGAAGTAAACAAAAACGCCCGAAAAGGAGAAATGACATGGCATATACAAAGGCTGACCTCAAGCACGACCTTGCCGCGATGGGGCTGACAGGAACGGAGACCATCCTGATCCATTCCTCCATGAAGTCCATCGGCCCGGTGGAGGGCGGCGCAGACACGGTTCTGGACGCATGGATGGAGTTTTTTGCGGAGGGCTTGCTGCTGCTGCCCACCCACACATGGCGGTTCATCAACGAGGAGAACCGAGTGTTCGATGTGCGCCGCAGCCCGTGCTGCGTGGGCATTCTGCCGGAGCTGTTCCGGCAGCGCCCCGGCGTGCTGCGCTCGCTGCACCCCACCCACAGCATGGCGGCCTATGGCAAGGGAGCGGCTGCGTATCTGGAAGGGGAACTGGACGCAAACACCCCCTGCACCCCCGGCGGCTGCTACGACCGCCTGCGGGCAGCCCACGGCAAGGTGCTGCTGCTGGGGGTCACCCACGCCCGCAACACCTTTATCCACAGCGTGGAGGAGGTACTGAACGTGCCGAACCGCCTGACCGACAAGCCCATGCAGATGACCGTGGTGGACGAAGCCGGGGCGCAGCACAACGTCTATATGCGCCGTCATTACAACGCGCAGCAGCCACATATCTCGGAGGATTTCGTCAAGCTGGAGCAGGCGTATCTGGACTGTGGTGCAGCCCGGAACACGAAATTTGGTGATGCAAGCTGCATTTTGTGCGACGCCGAGGGGCTTTTCCGGGTCACCCGCCACGTTCTTGCCCCGAACCCGGAAGCCTTTGTCACCGAGCCGGTCATCCCGCCGGAGCGCTGGCAGGGTCTTTGCACCGGTAAAACCGGCGGGTGAACCGGCGCGCCCTCTTTTATGTCGGACGATTGGAGATGGCCTCCGCTTGCGCTTTGGCCATTATTTAAGGAATTACATTTTAAAATCAGAGGGACAGAAATGCCTGCGGGCATTTCTGTCCCTCTTTTTCATGTTAGCAGAAGCGGATGCGGTATTCCCGAGGGGTGCAGTGCTTGATCTCCCGGAAGGTCTTGATAAAGTAGCTGGCATCCGAAAAACCGCATTCCAGCCCCACCTCGCCGGTCTTGAGCCGGGTGGAGCGCAGCAGCTCGGCGGCTTTTTCCACCCGGAACTGCTTGACGTACTGGATGGGCGTGATGCCCAGAAACTGCCGGAAGCTGCGCAGACAGGCGCTTTCGCTCAGGGCAACGCACCCGGCCAGTTTTTCCACGGTCAGTTCCTCGGTGTAGTGCTCCTCTACATAGCGCAGCATCTGTTTCATCCGCTCCGAGGCAATCTGCTCCTGCTCCGATACCTTTACCTTGCCGCTGACGCATTGGGTAATGAGCAGCCGCAGCGCGGCGGTAAGGTGGTAGCGCACCCGGTTCTCGTAGTCGAAAGGCTCGTCCGCCACGCCCTTCCACGCCTCCCGCAGGCAGAGCAGCACCTGCCGCTGCCATGGCACGGCCTCATCCAGCAAAAAGAAGGGCGGTGTGCCGGGCTGCAAAAGCGGGCGGATGAGCTTTTGCCAGAATACGGTGTCCATGCCGCCGACCAACCGTGGCTGGAACACGCCGGAGTGCAGCAACGCCCTGTCCTCGGTAGGCTCTACCGCGTGCAGCGCACCGGAGTTGACAAACACGCCCTGCCCGGTCTGCAAGGTCAGTCGGGTCTTGTTCACATCCACATGAATGGGCCCCAACGCCGTCAGAATGAACTCAAATTCCTCGTGCCAGTGCCACGCCACCGAAAAACAGGAAAGATCCTCGGCGTAGCAGGCGATAGGGAACAGCGGGCTGCCGTGCTGGGTCTGCTCCCGCCCGGCGGCATCGGCCACCACGGCGGTGGCGCTGGTCAGCCCTACCCGGCCGCTGGTATAAGAGGCACAGCTTGTCTGATATGCCATATTCACCAATTCCTTTCCGCAATACTTTGAATGTTTTTTGTCAATGCCGGTTTTGTTGCATATACTATGCGGTTCTGTTCTATTATTTGCGATTGTTTTGTGGTATTATCCTATCAGAGCTTCCAAGCTCAGTATAGCACCAAGGCAGCCGGGACGCAAGCTGTGCAAGCGTTTCCACTGCCGGGCAAAACCGCTATTCTCCCGCCGCCTGTCCAAAGAGGACTGGACGGCAAGTGTAACATAAACCATTTCATCAAGGAGGTATTCCTATGCTTCGGATCGAGTATTTTGATAAGGAACGTTTCATGCGCCAGCTTTCTGCCAGCCACGGCAGCGTGCTGCTGCATCTGGACAACGGCAAGACCTGCGACCTGAAAAAGGACGCTACCGCATGCTCCATGCTGCAGATGATGGACACTGCCCCCAAGAAGGGCTTTGACCTCACCGTGACCGACCCCGCCGACGTGACCGGCTTCCTGCGCTATATGCTGGAGGCAGGCCGCACCGAGCGCGTGGCCGGCTGAGTAATGCCAATCTCTTATTCCCATAAGTGTCACAGCAATGCAAAACGCCCGCTCCGGTCATGCCGGGGCGGGCGTTTTGCTCATTTTACCGGAAGGCTTGCACAGGCGGGCAGTCTGTGGTAAGCTGAAAGCAGAAAAAACAAGATGGAGGGAACGACTATGAACCTGAAGGAAGCATTCCGCTACCAGAACAAGCTCCAGTCTCTGCTGGATGAGGCGCAGGGCATTCTGGATTGCGATGCCAACGTGACCAAGGTGGCCAACACCTATCTGCGCCATAAGGTGATGCCCGAGGCCGAGGATGAGACCGTTATGGACGTGGCACAGACCGAATATGCGGAGCAGATCACCGACATTGCCCGGTTCATGCTCTATCTGCTGGAGGAGAAGAGCCGCCTGTTTGCCGCCATCCGCAAGGCAAAGGATGCGCTGGACATGGATATGGACAGCGAGGTCAGCCTGAATGCCGCGCGGCAGAGCATTGCCCGCACCTTCAAACGGATGAACGACCTGCGCAGTTCTGAGCAGCTGCTCTCCGGCGGGGGCACCGGCTACCGCTTCAACGCCGAGGGCAACCAGATCTCCTACTGCTGCGATGTAAAGCGGGTGACCACCATCAACTACGACCGCAAGGTCATCCATGCGGCGCTGAGCAAGCTGAACCGGCAGGCAGACGAAACCTCCAACCGGCTGGACCTCTGCCTTGTGACCTCCAAGGTGGACTACACTGTCCCCTTTGATGTAAATGCCAGCTTTGCCGAAGCCTTTGAGATCTATCTGGAAAACGCCAAAAACTAAATAAACGCTCCACCGGCTATTTTGGGTGCGGCAAGCGCCGGGTGCACAGCTGCCGGTTCAGGTGCAGATGAACTATAACGCTGCACATTTCCGCAAGGAAGTTTTGGTACGGCTCACCTTACGAGCCAGCTATTATGAAAAAATCTTGCGTTCGGCTTTTCCGCCACCGCCAGACGCTTTTTCGCCGAAACCGTCCCTTGCTCCTTCCCACATTCCTGCTTTTGCGCTTACGTCTCCATGGGCAGGCAGGCAAGCCACCCTTCATGAATTTGCCCCGCAGACTGCTGCGGGCACATGCTTTCTGCGTGCCGGGTGGGCGCTCTGCGCCCCTTTGCACGCGGAGTAAAATGACAGCTGCCCCTGCGCTTGCCGTATCCAAAATAGCCGGTGAAAAAACCAAAACCGGAGGGACGTACTATGAAAAAATGCAATCTGTTTTATCTCAGTGGACTGTTGTTTTTTCTTGTTGCGGCGCTGAATCTTGTTACCGGCGAGAATCACTCTACGGCGGTGGTATGGCTCTGCCTTGGCTCCAGCTATTTGTGTCTGGGGTATTCGCAGCAGAAAAAATAAAGCATTCCTGCAGCCCCGGCGGTGGAAAAATCTGGCCGGGGCTGCAATTCTTTGCGGGGCTCGTTCGTATTCCAGACAGAACAACGAAATTTCGACAAAGACGAGGTACGAGTATGCCAACAAAAGTTATCAAACCAGCTGCCGCGACCCGCTTTGACCTGAGCGCAGCGGCTCTTCATATCCTTGCTATGGCGCTGATGCTGATGGATCACCTGTGGGCGACGTTGCTGCCGGCACAGGAATGGCTGACCTGTGCCGGGCGGGTGGCCTTTCCCATCTTTGCCTTTATGGCGGTGGAGGGCTATTTTCACACCCATGACCTGAAAAAATACACTCTGCGGCTGCTGCTGTTTGCCCTGCTTTCGGAAGTGCCCTTCGATTTGATGTACGGCGGTACATGGTTCTACCCGGTGCACCAGAACGTCATCTGGACGCTGCTGCTGGGCATTCTGGGCATCCATCTGATGGAAACGGTGCACAAAAAGCAGAAAACATGGGCGTATCTGCTGGTATCCGCCCTTGTGGTGGTGGCGGGCGCGGTGCTGGGCACGCTGGGCATGGTGGACTACTACGGTGCCGGTGTGCTGACTGTGTTCATCTTCTACTTTTTTCACGGGCACGGGCGCAAGTGGTGGTGCCTGCTGGGGCAGCTGGCTGCGCTGTACTGGGTCAACGTGGAGCTGCTGGGCGGGCTTATGTATCCAATCCAGCTCTTCGGCATGGACTTTGAGCTTTGCCAGCAGGGGCTGGCGCTGCTGGCATTGGTGCCCATCTGGCTGTACCGCGGGCGGCAGGGCTACCACAGCAAGCCCTTCCAGTATGCCTGCTACGCCTTTTACCCCGTGCACATGCTGCTGCTGGTTCTGGTGCTGAATTTCGTGAACCGGTAAGGAAAACAGAACGATCCAAAGGCACTTTTACGCGTGGGGCGTAGAGGGGGATTCCCGCTCGAAATAGCCAAAGCGCACGTGGAAACCATTCAAAATATCCCGTCGGTACAAGGCCGCCGCACAAACTCTATGCGGCGGCTTTTTTGCGGGGAAAAAAGACACTTGTTCACAAAAAGTTCAGCCTTTTGAGCAAAAAATACTATTTTTTTCGTGTAAAATAGACAACATGGATTGAATGCCGCCCGCGATTGGATTATAATAATAGTGTATGCAAAAACGCATTTACTGCATTTTTTATAGCGAATGCTGCTTAAAAACAGCGTAGCTGCGCAATGCGGGCTGCTGAAAAGAGAAAGCTGCCGTTGCGGGTCTTTGCTGCAAACGGCTGTTTGCCATGGCAGCCGGGGCGTTATGCTCCGGTTATTTGTCCTTAGGAGGGAAAACAAGGTGAGAGTAGGTCTTGACATCGGCAGTACCACCATCAAGTGTGTGGTGCTGGGCGAGCATGATGAACTGCTGTATTCTACATACGAACGACACTATAGTCATATTCTGGAAAAGGCGCAGGAACTGCTGCGGCGCATTGATGCCGAGCAGCTGCATGGCAGCAAGGCGCTGCTCAGCATCTCCGGTTCTGCCGGCATGGGCTTAGCGGATAGCTGCGGTGTGCCCTTTGTGCAGGAGGTGTTCTCCACCCGCGTGGCGGTCAAGCGCTTTATGCCAAAAACCGACTGCGTCATTGAACTGGGCGGCGAGGATGCCAAGATCCTGTTTTTGACCAACGGTACCGAGGTGCGCATGAACGGCAGCTGTGCCGGCGGCACCGGTGCCTTCATCGACCAGATGGCCACCCTGCTGAAGATGAGCGCCGAGGAAATGAACAAGGCTGCCGAGCAGGCGCAGCGCACCTATACCATCGCTTCCCGCTGCGGCGTGTTTGCCAAAAGCGATGTGCAGCCCCTGATCAATCAGGGTGCCCGCACCGAGGATATCGCCGCCAGCATCTATAAGGCCGTGGTCAACCAGACCATCGCCGGTCTGGCACAGGGACGCCCCATCAAGGGCAATATCCTTTATCTGGGCGGCCCGCTCACCTTCAGCACCGTGCTGCGCAAAAGCTTTGACGCGGCGCTGAACGTGACCGGCACCTGCCCGGAAAACAGCCTGCTGTATGTGGCGCTGGGCGCTGCCCTGTACGCCGATAAGGAATTTGAGCTCACTGAGGTGGCCGCTGCGCTGGACAAGTACGCCGCTACCGCTACCTATGCCAGCGAGCCGCCGCTGTTCGCCAGCAAGGAGGAGTACGAGGCTTTCCATGCACGGCATATGTCCCACAGCGTGCCCCGCGTGGCCTTTGGCGTCCACTGCGGGCCGGTGCATATCGGCATCGACTCCGGTTCTACCACTGTCAAGCTGGTGGTGGTGGACGAAAAGAGCCAGATCCTGTACACCAACTATCAGCCCAACCTCGGCAACCCGCTGCCCCTCATCCGGGAGCAGCTGCTCAAGATCTATAAGGAGCACCCGGGACTGCAGGTGGCCAGCGTTACCACCACCGGCTACGGCGAGGAGCTGGTAAAGAATGCCTTCCGCTGCGATTACGGCCTGGTGGAAACGGTGGCGCATTTTACCGCTGCCAAGTACTTTATGCCGGACGTGGACTTCATCATTGATATCGGCGGGCAGGACATGAAGTGCTTCAAGATCGAGGATGGCGCCATCAGCAACATCTTCCTGAACGAGGCCTGCTCCTCCGGCTGCGGCAGCTTTTTACAGACCTTTGCGCAGGCGCTGGGCTATGACGTCAAGGAGTTTGCCGCACTGGGGCTGTTCGCAGACCGCCCGGTGGACTTGGGCAGCCGCTGCACCGTGTTCATGAACAGCTCGGTCAAGCAGGCACAAAAGGACGGTGCCAGCATCGAGAATATCTCCGCAGGCCTGTCCATCAGCGTGGTCAAGAATGCGCTGTACAAGGTGATCCGCGCCTCCAGCCCGGAAGAGCTGGGCCGCAAGATCGTGGTGCAGGGCGGTACCTTTTATAATGAAGCGGTACTCCGCGCCTTTGAAAAGGAGATGGGCGTGGAGGTCATCCGGCCGGACATTGCCGGTCTGATGGGTGCTTACGGCGCTGCCTTGTACGGCCTGCGCCAGAGCCACAAAAACAACCAGACTACCTCTGCCATGATGAACGAGCAGGAGCTGGAAAAGTTTGCACAGCAGGTGGTCAGCGTCAAGTGCGGCGGCTGCGGCAACCATTGCCAGCTGACCGTCAACACCTTTGCCGATGGCCGCAAGTTCATCTCCGGCAACCGCTGCGACAAGCCTGTTACTGGCAAGAGCGAGGATAACAGCCTGAACCTGTACGCCTACAAGCAGCAGCTGCTGGCAGGCTACAAGCCTGTGCCCGGCAAGCGCGGCTCCATTGGCATTCCGCTGTGTCTGGGCTTCTACGAGCTACTGCCCTTCTGGTACGCCTTCTGGACGAGCCTTGGCTTTGCGGTGCACACCAGCCCGGTGTCCACCCGCGGGCTGTATCTGGCCGGACAGGCTACCATCCCCAGCGATACCGCCTGCTTCCCGGCAAAGTTGAGCCACGGCCATATCAAGGCGCTGAGCCAGATGCAGCTGGACGCCATCTTCTACCCCTGCCTGACCTACAATGTGGACGAGGGCTTGGGCGACAACCACTATAACTGCCCGGTGGTGGCCTACTACCCGGAGGTCCTGGCAGGAAACTGCCCGGAACTGGAGGGCAAAAAGTTCATCTATGATTATGTGGGCATCCACCGCCCCAAGGACTTTGTGCACAAGATGGCAAAACAGGTGCTGCCCAAGTACTTTGGCGGCATCTCTGAAAAAGAGGTGCAGGCCGCAGCCGACGCCGCCTACGCGGAGTATGAGGCACACATGGCAAAGATCCGGGTAAAGGGCAGCGAGATCATCGACGAGGCGCGCCGTCAGGGCAAGCGCATCATCGTGCTGGCAGGCCGTCCCTACCATGTGGACCCGGAGGTCAACCACGGCATCGACCACCTGATCACCCGCCACGGGGCTGCGGTGGTCACCGAGGACAGCATCTCCAACCGGGTGCAGAAGTTCCCCACCAGCGTGCTGAACCAGTGGACCTACCACAGCCGCCTGTACGCTGCCGCCAAGTACTGCACCACCCAGAAGGATATGGATCTGGTGCAGCTGGTGTCCTTCGGCTGCGGCGTGGATGCCATTACCACCGACGAGACCCGCGAGATTTTGCAGCGGGGCAACAAGCTGTATACCCAGCTGAAGATCGACGAGATCACGAACCTTGGTGCCGTGAACATCCGTCTGCGCAGCCTGTTTGCCGCACTGGACGAGCGGGACGAGGTCGCCGCAGAAAAGGCAGAGTAAAAGAAACCTTGAGATAGGCTGAAAGGTTTCCCCCGGCGGGGGAAGTCTTTGCGGGGACTATCTTGTTTAGAGTAACATAGGAGGAACCTATGGAATATCATTATCCCAAATTTACCCCGGAGATGAAAAAGACCCACACCATCCTTATCCCCAACATGGCCGTGACCCAGTTCCGGCTCATGGAGTACGCACTGCGCTGTGAGGGCTATAAGTGTGAGCTGCTGGGCAACTGCGGCAGCGCTGTGGCGCAGCTGGGGCTGAAGTATGTCCACAACGATACCTGCTACCCGGCGCTGCTGGTCATCGGCCAGTTTCTGGACGCGCTGAACAGCGGCAAGTATGATCTGGAGCACACTGCCTTGTTGATCACCCAGACTGGCGGCGGCTGTCGCGCCTCCAATTACATCCATCTGCTGCGCAAGGCGCTGGTCAAGGCCGGTTACCCGCAGATCCCGGTGGCAAGCCTGAACTTTTCCGGTCTGGAAAAGGACAGCGGCTTCCAGATGACCCTCCCGCTGGCACGCAAGTGCATCGCCTGCATCTTCTACGGCGATATGCTGTGTGCGCTGCGCAATCAGGTGGCTCCCTACGAGAACGAAAAGGGCGCTGCTGACCGCATGGTGGATCGCTGGATCGCCCGTCTTGGCCGTGCACTGCTGGCAGGCAAGGGCTTTACTTCCCGGGAAATGAAGCACACCTTCCCGCTCATCGCAAAGGACTTTGCCGCCATCCCGGTCACCCGGGTGCCCAAGGTCAAGGTGGGCGTTGTGGGCGAGATCTACGTCAAGTACAGTCCGCTGGGCAACAATGACCTGCAAAAATTCCTGGAAAGTCAGGACTGCGAGGTGAACTTCCCCGGTCTGATGGGCTTTGTGCAGTACTGCGCCTTCAACATGGGCGAGGATCATGTGCTGTACGGCGGCAAGCTGGCTGTAAAGGTAGGCACCGACCAGTTCCTCAACTGGCTGGACAGCGTGGAGCGTGTCATGCTCAAGGCAGAGACGGACGCCGGGTTCTATGCGCCGGGCCCCTTCAAGGAGCTGGTGGAAAAGCCCAAGGGCGTTATCTCGCTGGGCGCAAAAATGGGCGAGGGCTGGCTGCTGACCGCCGAGATGATCGAGCTGGTGCAGGGCGGCTACGGCAACATCGTGTGTGCGCAGCCCTTTGGCTGCCTGCCCAACCATATCGTGGGCAAGGGCATGGTGAACAAGATCCGTGCGCTGTACCCCAGCGCCAACATCACCCCCATCGACTACGACCCCAGTGCTACCCGGGTCAATCAGGAAAACCGCATCAAGCTGATGCTGGCGGTGGCAAAGGAGCGCCTGAACGCCCCCGCAGAAGCCCAGCCGCTTACGGCAGAGCAGCTCGCCGGGGGTGCCCCTCAGGTCGGCGCTACCGTGTAACAAAAGCAAATACGATAAAAACAGGGGAGCTGCTGCACGGTATTTTTACGCAGCAGCTCCCTTTTTGCAGGAAAGGAACCGCTATGGAAAAGCCCGCAGCTGCCTGTTATCATCTGCCCGGCCTGTTCGAGTTTTACGAGCTGTACCGCCGCTTTTTGCCGCTGTACCGGGAGCACCGGGAATATTTTTACGACTGGTGCGCCATCGGCTCTATTTACGGTGCACCGGCAGGCTGCATCTGGGGCGGGGGACGCATTTCCAGCGGCGGGGCAGCTGCGCGTGAGGTGCTGGCGCTATTGCGGGAATACGGCATCTCCGGGCGGCTGACCTTCAGTAACTCCCTGCTGCGGGCCCAGCACCTTGCCGACCCGCAGTGCAACGCCCTGTGTGAACAGTTTGCCAAAGCTGGCAGTGTGCCAAACGGCGTGATCGTCCACTCCGACCTGCTGGTGGACTATCTGCAACAGCGCTGGCCGGAGCTGTATCTGGTGTCCTCCACCACAAAAGTGCTTACCGATTTCGCGCAGTTGCAGCAGGAACTGGAAAAACCGCAGTTCCGGTATGTGGTGCCGGATTTCCGGCTGAACCCGGCACTGGAACAGCTGCGCACCCTGCCGCCGGAGCAAAAGGCTAAGGTGGAATTTTTGTGCAACGAGTGCTGCTGGTTCGGCTGCACCGAGCGCAAGCGCTGCTATGAGACAGTCAGCCGTCAGAATCTGGGCGAGGACTGCCCGGACCACCGCTGCGCCGCCCCGGATGCCGCCGAGGGCTACCGCTTTTCCAAGGCGATGCGCAGCCCCGGGTTTATTGGGGCAGATGACATCCGGCAGCGGTATCTGCCCGCAGGCTTTTCCCAGTTCAAGATAGAGGGCAGAGGACTTGGCAGCGCATTGGTGCTGGAATTTCTGCTTTATTACATGACAAAGCCGGAATACCAGCTGCAGGTGCGGGAGGCAATCTATCTGGACAATATGCTGGATCTTTTTTAAGAAAATCGCACCGGGCAGACCATTTTCTGCCCGGTGCTGTTTTTTGCCTGCGGGATTTGTACCCGAAAACTTTCTTTTCCCGCCAAAGCGTGCTACAATAAATGAGAAATATTTTTTGGAAGCTGCTTTCGTAAGCAGGGGGCGCCGAACGACGAGAATTTTTGCCCGCAGACAAGGCGATTTTCCGCAGCAATCCTTGCTGGATTGCAAGGGAAGGCAACGCGGTATGCGAGCAAAAAAGCCGTTTGAGCGGCGTGCAATGCTTATGAAAACGGCTTCCCGTAGGAGCAGTGCATGGAAACAACGCAAAAACAGATCGTACTGGGCATTCTGGCCCATGTAGACTCCGGCAAGACCACCCTCTCCGAGGCCATGCTCTACCGCACCGGAGCCATCCGCAAGCTGGGGCGGGTAGATCACGGGGACGCCTTTCTGGATACCGACAGCTTGGAAAAAGCGCGCGGCATCACCATCTTTTCCAAACAGGCGCTGCTTACGGCGGGCAATACCGCCATCACCCTGCTGGACACCCCCGGCCATGTGGATTTTTCCACCGAGACCGAGCGCACCTTGCAGGTGCTGGATTACGCCGTGCTGGTGGTCAGCGGAACGGACGGCGTGCAAAGCCATACCGAAACGCTGTGGCGGCTGTTGCGGCGCTACCATGTGCCCACCTTTGTATTCGTGAACAAGATGGACCTGCCCGGCATGACCCGGGAACAGTTACTCAGCCAGCTGAATCACCGCCTTGGCGAGGGTTTTGTGGATTTTGGCGCAGAGCCTGCCGCCCGCAACGAAGCACTGGCGCTGTGCGATGAGCAGCTGATGGAAAAAATGCTGGACGCGGGAACCTTGACCGATGCAGACATTATCCCCGCAGTTGCCCGGCGGCACGTTTTTCCGTGCTGGTTCGGGGCGGCGCTGCGGCTGGACGGGGTGGATGTACTTCTGGACGGGCTTGACCGCTACACCCGCCCCGCCCCGGCGCTGCACGCCTTTGGTGCAAGGGTGTTCAAGGTATCACAGGACGAGCAGGGGGCACGCCTGACATGGCTGCGGGTTACCGGCGGGGAGCTGAAGGTAAAGGCTCTGATCTCCGGCGAAGCAGACGGCGAGCCGTGGGCAGAAAAAGCAAACCAGTTGCGGCTGTATTCCGGCGCAAAATATACCCTGACCGAGGCCATCGGCCCGGGACAGGTATGCGCCGTGACCGGCCTGATCCATGCAAAGCCCGGCACCGGGCTTGGGGCAGAGCGGGACAGCGATGTGCCGGTGCTGGAACCGGTGCTCAGCTATCAGGTGCTGCTGCCGGAGGGCGCGGATGTGCACGCCGCGCTGGGTAAGCTGCACCGGCTGGAAGAGGAAGAGCCCCAGCTCCATGTGGTGTGGAACGAAAGCTTGGGCGAGATTCATGTGCAGCTGATGGGTGAGGTGCAGCTGGAAGTGCTGCGCAGCCTGCTGGCAGAGCGGTTCGGGCTGGAAGTGTCCTTTGGCCCGGGCGGCATTTTGTATAAGGAGACCATCACCGAGCCCATGGAGGGCGTAGGCCACTACGAGCCGCTGCGCCACTATGCCGAGGTGCATCTGCTGCTGGAACCGCTGCCCCGGGGCAGCGGGATGCAGTTTGCCGCCGACTGCCGGGAAGAGGTTCTGGACAAAAACTGGCAGCGGCTGGTGCTGACCCACCTGGAAGAAAAGCAGCACCTTGGCGTTCTGACCGGCGCACCGCTGACCGATGTAAAGATCACCCTGCTCACCGGCAAAGCGCACCTCAAGCACACCGAGGGCGGTGATTTCCGGCAGGCCACCTACCGCGCCGTGCGGCAGGGGCTGATGCTGGCAAAAAGCCAGCTGCTAGAGCCGTGGTATGCCTTCCGGCTGGAAGTGCCGGTGGAGAACATCGGCCGCGCCATGAGCGATATTCAGCGCATGGAGGGCAGCTTTGACCCGCCGGAAAGCGGCGCGGAGACCGCCACCCTGACCGGCTTTGCGCCGGTATCCACCATGCGCAGCTACCCCATGGAGGTGGTCAGCTACACCCGGGGCAGGGGACATCTGAGCCTGACGCTGGACGGTTACCGCCCCTGCCACAACGCGCAGCAGGTCATTGCAGAGATCGGCTACCAGCCGGAACATGATCTGGACAACCCCGCAGATTCCGTATTCTGCGCCCATGGTGCGGGCTTTGTGGTGCCATGGAGCGAGGTGCGCAGCCACATGCACGTTGAAAGCGGCTGGGGCAAGGCAAAGCCCACCCGCCCGGAGGTGCAGGCTGCGCCCCAGCGCCGCGCCATGGCCTACCGCGCTACGCTGGAGGAGGACGCCGAGCTGCTCAAAATTTTTGAGCGCACCTACGGCCCCATCAAGCGGGACCCGCTGGCAGCTTTCCGTCCGGTGCAAAAGACCGAACGCCCGGATTTTGCCGCAGAACAGTGGAAAATCGCCCCGGAATATCTATTGGTGGACGGCTACAACATCATCTTTGCGTGGGACGAGCTGAACGCGCTGTCAAAGGAAAGCTTGGACGCCGCCCGCCATCGGCTGATGGACATTCTGTGCAACTATCAGGGCTACCAGAAATGCGTGCTCATCTTGGTATTTGATGCTTACCGCGTGCCCGGAAGCCCCGGCGCCATCGAGCAGTACCACAACATCCATGTGGTCTACACCAAGGAGGCCGAGACCGCCGATATGTTCATCGAGCGGGTCACCCATGAGATCGGCAAGAGCCGCCGCGTCCGCGTGGCGACCTCGGACGGCATGGAGCAGGTCATTATCCTTGGACACGGCGCACTGCGCGTGTCTGCCCGGATGTTCCACGAAGAAGTGCAGAACGTGGAAAAACAGATCCGTGCCCTTGTGCAGGGGCAGGCGTAAATGCTATCACTCCAAATTTCCTCTCTTGTGAAAAAGTCGGTTTGGAAAATCCGCAGATTTTCCAAACCGACAATCTTAAAATAATGATTCCGCTAGAAATGCCCACAGCAACGCGGAGGGCATTTAAAACCGTTCTCTGGAGGTGTACCCATGGCTGTGGAAATTACCGAAGAATTTGTCTGGCAGAGCATCCCGCCCCGTGCCCGGGACAGCCATAAGGGCACCTTTGGCAGCGTGCTGGCGGTGGCGGGCAGTGCCTTTTACCGGGGCGCGGCCCTGCTGGCAGCCGAGGGTGCGCTGCGCACCGGGGCGGGTATCGTTACCCTTGCAAGCGTAGAGCCGGTGGTCAGCGCCGCTGTGACCCGTCTGCCGGAGTGCTGCCTGTGCCCCTGTAAAGAGGGCGCACAGGGCGGCATTGCGCCGGAAAATGTGCCGCTGCTCCGGCGGCAGAAGGCCACCGTGCTGCTGCTGGGCCCCGGCCTTGGCGGTACGGCGCAAAGCGTCGCCCGGGCCGCCGAGACCCGCACGCTGGTGCAGCAGCTTCTGCCCGGCTTTGCGGGCGCTGCGGTGCTGGACGCCGACGGCCTGAACGCCGCTGCGCAGCTGCTGGCAGAGGGCGAGCCCTTTCCGCACCCGGCGGGGGAACTGGTGGTCACTCCGCACCCCGGCGAGATGGCGCGCCTGACCGGCCTTTCGGCGGCAGAGCTTGCCGCCGACCGGGAGGGTGCCGCCCTGCGGTATGCCAAGGCGTGGAATGCCGTGGTGGTGCTGAAGGGCGCACGCACCGTGGCAGCAAGCCCGGACGGGCGGGTGTGCGTGAACCCCACCGGCAATCCGGGGCTTGCCCGGGGCGGCAGCGGGGATGTGCTGGCGGGCATGTTGGCGGCGCTGCTGGCCTGCGGTCTGCCCGCCTACCAAGCTGCTGCCTGTGCGGTATATCTGCACGGTGCCGCCGCTGACCGCGCCGCCGCAAAACGCGGTGAGTACGGAATGCTGCCGCACGATATCCTGCCGGAGCTGGGCGCACTGTTTGCGGAAAACCAGAGATAAATGAGAAAAGCGGCAGCTGCACAAAACGCCGTGCAGCTGCCGCTTTTTGGGGTGAAACGATTTGGAATGCCCTCCGCTTGCGCTCTGGGCATAATCAGAGGAATAATTATTACAACTTGTGGTTCAGAAACGTCTGCGGACGTTTCTGAACCACTTTTTCACGGTAGGGTCGTGGAGGAAAACGGCATTTACAGCGCTTGTTTCCTGCGGAAACAGTTGCGCTGTAATAAAACTGCGCGGATTCAACCCGGTGAAAATGGGATGCAGAATGCTCGCCGGATTTAGCGGAACTGGTTCAGATATTCCTCCACCGAGCGGGTCATCTCCTTGGAGAAATCGGAGTTATACTTGCGGTTGCAGAAGGCGGTGCACCACTGGTCAAAGGGCGCGTTGCCTGCCTTGTAGCTAAAGGTGTCCCGCAGCTCTGCACCGTCCATGGTGCGGTAGCCGTTTTCGTGCACGATATGCTCCATGGCGCAGCGCTGGGGCTTTACGCGGTCCTTCTGCTGCTGGGTGGGCCAGCCGAACACCAGCATCACCGCCGGGAACACATAGTCCGGCAGGTGCAGCAGACTGCGCTGGGTGTCGCAGTTTTCCATGATGTCCCCGATGTAGCACGAGCCGATGCCAAAGCTTTCGGCGGCGACCACGGCGTTCTGGGCGGCAATGGCGGCATCGGTGACTGCCAGCATCAAATCGCCCACACCCGGGGTGCGGGGTGTGCAGCCAACTTCTAAGTAGGCGTCATACCACTTTTTGCAGTCGGCGCAGAACACCAGTACCAGCGGTGCTTTAGCAATAAAAGGCTGGTGGTCACAGCTTTCGGCCAGCGCTTCCTTCAGCGCCGGGTCGGTGATGTCTAAAATGGTATACAGCTGCTGACAGCCCGCGGAGGGCGCTTGTGCGGCAGCTTCTAAAATGGCCTGCTTCATCTCGGCAGGGATGGGCTTTTCTTCATACACCCGCACCGACTTGCGGTCGAACAGGCTTTGCAGGATAGGATTACGCTCAGTCATGGGAACACCTCCGATGTTGTGTTTATTCATAGTCAATGGGCAGGGTGGGCAGGCCGTTCAGCTTCAGCCCGGCGGTATGCCCGGCAATGTACTGGTAGTAGCCCTGTGCGGCGATCATCGCGCCGTTGTCGCCGCAGAACTTCAGCTCCGGCAGGTAAACCTTTGCGCCCAGCTTCTGGGCACCGTCGTTCACCAGCTGGCGCAGACGGCCATTGGCGGCTACGCCGCCGGCAAGGCACACCTGCTTTGCCCCGGTATCGGCAGCGGCAAGCAGCAGCTTTTCGGCCAGAATGCCCGCAATGCGCTCCTGAAAGCTGGCGGCAAGGTCGGGGACGTTCACTTCCTCGCCCTTCATCTGCGCCTTGTTCACCTCGTTGAGCACGGCGGTCTTTAAGCCGGAAAAGCTCACGTTGTATTTGCCCTCCACATGGGGCACCGGCAGACGGTAGGCCTTGGGGTCACCGGTCTTGGCGGCGGCGGCTACGCTGGGACCGCCGGGGTAGGGCAGACCCAGCGTGCGGGCTACCTTGTCAAAGGCTTCGCCCGCAGCATCGTCCACGGTGTGACCTAAAATGTGGTAGTGGGTGTAGTCCTGCACTTCCACGATATGGCTGTGCCCGCCGGAAGCCACCAGACACAAAAACGGCGGCTTGAGCTCCGGGTGGGTCAGGTAGAGCGCGGCGATGTGTCCCCGCAGATGGTGCACCGGCACCAGCGGCTTGCCTGCCGAGTAGGCCAGACCCTTGGCAAAGTTTACGCCCACCAGCACCGCACCGATGAGCCCCGGCGCAAAGGTGACAGCCACGGCGTCCACATCGTCTATGGTTTTGCCGGCGTCCAGCAGGGCCTTTTTGACCGTAGCACTGATAAATTCGCAGTGGCGGCGGCTGGCGATCTCCGGTACAACGCCGCCGTACAGTGCCTGCTCCTTGACGCTGGTGGAAATGACGTTGCTCAGCAGATGCCGTCCGTCCTCCACCAGTGCAGCGGCAGTTTCGTCACAGGTAGACTCGATTCCGAGAATGATCATTTTAGTGTGCCTCCAGCCAGTTTTTGCCTGCGTGCACATCGGTGCTCAGGGGCACCGCGTACTGCACGCAGCCTTCCATTTCCTCCCGCAGGATGCGGGCGGCCTGCTCGGCCTCCGCCTCCGGGGCCTCCACGATCAGTTCATCGTGGACGGTCAAAATCAGGCGGCTGGCCATTTTTTCGTCCCGCAGGCGCTTCCACACCCGCACCATGGCCAGCTTGATCACATCCGCAGCGGTGCCCTGAATGGGGGTGTTGCGGGCCATGCGCTCGCCGCTGGCGCGCACATTGAAGTTGGTGCTGGCCAACTCCGGCAGGGTGCGGCGGCGGCCGAACAGGGTAGACACATAGCCGTTTGCCTTGGCATCCGCGATGGTCTTGTCCATATAGCCGCTCACGCTGGGGAAGGCCGCCAGATAGTTTTTAAGGAAGGCGTCTGCCTCCTTCACGGTCACGCCGATATCCTTGGAAAGGCTGTATGCGCCCTTGCCGTACATGATGCCAAAGTTGATGGCCTTGGCAGAGGAGCGCAGCCGGGGCGTCACATCGCTCTGCGGAATGCCGTAGATCTTGGCGGCGGTGCTGCGGTGGATGTCCTCACCGTTCAAAAAGGCCTGCTGCATGTGCTCGTCCCCGGTGATGTGCGCCAAGATGCGCAGCTCGATCTGGCTGTAATCCGCATCTACCAGCACACAACCCGGCTTTGCAACAAAGTAGGCGCGCAGCTGGCTGCCCAGTTCGGTGCGGATGGGGATATTCTGCAGGTTGGGATTATCGGAGGAGAGCCGTCCGGTGCGGGCTTCGGTCTGGTTGAAGGTGGAGTGGATGCGTCCATCCTCACCGATGACCTTGAGCAGACCCTCCACATAGGTGGAGTTCAGCTTCTGGTAGGCGCGGTACTGCAAAACGTCCTCCACCAGCGGGTACTCGCGCAGGCTTTCCAGCGTTTCAGCATCGGTAGACCAGCCGCGCTGGGTCTTTTTGCCGTGGGGCAGACCCATGGTGTCGAACAGCATCTCACCCAGCTGTTTGGGGCTGTTGGGGTTGAAGGTGGCGCTGCCGGTCTCCATGTGGATGCGGGTCAGCACCTGTTCCAGCTCCTCCCGCAGCTTTACACCGAACAGCTCGATGCCGTCTTTGTCCACCAGCACGCCGGTGCGGGTCATATCAGCCAGCACCTGTGCCAGCGGGAACTCGATCTCGTTGTACAGTGCATCTTCTCCGCAGGCGGTGATCTCGGCCTTCATCCGGGCAAACAGATCGGCCAGCCGCCCGGCGTCCGGGTAATCGGTGCAGGTAAAGGCGGCAGCAGCCTTGTAGGCGGGGATCAGCTCGCTGATCTGGTACTTGGAGGCAGAGGCGTCCAGCAGATAGGCAGCCAGCTTGCCGTCCCAGACGATGCTGCTGCCCCAGCCGCCGGCAGCCATGGCCTTGGCGTACAGGGGCGCAGCGTTGAACACATCCAGCGTCACATCCGCATTGTCCAGCAGTCGCACTAGGTCGGCGTCCTCCAGCGGGTAGACGGTAGTATCCTGCACAGCGTACCAGCTTTCCGGCTGCAATACCACGTTACGGGTGCCCTGCTTGCCGGTAACGGCGGGGCGGGCAGCCACCAGATAATGCCCGGCGGGGGTCAGGGGCAGGGGAGCAAGGTCAGCTTCCGGCAGCTCTACGGCCTGCTCCTCGGCGGCGGCTTCCGGTGCTACGCCGTCCAGCCCGAACCGGGGAATCAGGGAGTGGATCTCCAATTCCTGCAAAAGCCGCACGGCGGCAGGCTTATTGCCCTCGCCCACGGTGTAGGAACCCTCGGCGGTGTCGATGGGGGCATCGGTGCGGATAGTGCCCAGCGTGTGGCTCAGCTCGGCCATGGGCTTATCTTCTAACAAGTGCTCCCGCTGCTTGGGCTTGATGCGCTTGTCGTCAATGTTTTCGTACACGCCCTCCAGCGAGCCGAAAGTCTGCACCAGCGAGAGGGCGGTCTTTTCGCCGATGCCCTTCACGCCGGGGATGTTATCCGAGGTATCGCCCATCAGGCTCTTCACCTCGATAAGCTGCTTGGGCGCAAGGCCGTATTTTTCCTGAATGGCGTCCTCGTCCATCACCACGGTCTTGCTGCGCCCCATCACGGTGGCAGCAAGCAGCACGGTGGTGCTCTCGCTCACCAGCTGCAGGCTGTCCCGGTCTCCGGTGGCAAGGAAGCAGTCGTCCTTGCGGGCGGCGCAGGCAGCAGCCAGTGTACCCAGAATATCGTCTGCTTCCCAGCCTTCGGCGGTAACGGTTCGGTAGCCAAGGTCTGCCAGCAGCTGCTTGAGCACCGGCATCTGCTGCGCCAGCTCCTCGGGCATGGCGTGGCGGGTGGCCTTGTAGCCATCGTACATTTTATGCCGGAAGGTGGGGGCTTTCAGGTCAAAAGCCACGGCCACCTCGTCCGGCTGGCACTCCTTGAGCAGGGAGAGCAGAATGTTTAAAAAACCATAGATGGCGTTGGTATAACGTCCGTCCTTGGTGGTCAGCAGCTTGATGCCATAAAAAGCGCGGTTGGCAATGCTGTTGCCGTCAATGACCAGTAAACGCATAATGCAGTTCCTCCGTTGCGTAATCTTACATCTTATAGTATAGCACAAAACCGTACCGCGCGGGAACTTTTTGCGCAAAAAAGGGAATGCTTCGCATTTTATTGTGCATTCACGCGTGAAAATGGTCTGGTGGAACGTCGACAGGCGTTCCACCAGACCGAAATCATAAATTCCGCTGTTTGTGCCCGGAGCAGCGCGGAGGGCATTTCAAATCGTTCCATCGAAAAAAGGCTGCCACACAAGCTGTGCAGCAGCCTTATCGGTGCCGGGTTTATTCCTCGATGCGGATGGCGCTTACCGGGCAGCTCTGGGCTGCGGTGACGGCCTGCGGCACCTCCTCCGGCGGGATGGGGCCGGGCTCTGCCACAGCCAGAACTCCCTCCATGCGGAACACTGCGGGGCACAGCCCGGCGCACTGGGTACAGCCGATGCACAGTTCAGGGTCTACGAATGCGTTCATGCAAACACCTCCTTTGCGGAAAGCATTGCCCGTTTTGCCGCAAATTATGCCTATGCAAGCGGTTTACGGTGTGGTACAATAAGACCGCCGGGAACCGGCAGGAGGAGATAAGATGAATATCCAGATCTTTGGCACGAGCAAGTGCTTTGATACCAAAAAGGCGCAGCGCTATTTCAAGGAGCGCGGCATTAAATTCCAGATGATCGACCTGAAGGAAAAGGGCATGAGCCGGGGCGAATTTGATAACGTGGCGCGCGCCTTGGGCGGCTGGGAAGCGCTGGTAAATCCGGCAGCAAAGGACAAGCAGACCCTTGCACTGCTGGACGCACTGGTGGACTGGCAGAAAGAGGATAAGCTGTTTGAAAACCAGCAGCTGTTCAAGACCCCCATCGTGCGCAACGGACGCAAGGCCACTGTGGGCTACCAGCCCGAGATATGGAAGGACTGGGAATAAAAAGCCTGCTTTCACAAAAAAACCACCGGTACAGGTTTTGCACTCTGCGGTCGGATGTGGTATACTGTTAGGCAGACAAAAAACTTTGGGAGATTCAGACCAATGAAAAATACGATCACCCCGGAAGAACACGCCCGGATCAAGCGCCGCCGCTGGCGGCAGACCCTGGGTCTGCTGATCACGGTGCTGGTGCTCATCGGGTTTATTACGGTGCTGCGGGCCGGTGTGGGCCTTGTGGCAAACCTGTTTGACGATACCGCACAAAAGCAGGAATACGAGGACAAGCTGGAAGGCCTGGTATTGTTTGACCCCATGCCCTTTGACGGCATTGAGAACATCGACGACCTGACCCTGCGGGAAGCAGCCGTTTGGGGCTGTGTGTACAGTATTCAGGAGACGCAGGGCGGCTTTGATAACTACAATACCGACCCCGAGACCGAGCAGCTTCTGCTGCCCTCGGTGGAAGTGGATGCCTATCTGGCAAAGCTGCTGGGCCCTGGCTTCAAGCTGACCCACCGCAGCTTTGACATGGAGGATATGACCGTCGAGTTTGACGAGACCACCCAGTGCTACAAGATCCCCATCACCGGCACGGTGGGTTACTACCGCGCCACTGTGGTCAAGCTGTTCAAGCGCAGCGGAAAACTGCACGTTACCGTGGGTTATATCCCCACTGCCAGCGCAGATGACAGCATCATCAATCCCTCCTCGGACACCCCCACCAAGTATATGGACTACCTGTTCGAGCGCCAGAGCGGCAGCTGGTACCTGACCGGCCTGACCGAGAGCGAGACCAAGCCCGAAAGCGCCGCAAGTTCCGCTGCCGCGCAGCCGGAGCCTATGGCAGAAAGTGATGTGCAGGACGCCATTCTGGCCACTGCCGGAGATTCCGCTGCGGCAGATTCGGCTGCTGCCTCGGCTGTCCAGCCGGAAGCGCAGGCAGAAGCGGGTGCAGACAGCGCCGTGGCAGAAGCCCCCGCCGCTGAGGATGCCGCCAGCACCGCAGCGTAAAATGTAAATGAAAACACCCGACTGTGAGTTTGCTTTCGCAGTCGGGTGTTTTTTGTACGTTTTATTTTAAATCAAACCGTACCACCACCAGCCGATACCACAGGTATGGCACCATGTTCCAGATCATCCACAGTTCCATCAGGATGTAGTTGGGTAGGTCTTTCAGGCGGAAGGGACGCTTGCCCAACTTGCCCGCTTTGAGCAGGGCAAAGGCTTCGTGCATGCCTTTGTCCCAAGCCTCGCCAAAGCCCTGCTTGTGGAACTTGTAGCATTTGAGCAGATAGCCCAGCGCCAGCGGGATAAAGTTGAGCACCAGCATCAATAGCGGCTCGTTTTTGAGCGGCAGCAAAATGCTGTTGCGGCCGCTCTGCTGGCTTTTAAAGGCGTTATAGCGCACTGCGCCGGTGCTGGCACCGCAGATGTGGTAGCACTTGGCAGTGGGGCAGAGTACGTTTTTGTAGCCGGCATTGTTGGCGCGCCAGCTCAGGTCTACGTCCTCAAAGTAGGCAAAAAAGTGCTCGTCAAAGCCGCCGATCTCGTCCAGAATGCTTTTGCGGTACAGCGCTGCGCCGCCGCAGGCCGAGAAGATGCGCTTTTGCTTTGTGTAGCGGCTGGCGCGGCGGCCATCGCCGGTCTTGCAGGCAAAGCCCATCCATGTTACATAGTCCCCGGCATCATCGGCCAGTTCCCGCTCAAAGTGCCGGATCATCAAACTTTGCACCGCAAAAATTTTTGGGTCGGCATCGGCGGTGCGCAAAAGTTCTGCCAGCCACTGCGGCTCGGCAAAGGCGTCGTTGTTGAACAACACCACATATTTGCTCTGCGCCCGGGCAATGCCCTGATTGACGGCGTAGGAAAAGCCGGTGTTGCGCCCGTTTTCAATCAGGGTAAAGTTGGGGCGGGTGCAGTAGCTGCGGGCTTGTTCCAGACTTTCATCGGTGGAACCGTTGTCCACCACGATCAGGTCAAAATCCTGCTCGGTCTGGGCGTAGATGGACTCGATGGAGTCCTTCAGCCAGCCCTTGCCGTTGATGTTTGGGATAATGATGGTCGCTTTTATCATAAAAGTTACTCCTGTTTTCGTCAATTACAGAGAGAGTATATCATATTATCGCAAAAATGCAAACCTCTCGGATAACGCCTGCCCTCGTTTGCAAGGCAATGCCCGGGGAGCTGTGACAGAATTGGCTAAAAAAATTGTATGAACCCCTTGACACAATCCGAAAAATGAGTATTATTGTATTAGGCACTTAACACAGAAACACAAAATGCAGGGAGGGCTACGATGAGTGAACAATTTGATTCCAGCCGTCCGATCTATGCGCAGCTGGTAGAGCGGTTGAAGGCGAAGATCCTTGCGGGGACATACCCGCCCGGAGGACATCTTGACTCGGTGCGGGATATGGCCGCAGCCGCAGGGGTGAACCCGAATACCATGCAGCGTGCACTGGCACAGCTGGAAACGGAGGGGCTTGTCCGGACCGAACGGACGGCGGGCCGCTATGTGACGGAGGATACCATGTTGATCGAACAATTGCGTGCCGCGACCGCGGAAAAGTTCGCGGAAGAATTTCTGGAAAAGATGCGGGGCATCGGGTACAGCCCGGCGCAGGTCGCCGAATTGCTGGCCCGTCAGACGAAAGGAGAACCGAATCATGAGTGAACTTCTGACCTGTGAAGGGCTGACAAAACACTACGGCGCAAAAACCGCGCTGGACGGTGTGGATTTGCACATCGGCTTTGGGAAGATCGTTGGCCTGCTGGGGCCGAACGGCAGCGGCAAGACCACCCTGATCAAACTGGCAAACGGTCTGCTGCAGCCTGACAGCGGCAGCATCCGGATCGCCGGGATGAAGCCCGGCGTGGAGAGCAAGGCGATCGTATCCTACCTGCCCGATGCCGACTGGCTTCCCGGCTGGATGCGGGTAGAGCAGCTGGTGAAGATGTTTGGGGACTTCTATAAGGACTTCGATCCGGCCCGGGCGAATGAGATGCTGGCAAATCTGGAACTTTCTCCCAAAGACGTCCTCAAGACCCTTTCCAAGGGCAACCGGGAAAAGGTGCAGCTCATCCTTGCCATGAGCCGGAATGCCCGGCTCTATCTGCTGGATGAACCCATCGGCGGCGTGGACCCGGCGGCACGGGATTATATCCTGCACACCATCCTGTCCAATTACAGCAAGGACGCGACCGTCCTCATCTCGACCCACCTGATCGAGGATATCGAGCCGGTGCTGGATGAGGCCATCTTCCTGAAAGAGGGAACGGTCTTTGCTCACCGCAGTGTGGATGAGATCCGTGAGAATGAGGGAATGAGCGTGGACGCATATTTCCGGGAGGTATTCAAATGCTGAAAAATCTGTTGAAGTATGAATTCCGGGCGACCGGACGGACCTATGGCGGCCTGTATCTGGTCTGGCTGCTGGTTGCGCTGGCAATGGGGATCTCGATGCGGGACGAAGTCTGGGACAATGGCAGCAGCCAGATCTGGGCATACTTGATGTTTGCCTACTTTGCCATCGGGGTTGCCATCGGAGTGGTCTGTATTGTGACGATCATCCAGCGGTTCACCAAAAATCTGTTGGGGCGGGAGGGCTATCTCATGCACACCCTTCCGGTCCATCCAGAGCAGCTGGTTGCGTCCAAACTCATTTCCAGCATGGTCTGGGTGATCTGCAGCGGAGTGGTCGGGATCCTATCCGTCCTTCTGATGCTGGTCGGCCTGTGCGCCTTCGAGGATTCCAAAACGGTCATCAATGGGGAGACGATCACGACGGGCTGGGGCGATGTCCTGAAATTCAGCTGGAAGGAGATCCAGAGCATCGGCGGTGAATTCTGGAGCGAGCTGGCGTGGATCATCGTCCTTGGTCTGGCGGGCGTTGCAGTCCTCATCCTCTGTATCTACGCCGCCTGCATGATCGGGCATCAGTTCAGGAACCATTCCACGATTGCCAGCATTCTGGCCTTCTTCCTGTTGCAGCTGATTCAGGGCAAACTGGATGTAGGCGGCGGGATCCGGGTGATCGTTGGCTCTGTGGCAGCGATGCCGATGGCTTATTCCGCCAGCGGCAATCTCTGGCTCGTCCTTCTTGTAACGATTCTGATCGGCGCAGTCTATTTTGTCCTTACCAGCTGGCTGATGAAAAATAAGCTGGATCTGGAATAAGCATAAAAACCAAACCCCGGCCTTTGCAGATGAGACATACTGCAAAGGCCGGGGTTTATGCGGGAAAATTATTTTGCGAGAGCGGCTTTGATGTTGGCAAGGACGGTATCGCTGCCCTCACAGCAGACAAGGATGACTTCGCCGGTGGGGGCTACGGTGACGGTGGCGGCCTTGGCCACGAGGTACTGATCCTCCAGATAGTGCTCCATGGATTGCTGCTCGCTGGCAACGTAGGCCTCCAGTGCTGCCTTTACCTCATCGGTCTTGCCCTCGGCAGGCTTCACGATGGCAACGGCGTAGCTGCGCACCATCATGCTGGAAATGCTGGCGGCAAAGGCGGTGTACTGGCCGTCCTCCAGATTCAGCAGGGGCATCAGGATGTCCCGGATCTCTTCGTTCAGCTGGTCGGGCTCGTACTCGGCGCTGTAACCGTCAATGGCGGTAAACTTGCCGTCCTCGCCCTTGGTAAAGATCATATCGTACTCGTTGTCCTCGTCGCTGCGGGCGTCGTGGATGATCTGGGAGTAATCCTTGGGGGTGGAACTGTCGGCCTTGCTGCCGCCGGAGCAGCCAACCAGAGTAAACAGGGTCAGCCCTGCCAGCAGGGCGGCGATGAATTTTTTCATAGTATTGCATTTCCTTTCATAGTGCTGTGTGTGGAAGGCGCAGCCGGGCGCGCACGTTACAGGTAGTGTGTGCCGGTTTTGGGCTGCTATTCTGGATACGAACCACCGCACCGCAAAATTGCAGGGAAAAAGTAACAGTTTTATGAACAGCGCCTACTTACAGCATCAAGGCGTCCAGATCGCCGTGGTTCACCGGGGTGGACAGGATGATCTGGGTGCTGGTGGTGCCCAGCTTCTGGAACTGTAAGATCAGGTGCTCCAGCTGTGCCATGCTGCCGCAGCTGACCTTGACCAGAAAGGTGTACGCACCGGTAACGTGGTAGCATTGCAGCACCTCGCGGCTGTTTTGCAGCAACTCCAGAAAGGCATCTTGTTTGGAGGGGGCCACCGAAAGGCTGATGAGCGCATCCACATACATCCGGTCTGCCGGACGGTTCAGCGTAACGGTATAGCCGCTGATGATGCCGTCCGTTTCCAGCTTATGGATACGGCTGGAGACTGCCGGGCTGGTAAGCGACACCTGCTCCGCAATTTCTTTGACGGGCATCCGTGCGTTTTTTGCCAGAAGGGTGAGGATTTTGCGGTCAAGATCGTCCATAAGAGGAGCCTCCTTCAAAAATATGTTGGATTGTATAAAATTTTCTGAAAGTAAAGTTTTTATGTTGTGCAAACCCACGGAAATGGAATAAAATTTCGTTTCTGAAATTCTATGTTAATTATATAAAGTTTTTGCGAAAAAGTAAAGTATTATTTTAAAGTAAAATCCGAAAATCCTGTTTGACAAGAAAAGAAAAACGGGTATAATACATCATGCAAGGCAGCGCAATGCACAAAAGTCTGCCAATGATATTGAGATTCACCACTTTATATACTTTCCCACCCCTCTATACACAAAAGCCCGCTGCCAGGCGGGTTTTTGTGTTTGTTGGGGCTTTTTTCTTTTTCACAAAAGGGAGTGGCGGTAAACCACGGACTTGAACCGTGGAGCAGCTGTTTCCGGTCACGACCCCATCCGTGAAAATGCAAACCCGGAAAGTCTGCAGACTTTCCGGGTTTGCTCTATATCAAAATATTATTCCGCTGATGATAGCCAGAGCGCAGCGGAGGCTATTTAAAACGTATGCACCTATTAGACCAGATAGCCCTCAAAGCAGTGCAGGTCCTCGGTCTTGACGATGCCCTCCAGATACAGCCCGTCCTCTCGGTATTCCTCCACCTGCACGCTGCCGCGCTCCCGCATGGGGGCGGCAAGCCCCAGCTTGTCGTAGGGCAGCAGCACCCGGATGGTGTGCACCCGGTCGCTGAGCACCTCGTCCAGCTTTTGCAGCAGCTTGTCCAGCCCGTAGCCGGTCTTGGCGCTGGTCAGCAGGATATCGGGGTCAAAGCTCAGGGTGTTGGGCTTGTCGCACTTGTTGTACACGGTCAGGCGGGGGATGTCGGCACAGTCCAGCCCGTCCAGCACCTCGTCCGTAACGGCAAGCTGCTCCTCGCGCTGCTCGTCCCCGGCATCTGCCACCCGGATGATTACATCCGACCATGCGGCCTCTTCCAAGGTGGACTTGAACGCCTCCACCAGATTGTGGGGCAGGCGGGACACAAAGCCGACCGTGTCCACCAGCAGCACCGCCATACCGCTGGGCAGCACCAGCTTGCGGCTGGTGGGGTCCAGTGTGGCAAACAGCATATCGGCTTCGGCTACGCTGGGGCCGCACAGGGCGTTCATCAGGCTGGATTTGCCCACGTTGGTGTAGCCAACAAGGCTTACCACAGGCATCCCGGTCTTGGCGCGCGCCTTGCGGCTTTCGCCCCGGCGCTTTTCCATCTCGGCCAGCTTCTCGGCCAGCGCATCAATGCGGGCGTGCACATGGCGGCGGTCCAACTCCAGCTTGGTCTCACCGGCACCGCGGCGGGCACCGCCGCCACCGCCACCGCCGCCGCCCTGACGGCTTAACGCCTCGCCCATGCCCTGCAGGCGGGGCAGACGGTAGCGCAGCAGCGCCAGTTCGGTCTGCAATTTGCCCTCGTTGGTCACGGCGCGGCTGCGGAAGATCTCCAAAATCAACATGGTGCGGTCGATGACCTCCAGCCCGCCCAGTGCGTTGGAGATGTTGCGGATCTGGCTGCCGGTCAGCTCGCCGTCAAACACGGCGCATTCCGCGCCCAGCGTCTGGGCGGCAAGGGAGGCTTCTTCCAGCTTGCCGCTGCCCAGCACGATACCGGTCTCCGGGGTCTGGCGCTTCTGGGTGATCTGCGCCACGGCCTCCATGTGGTTGGCCTCGCACAGGGCAGAAAGCTCTGCCAGACTGCGCTCGCAGTCCCAAAGTCCCTGATCCAGTGCCAGCAGCACCACCCTTGTGGGAGGGGTCTCGGTCAAAATATCATAAAGTTCGCTCAAAGTAAGTCCTTTCTGTTATCGTAGCGTTCTTTTGTCAGCAGATAGCACCGGCATTCCACCGGTGTGCCGTCGAATTTGTGGTAAACATCGTCGTGGTGGTACACAAAGCCGGCCTTTTCCATCACCCGGCCGCTGGCGGGGTTGTGCACCGCATGGCAGCAGGTGAGAAAGGTGCCGCCCACCTGATGGAACCAGAAATCCACCACAGTCTGCAGCGCTTCGGTGGTAAAGCCCTTGCCCCACCACTTCTGCCCGATGCAGTAGCCCGGCTCCCAGATGCCGCCGGAGAGGTCTAACCCCGGCCACCTGATCTTTTGCTGCGGCTCACCCAGCAGGGCGTTGTATACGGAGATGGAGCCGAACACCTGTCCGGTGGTCTTTTCCACCATGGCCCACTGGTAGTAATCGGGGTTCGGATACAGCTCTGCCCACGCCGAAAGCAGTTCCCGGGTCTCGGCAGGGCTTTTGTGCGGCTCCCAGCGCAAAAAACGGGTCACAGCCGGGTCGTTTGCCCAATTTGCGTACATCTGCGGGGCGTCCTGCGGCAGCAGGCGGCGCAGCAGCAGCCGGTCGGTCTCCAGTTCTAGTGTGCCGGTATGGCGCATGATCCATCCTCTCCCTTTTCTCAAAAGTTATTCCTAAAATAGCACAAAAACAGCCGCGCCGCAAGCGAAATCAAGAAAACCGCTTGACCGGATGGGTGAACTACGATAAACTGAAGGATGAAATCTTTTTATAGGGAAGGGAAAGTATCGATGTTGGATGTGCGCAAACTGTTGACCCGGCGTCCGCTGCTGTTCGATGGCGGCATGGGTACCTATTATAAAACAAAACCGGGGCAGGAGTGCGAACAGGCAAACCTGACCGACCCCGAGGGCATTCTGGCGGTGCACCGGGCGTATCTTGCTGCCGGAGCGGACGCCATCAAGACCAACACCTTCAGCCTGCCGCGTCTGGCGGCTGCGCAGCAGCCCGGCTGGGAGCAGCTGGCAGATGCTGGCTGGCAGCTGGCAGCAAAGGCCGCAGGGGAGACCGGCGCGGCAGTGTTTGCCGACCTTGGCCCCGCACCGGATACCGAGAACAACCCGGCGGCGCAGGTGTATCTTGCCGTGGCAAAGCGCTTTGCACTGCTGGGCGCACAGAATTTTCTATTCGAGACCCTGAGCGCCGAGGACGGCGTGCTGGAAGCGATTCGTGCGCTGAAGCAGACCGTGCCGGAGGCCTTTGTGCTGGTGTCCTTTGCAGTGCTGCCGGACGGCTACACCCGCGAGGGTCGTTACTGCGCAGAACTTGTGCGCCGCATGGCGCAGAGCGGCGTGGTGGATGCCGTAGGTTTGAACTGCGTGTCTGCCCCGGGCGCGATGCGCGCGCTGGTGCAGCAGCTGGGGGATGCGGGGCTGCCCCTTTCGGTCATGCCCAATGCGGGCTACCCGGTGGTGGCGCGGGCGCAGGTGCGTTATCAGGGCAAGCCGGAATATTTTGCCCGGGAACTGAGCCGCCTTGCCAGTGAAGGCGTGCGCATTCTGGGCGGCTGCTGCGGCACGACACCGCAGCATATTGCTGCCCTGCGCACCGCACTGGATGCTCTGCCGGAAACGCTGCCCGCCGCCCCGGCGGCAAAGCCTGCCGAAGCGGCAAAGCCTGTGGTGGAAATGGACGACGCCTTTCTGCGCAAGCTGCGCGCCGGGCAGCGGGTCATCGCGGTGGAGCTGGATTCCCCCAAGGACGCCGACCTGACGGCGTATCTCGAGGGTGCCCGCCGGTTGCAGGCTGCCGGTGCCGACCTGCTGACCATTGCAGACTGCCCCATTGCCCGGGCGCGGATGGATTCCTCGCTGGTAGCGTGCCGGGTGCACCGGGAGCTGGGCATGAACGTGCTGCCCCACATGACCTGCCGGGACCGCAACCTGAACGCCACCAAGGCACTGCTGCTGGGACTGTACGCCGAGGGTGTGCGGGAGGTGCTGGCCATTACCGGCGACCCCATCCCCACCGCCGAGCGGGACGAGGTGAAAAATGTGTACCAGTTCAACTCCCGCAAGCTGGCGCAGTATATCGTATCGCTGGCCGGGGAGGGGCGGGAGATGCCCGGCCCCATCACGGTGTTCGGTGCGCTGAACCTGAACGCCCGCAATTTTGAGGTGGAGCTGCGCCGCGCCGCAGAAAAGCTGGAAAACGGCATGAGCGGTTTCCTCACCCAGCCGGTGCTGTCGGCACAGGCGGTGGAAAATCTGAAAAAAGCCCGGGAGACGCTGGGTGAGCGGGCAAAAATTCTGGCCGGCATCCTGCCGGTGGTCAGCCAGCGCAATGCTATCTTTATGGAAAACGAGGTCAACGGCATCCATGTGGACGAGGTCATCATCCAGAAGTTTGAGGGGCTGGACCGCGCCGCAGGTGAGGAGCTTGGACTGGAAGTCTCGGTGCAGGCAGCTAAGGCGGCTGCGCCCTATGCGGACGGCTTTTACCTGATGACCCCCTTCAACCGGGTAGCGCTGATGGAGCGGCTCATTGCCCGCCTGCGCACGGAGGTGACGGATTGAACAACGTAAAACGAGCGCCGGAAGGGGAAAAAGCACCGCTGCTCAGCATCATTGTGCCGGTGTATAAGGTGGAAAACTATCTGCCCAAATGTATTGATTCCATTCTGGCGCAGACCTTTACGGACTTTGAGCTGATCCTTGTGGAGGACGGCTCACCGGACGATTGCCCTGCGCTGTGCGATGCCACCGCCGAAAAAGATGCCCGCGTCCGGGTGATCCACCAGAAAAACGGAGGATTATCTGCCGCCCGCAACGCCGGGCTGGACGCAGCAAGGGGCGCATGGATCGGCTTTGTGGATTCAGACGACTACATTGCACCGGAAATGTATGAAGTGCTGTACCAAGCCGTGCAAAGCACCGGGGCGGACCTTGCCCTGTGCGATTACGCCGAGGTGGACGAGGCGGGAGTGCCATGTCAGTCGATGCACGTCCGTCTTGAAAAAAAGGTCTTTGCCGGGCAGGATTTACTGAAAAATGCTACGGATTCGATGATCCAGCCTGCGTGGAACAAGCTGTACCGCCGCGCCGTCTTTGCGCAGCTGCGCTACCCGGAGGGAAAGCTGAACGAGGATCTGTTCCTGATCCCAGAGGTCTGTTTGCAGATCCAAAAGGCCGTGGTGGTGCCAAAGACGCTGTATTATTATGTGCAGCGCGGCGGCAGTATTATGAGCGGCAATAAAACGCTGCGCCATTTCGACGCTGCCGAGGCGGCACAACGGTATTGGGACTGTCTTGTGGAAAACGCTGCATACGATGCACTGGCAAATGCGGCAAAATTTACGATGGGCAGCGTGAGCCGGGTGTACCGGCAGCTGCCCCCGGCGCTGCGCAAAGCACCCCGCAGCCGGGAAATGCTGCGGATGCAGTTTAAGGTGGTCAGCCGCACCCGGAGGTACTGCGCCGTCCCGGGCGGGCTTTGGCTGCAAAGCTGGCTGCTGTGGCACTTTCCGCAGATATACAGTTGGCTGCGGGAGCTCAAGGGCTGAGGAGAAAGAGAAAAACGCATGAGAATACGCTATTCTATCATCAACATGATGGTCAACATCGGCGGGCAGTTTCTGACGATGCTGCTCTCCTTTATCAACCGGATGGTGTTTATCCACTGCCTTTCGGCTGCTTATCTGGGCGTCAACGGCCTGTTTACCGATGTGCTCAGTATCCTTAATTTTGCGGAGCTGGGCATTGGTACGGCTATGGTGTTCAGTATGTACGAGCCGGCCGCTCGGGATGACGAGCGGAAGCTGGCGCAGCTGATGAACCTGTACAAGTGGATGTACCGGGCGGTGGCGGCCACGGTGTTGCTGTTCGGGCTGGTGTTGCTGCCGTTTCTGCCACACCTCATCAAGGGCGGCGAGGGCATTGAGCATATCACACTGATCTACATGATGTATGTGGCAGCCTCGGCCAGCTCCTATCTGCTGAACTACAAAAGCTCTATCTATCAGGCCTATCAGAAGAGCTATCTCTGTACCGGATGGACTCTGGTGTGCGAGTGCATCCGCACCGTCGTGCAGATCGTGGCGTTGCTGCTGACGGGAAACTTTATCCTGTACCTTGCCATCCAGCTGGTGATACAGTTTATACCCAACATCATGATCTCCCGCATGGTGGATAAGGAATTTCCCTACTTAAAGAAATACCGTGAACTGCCGGACAGGGAGGAGCGGAACGGTATCCTGAAAAACATCGGCGCCATGAGTATGCACAAGCTGGCGATCGTCATTGTGCGCAACACGGACAGCCTGCTGATGTCCTCCTTCATCGGGCTGGCAACGGTAGGAATTTACTCCAATTACCGGCTGGTGCTCAACGCGCTGAACAACCTGATGACCAAGGTCGTCACAGCCTTTTCCGGCAGCGTGGGCAACTTTGCGGCACTGGAAAACTCTGACCGGCTGTATCAGGTGTATAAAGAAATGGATTTTCTCTTTTTTGTGTTGTCCGGCTACCTGACCGGCGGGCTGATGATGCTGTTCAACCCCTTGATCGCCCTGCTGTTTGGCAGGGAATACTGTTTCCCGATGACGACCGTGACGATCATCGTGGCGGAATTTTACATCACGCGGATGCGGCAGACGAACCTGTTGTTCCGGGAGGTCATGGGACTGTTCTGGAACGACCGCTATAAGGCTGTGGCAGAGTCCGCCATCAATCTAGTAGTCTCCCTTGTGCTGGTGCAGCGTTACGGCGTGACCGGCATTATCGGGGGCACTATCATCAGCACGCTGTGCACCTGTACTTGGATAGAGCCTTATATCTTTTTGAAATACGGCGTTCAGGATGCATGGCAGAAGAAACTTCGGGCTTATTTTGCAGAGTACCTGAAGCGTGCAATGATCGTGGCGGCGGTCTCGGCGGTAGCCATGCTCTGGGTAAAGCGCTTTCCGGTGGGCAATTTCGGCGTTTTTGTTTTGGACGGGCTGCTTTATACGGCGGTGTTTGCAGGAGTGATCGTATTGCTCTACCGGCGCAGCGCGGAGTACGCGGAGCTGAAGCGGCGTGTACAGGAGATCTTGAAAAGGAGAGCCGGATGAATACAGAAAAAAGCCCCCTGATCTCGGTGATCGTACCGGTCTATAAGGTGGAAAAGTATCTGCCCGCGTGTCTGGACAGTCTGCTGGCGCAGACCTACCGGAATTTTGAGCTGATCGTTGTGAACGATGGTTCGCCGGACGACTGCTGGCAGATCATGCAGCGCTATGCGGCGCAGGATGCCCGGGTGCGCATTTTCAACAAAGAAAACGGTGGAGTGTCCTCGGCGCGCAATTTTGGGCTGGATGTGGCAAGGGGCGAATATATCGGCTTTGTGGATTCCGATGACTTTGTGCTGCCGCAGTATCTGGAATGGCTGTACGATGCCTTGTGCAGTTGCGGCACTCGCATGGCTATGTGCCGCTACCGCAGCATACGGGAAAACGAGTCCCTGTGGACAGTGACGGAATGCCCGGCACCGCAGAGGATCACGGCGGAAAACTACTCGTGGATGCGGGAATGGAGCGGCGGGCACTGCTGGCGGATGCTGACCCACCGGGAGCTGCTGCGGGATATCCGTTTTGATCCGGCATTGCTTTATGGGGAGGATACCCTGTTTTTTGTGATGGAATTTCTCGAGGCTGGCAGTCTGGCGTTTTTGAACTGCCCGCTGTATGCCTATCTTGAACGACCAGATTCTGCCGTGCGGCAGAAGCCGAGCCTGCGCTTTTATACGGCGGCACTGGCATGGGAACGGGTCTGGCAGCTGGCAAAGGAGCAGCCGGACCCCTTCCGCAGTACTACGGATCAGCGCTGCGTCATGTCCTGCGCCGAGGTATATTTCCGGCTGGTCAACCAGCCGGAGCGGGATCCGGAAAAGGAAAAAACACTGCTGGAACTGGCAAAGACGCACCGCCGCGCTGCGTGGAAGATCCCGTTAGAGCACAAAAGCCAGAAGCTGCAGGCACTGATGGTGAGCTACTGCCCGCATCTGGGCGCAAAGGTATGGAAGCTGGTGCGTTGGGTGAAAGGTTTGAAAAACTGATTGACAAATCCCACAAAAAACGCTATATTCTTTTTATAAATGCGTTGAAAAAGAGTGTGCATCGTCTGGGACCGCACAGAGAGCCGGGGGCAGCTGAAAACCCGGCGGGATACCGGCGGGGCACTGTCACTTTGGAGCAGAAGCGGTGAGCTGAGCCGGTAAGCCGCTTTCGGGTCTGCCCTACGTTACAGGGGCATCAAGGGGCGTGGAGCTTTCCGCGCAATTTGGGTGGTACCGCGGTCATGTATTTACAGCCGTCCCATGGAACGCTCCGTGGGGCGGCTTTTTGCGTCCCACTTCATCAAATTTTTGGGAGGACACTATGAAAGAGCTTGCAAAGCAGTACGATCCCAGTCAGGTGGAAGATCGTATCTACCAGTTCTGGCTGGATGGCGGCTACTTCCACACGAAGGCCGATCCGGACAAGAAACCCTACACCATCGTGATGCCGCCGCCGAATGTTACCGGTCAGCTGCACATGGGGCATGCGGTGGATAACACTATGCAGGATATCCTCATCCGTACCAAGCGGATGCAGGGCTATGCCGCCCTGTGGGTGCCCGGCACCGACCACGCCTCCATTGCTACCGAGGCTAAGGTGGTGGAAGCTATGCGCGCCGAGGGCCTGACCAAGGAGATGGTCGGCCGCGATGGTTTTCTGGAGCGCGCATGGGCATGGAAAACCAAGTACGGCAACCGCATCGTCAGCCAGCTGAAAAAGCTGGGCAGCAGCTGCGACTGGGAGCGCGAGCGCTTTACCATGGACGAGGGCTGCTCTGAGGCTGTCAAGGAAGTGTTCGTACGCCTGTACGACAAGGGCCTGATCTACCGCGGCAACCGCATGGTCAACTGGTGCCCCCACTGCAACACCTCCATTTCCGACGCCGAGGTGGAGTACGAGGAGAAGGACGGCAGCTTCTGGCATCTGCTGTACCCGGTCAAGGAGACCGGCGAGATGCTGGAGCTGGCTACCACCCGCCCCGAGACCATGCTGGGCGATACCGCCGTGGCTATCAACGGCGAGGATCCCCGCTACGCCCATCTGCACGGCTGCCATGTGGTGCTGCCCCTGCTGAACAAGGAGATCCCTATCGTCTGCGATGAGCACGCCGATATGACCAAGGGCACCGGTGTCGTGAAGATCACCCCCGCCCACGACCCCAACGACTTTGAGGTTGGTCTGCGTCACGACCTGCCCATCGTGCGCGTGTTCACCTACGACGGCCACATGACCGGCGCTGCCGACAAGGCTGCCGCCGATGCCCTGTTTGCTGCCGGCAAGAACACCGTCAACGAGCCCCATGTGCTGGACTGCGGCAAGTACGCCGGCATGACCGCACTGGAAGCACGCAAGGCCATTCTGGCCGACCTGAAGGAGGGCGGCTTCCTGAAGGAAACCGAGCCCCTGAAGCACGAGGTGGGCACCTGCTACCGCTGCCACTCCACCATTGAACCGATGATCTCCAAGCAGTGGTTCGTCAAGATGGAGCCGCTGGCAAAGCCCGCCATCGAGAGCGTGGAGAAGGGCGAGATCAAGTTTGTGCCTGAGCGCTTTACCAAGAACTATATGAACTGGATGAAGAACACCCGTGACTGGTGCATTAGCCGCCAGCTGTGGTGGGGCCACCAGATCCCGGCTTGGTACTGCGACGACTGCGGCGAGACCGTGGTGGCAAAGTCCGCTCCCTGCAGCTGCCCCAAGTGCGGCGGCACAAAGCTGACCCAGGATCCCGATACGCTGGATACCTGGTTCTCCTCTGCCCTGTGGCCCTTCAGCACGCTGGGCTGGCCCAACGAGGAAAGCGCCGACCTCAAGTATTTCTACCCCACCAATACGCTGGTCACCGGCTACGACATCATCGGCTTCTGGGTCAGCCGCATGATCTTCTCCGGTCTGGCTTACACCGGCAAGGCTCCCTTTGACACGGTCTGCATCCACGGTATCGTGCGTGACAGTCAGGGCCGCAAGATGTCCAAGAGCCTTGGCAACGGCATCGACCCGTTGGAAGTCATTGCCCAGTACGGTGCAGACGCCCTGCGCTTTATGCTGGTGGATGGCTCCACCCCGGGCAACGATATGCGCTATATCGAAAAGAAGGTGGAGGCTGCCCGCAACTTTGCCAATAAGCTGTGGAACGCCACCCGCTTTGTGCTGATGAACCTGCCCGAGGACTTTGAGCCGGGTCTGCCCTGTGAAGAGCTGCTGGACATGAGCGACAAGTGGGTGCTGACCAAGCTGAATCAGGTGGCTGGTGCCATGACCGACAATCTGGAGCACTACGAGATGGGTCTGGCTGCCGCCAAGATCAACAGCTTTATCTGGGACGTCTACTGCGACTGGTTCATCGAGATCGCAAAGCCCCGCCTGAACTCCGGCGATGCACAGCAGGCCGACACCGCCCGCCGCGTGCTGGTGTATGTGCTGGATAAGGCGCTCAAGCTGCTGCATCCCTTCATGCCTTTCATCACCGAGGAGCTGTATCAGGCTCTGCCCGGCTCTGCCGAAACCATCATGACCCAGGCTTGGCCGACCTTTGACGCCGCTCACAACTGGGCAGCCGAGGAGGAAGCCTTTGAAAAGGTGATGGATTATATCAAGGCTGTGCGTACCATGCGCACCGAGATGAATGTGCACCCCGCTAAAAAGACCAGCATGATCATCGAAACTGCCGATGCCGCTCCTTTCCAGAACGCACAGGTCTATCTGGCCAAGTTTGCCTTTGCCACCGATGTGACCTTTACCGAAAAGTACGAGGGCAGCACCGACGGCATGGTACAGGTGTCCACCCACGCCGCCCGCGGCTTCATTCCCATGATGGAGCTCATCGACCGTGAGAAGGAGCTGGCACGCCTGAACAAGGAAAAGGCCAAGGCTGAAAAGGAAATGGCTATGTTCGGCAATCAGCTGAACAATCCCAAGTTCGTGGAGCGTGCCCCGGCGGCTCTGGTGGAGGAGATCCGCACAAAGTTCGCCAAGAGCCAAGACAAGCTGGCTAACATCGAGCAGAGCATCAAGGCTCTGGGTTAAAAATAGTGGAATATTATAACAGAGAACGCATCTCGCCGTGGGTCATAGCCGGGCGGGTGGTCTTTACCATCGCACTCATTGCCTGTATCACGTTCATCTTTTCCAACTCCATGGCGGTGGCAACGGTCTCCTCTAGTTCCAGCGGCCGGGTGCTGGCGTGGATGCGCATCATCCTGCGCCATCTGGGACACCCGGGGCTGGCCGACCGCCTGACCATGCACATCGTGCGCAAGCTGGCACACTTTTGCGAGTATACGCTGGAGGGCTTTCTGCTCATGCTCTGTATGCGGGTGTACAGCCGTCACCCGCTGCGGCATATCACCGTGCCCATGCTGGGTGGTGTGCTGACGGCGCTGACCGATGAGACTATTCAACTCTTCTCAGAAGGGCGCAGCAGTCAGGTCACCGATGTGTGGCTGGATTCTGCCGGTGTTCTGGCCGGCATCCTTGTTGCCATCGTGCTGCTGCTGGCCTGCGAGGGACTGTATTATCACATAAAAAGGAGACACGAATGACCATCCAACAGGCAAATCAGTATTTTGCGGCTCTGCCGGACGGCTTTGCCGCCCCGGCGCAGCTGGGCGCACTGCTGCCCGCCTCGGTGCAGCGGGTGCAGTTCGTGGGCGTGGCAGGCACTGCCGGTAAAACGGCGGTGGCGCGTCTGCTGGCAGCCATTCTGCACGCGCAGGGGATCCGTGCCGGTGTCTACCATGCCGGGTGCGAGCCCCTTGCTGCCCGCATCCGGGTGGAAGGCGCGCCGGTGAATGAGGCGCTGCTGTGCCGCGCCGCCGATGCCCTTGCTGCCCATGAGGATCTGCCTTTGCAGGCGGCAGAGCTTGTCGCCGCTGCGTACTGCTTTGGCGAGGCTGGCTGCACGCTGGCGGTAGTAGAACTGCCGGACGCAGGTCTGGCTGCGGTGCTGCCCAAAATGCCGGTGTGCGCCGTCACAGCGGTGGGACCGGACGGCGTGAGCCGCTCGGTGGAGCGTCTGGCTGCGTTGGCAGGCGGCGTGATGCGCAAGGAAAGTATCTGCGTCACCGCGCCGGAGCAGCCCAAGGCGGTGCTCAGTGAGCTGGTTGTGGCTGCGGGCAAGTGCGGCTGTGAGCTGGTAGTGCCCGACCCGGAGGATATCACCTTTCTGGAAGCAGAACAGTTTGCCAGCCGGGTGGACTACGGCGGCTATACAGTGCCGCTGGCCTTTCTGGGGCGTCACGCCGCGGGCAACGCCGCCATGGCGGTGGAGCTGGCACTGGCGCTCTGCCGCAAGGGGGTGGACATCTCCGATGAGGCGATTCTGGATGGCATCGCTGCCGTGGACAACCGTTGCAGCATCCGGGTGCTTTCTCAGCGCCCGCTGGTCATTCTGGACGCCTGCCGCACCCCGCAGCAGGCTGCTGCGCTGCTGCGCGTGCTGAACATGGCTAAAGTGCGCCACATGAGCGCCATCATCGGCCTGACCGAGGAGGAGGGCGCCGAGGCCTTCTTCTCTGCGCTGGAGACCGGCCTGAGCCCCGAGGAGCAGAAAAAGGATAAGTCTACCATGCCCGGTATGAGCGAGAGCCCCTTTGATAAGGTGTATCTCGTCACGCCCGCCGGTGTGGAGGAGCAGCTGACCCGGCGTCTGACCGAGAAGGCAAAATATCACTTTGACGCCCAGCTCTGCACCAGTCTGGACGAGGCGGTGCAGCTGGCGCACGCCAACACCCGCCGTGGTCTACTGGTCTGCGGCAGCGAGGCGGCAGCACTGGAAGCAGCGGCTCTGCTGGCAAAGGCGTAAGCTGCCGACAGCTTTTTCTAAAAAATAACCCGAAGATCCTGTACACTGAAGCTATGTGTACGGGATCTTTTTTATTTTGCAAAAAGGAGATGGACAAGCAATGGCAACAGTGACCTTCAGCGCGGCAGGGGAGACCCTGTACGCCTATCTGGCGGGGGAGATCGACCACGATGCCGCCCAGAGCCTGCGGATGCAGCTGGACGATGCACTGGTCAGCCGCAGCCCTCGCACCTTGATCATAGACCTTGGCGGGGTGGGATTCATGGATTCCTCCGGCGTCGGGCTTATCCTTGGACGGCAGCGCTGCGCCCGTGTACTGGGCACGACCCTGCGGTTGCAGCACGCCCCCACACAGCTTCAAAAAGTCCTGCGGCTGGCGGGCATCCCCTGTATGGAGAACATAGAAAAGGAGAATGCACAATGAAAGCAGAGAACAGTACCCGTATCCAGTTCGATTCCCTCAGCAGCAACGAGGCATACGCCCGCGGCGTTACGGCAGCCTTTCTGGCGCGGTACGACCCCACCGTGCCCCAGCTTGCCGACCTGAAAACGGCAGTGTCCGAGGCGGTGACCAACTGCATCGTCCACGCCTACCCGGAGCGTATCGGGCCGGTGTGTATGACCATAGCGGTCTACCCCGACCGGGAAGTGCACATCACCATTACAGATAAGGGCATCGGCATCCCCAATGTGGAGCAGGCCATGCAGCCATTGTTTACCACCGGTAACCCCGAGGAACGCTCCGGTCTGGGCTTTGCGGTAATGCAAAGCTTCATGGACAGGGTCAAGGTTACCTCAAAGCCCGGCAAGGGCACAAAGGTGCTGCTGGTCAAGCGTCTGTCCCGGCGGGAGTCTACATAAAAAGGAAAGGCGGTCCGGTATATGGTAACGGATAAGACCCGGCGGGAAGCATTCATCACGCAGAATCTGGGGTTGGTGCACGCCTGTGCGGGCAGATTTCGTGGGCGCGGCATGGAGTACGACGATCTGTACAGCGCAGGCTGCGTGGGACTCATCAAAGCCTACGATAACTTTGACGAGAGCCGAGGCGTGTGCTTTTCTACCTATGCCGTGCCGGTGATCCTTGGCGAGATCAAAAAGCTGTTCCGGGATGGTGGCACGGTCAAGGTGAGCCGCTCCCTGAAGGAACTGGGAATGCGGGTGCAGGCGGCACGGGAACATACCATGAAACTATGCGGCACAGAGCCTACCTTGCAGCAGCTGGCAGAGCAGCTGGACGAACCAATAGAGAATGTGGCCCTTGCCATACAGGCCGCTAAGCCCGCCATGAGCCTGACCCCGGAGGGCGGCGAGGATGGAGACCGGCAGTTGGATATCCCAGTGGAATCCCCGGAGGAGGAACTGGCGGATCGAATCAGTCTGGCAGAGGTAATCGAAGCGCTGCCGGAGCAGGACAAGCAGCTGATCCGCCTGCGCTTTTATGGCAACCGCACCCAGAGCGAGACTGCAAAGGCACTGCACACTACACAGGTACAGATCTCCCGGCGGGAACGCAAGATCCTGATCCGGCTGCGCACCCGGCTTTTGGAGGAATAAGGGAGGAAGTGTCTATAAAAAATGTAAAAAACTGGGCAAAAAGTCAAAAGAATGATTTTGGCGTAAAAATTGTAAAAAAGCGCTTGCTTTTTGAGGGATGCTGTGCTAAAATACATTACTGTCAGGCGGACGTCCGACAGAATGAAATACTTCAAAAACGACGTCAAACGGAGAGATTCGACAGAATCAAAAATGAATCTCAAAAATCTTTCAAAAAAGTGCTTGACAACTTATCACGAAAGTGATAAAATAACTAAGCTGTCAGCCGCTAAGGCTGAGGCGCACAGGACCTTGAAAATTGAACAATATCGAAAGAACTTGTAACGGAACCTATATTCGTGTTGGAAAAACACG
>NZ_JBBMEO010000009.1:0-86028 GCF_040096515.1 Faecalibacterium tardum | reverse complement strand
GAACACAGAAGTTAAGCTTACTTGTGCCGAAGATAGTTAGCTGGAAACGGCTTGTGAAAATAGGTAGTCGCCGACTTGAACAGAAAGCTCTGAGATGAAAGTCTCGGGGCTTTTTTTACGTATAGAAGATGAATTTTCTACAAATAAAGCAAGATATAATTGAAAATTCATATTTTGTTAAAGTACTTTATAGGAATTAGTTGCAGCTAAGGGATGCTTATGATACAATAATAATATGTTATTGTGATGAAAAATGGGATTTGACGAGGATGTATTACAAAATGAAAGGAAGTAGTTGCGGTGAAGGTGGCGATGATCGGGCACAAGGATTTTCCGAGTCGCTCGGGCGGTGTGGAGGTCATGGTTGGCGGGCTGGCCAGAAGTCTGGTGGAACGCGGCTATGACGTTACCGTGTATAACCGTGGCTTGGAAAAGCACCATAATGTGTACGATGTGGACGGCGTTCACGCGCGGCGAGTATTTACCCTGCAAAAGCCTGCACTGAATGCCACAATCTACTCTTTTCTGGCTACTTTTGATGCGCTGTTCCGGGGCTTTGATGTGATCCATTACCATGCCATCGGACCCAGCGTACCGCTACTGATCGCTAAGATATTCGGCAAGCACACCGTATGTACAGTGCACGGACTGAACTGGAAGGTGGACAAGTGGCGCGGCTTTGCAAGCCGTTACATGAAGCTGGGAGAGAGGATCGCCGCAAAATATGCGGATGATCTGGTGGTGCTTTCGGAGACGGAGTGGAACTATTTTTTGCAGAAATATGACCGCGCCTCCATTCTGATCCCCAATGCCATCCACTTTTATGAAAGGCACGATTGCAGTCTGATCCGGGAAAAATATGGGCTGGAACAGGGAGAGTACATCCTGTATGTGGGGCGCATCTCGCCGGAAAAGGGCACGATGGATCTGGTGGAGGGCTACCGCAAGGCCAAGACAGGGAAAAAGCTTGTACTGGTCGGCCCGCTGGATGACAGCGAATATTGCAGAGCAGTACAGCAACAGGCACAGGATGACCCCAATATCATCATGACAGACTATGTGGTGGGCGACCCGCTGAAGGAGCTTTACAGCAACTGTGGACTGTTCGTTCTGCCCAGCCACACCGAGGGACTTTCCCTTTCTTTGCTGGAGGGGCTGTCTATCGGTGCACGGTGTCTGGTGAGCGATATCCCCGAGAATACGGTCGTGACCGACATTTACGGTGCGGCCTTTACGCCGGAGGATACGGACGACCTTGCCCGGGCGCTGGAGCGAGAATGCGCACAGGAGTACCCGGACGCAATGCGGCAGCAGCAGATCGAGTACGTCCATACAAATTTTGAGTACGATGTGATGCTGGACCGTTACGAGGAGGTCTATCATCGTGTGGTGGGCGATCCGCTGACGGCGATGCCCTCCACCCTGAAAAAAGAAAAAGTGCTGGTCGGCACAAAAGCATAAGCAAAGAACGCCCCGGAAACGTTTGACAGCGTTTCCGGGGCGTTTTTCGTTTAGATCAGCGGGGCGATGAATTTGAGCATCATACCCACCAGATGCAGCAGCTTTTTGCCCTGCCAGACGCTCTGGCGGGTGGGCTCTACCGTGCGGCACTGTGCCAGTGTATCTTGAAAATCAGCCTCAATACGAGGCAGACAGTCCACACCGCGCATCCAGACCGCGTTTTCAAAGTGGTGGTACAGGCTGCGGTAGTCCAGATTGATGGTGCCTACAACGGCCTCCTGCCCGTCCATGATCATAACCTTGGCGTGGGTGAAGCCGGGGGTCCACTCACTGATCTTCACACCAGAGGACAGCAGTGGCAGGTAATGGGTCTTAGCCAGCGCATAAGCAAACCACTTGTCCGGCTTGCCGGGTAAAATCAGGTGCACATCTACGCCGCGCTCTGCGGCAAAGCGCAGGGCGGTCTCCAGCTCGCCGTCCAGAATAAGGTAGGGCGTGATGATATGTACGCTGTGCCGGGCGCGGTTGAGCAGGTCGATGTACACCATCTCGCCTACACGCTCGCCGTCCAGCGGGCAGTCGCCGTAGGGGATGACAAAGCCGTTGGCCTGCGTTTCCGGGATGGGGCGGGTAAGGAACTGAGCAAACTCCGGCTCCCGCTGGATGCTCCACATCTGCAAAAACAGAGCGGTCATGGTGCGCACGCCCTCGCCCTCAAGCATGACCGCGGCGTCCTTCCAGCGGCCGTATTTTTCAACGTGGTTGATGTACTCGTCGGCCAGATTCACGCCGCCGGTAAAGCCTACGCGGCCATCTACGACTAAAATTTTGCGGTGGTCGCGGTAGTTGTAGTGGGTGGAAACAAAGGGCGTGACCGGCGCAAACACCTTGCAGCGGATACCCAGCGCCTCCAGCCGTCTGGGGTAGTCCCGGGGCAGGGTGGAGAACTCGCAGGTGCCGTCATACATCACCCGCACATCCACGCCCTGCGCGGCCTTGCGTGCCAGTATCTCCAGAATGCGCCCCCACATCAGGCCCTCGTCGATGATGAAGTATTCCAGAAAAATGTACTGGGTGGCGCTTTCCAGCTGGGGCAGCAGCGCAGCAAACTTGGCTTCTCCGCTGGGGAAATAGGTCACCTGCGTGTTTTCGTACACCGGGAAGCCGCCGCCCCGTCCGCGCAGATACTGCGCCAGAGAGGCCGCGCCGGGGCAGTCGGCATCCAGCGCCTTGCCCGTCTTTTTGTTCTGCGGCAGTTGACTGCGGGTCTGCCCCTCCAGCTCCAGCAGGCGCTTTTTGAGCATCCGGTGACCGACATCCTCCTTGGTGTAGCAGAACAGCAGCACGCCCAGCACCGGGGCAAGCGCCGTGACCACCAGCCACGGGATGCGCACGCTGTTGTTCATGTCCTGATTGAGCAGGTAGACCATCATGGCCGCCGTGACCAGCAAGGTGCCGCCCAAGTAGTGGGGCAGCAGGTCGCTGAACCAGCGCATCAGGCTGAACAGCGCCCCGAATTGTAGCACCAACAGCACCAGCACCAGCCCGAAGCGGCTGAAGATGGCGTGGATGAGCCCTTTCTGGCCTTTGCGGAGCAGACGGATGCCGCCGTCCTCAAATACCCGAACCTTGCTTCTCATGGTGTGCTGCAATGTTTCTTTTGACATTTTGACCGTCCTTTTCCGTAAATGTGCCGACGAACGCAGTGAGCAGACGGATGAGGGGGATTTCCCACAAGCTGCCGCTTGCCTGCGCCCTCATCAGTCACCTGCGGTGACATTTCTCCCCGGCGCGGGGAGAATCTGTCCCTTCCGGGGGAAGCCATCATTCGGAAAAATGATTTTCGTGAGGATGGCCTGCAAACCCTGTCCAAACGACACATTTTGTGCTATGATAAAAGGGAAGAACTGCTGCCGGGCGGCAACAGCCCCGGGGCAGCAGAATATATACAAATCTATTATAATCCATTCCGACCGGTTTTTCCACAGAAACCGGCAGATTTTGTGCAGAAGGAGTTTGCATCATGAACAACCTGATCATTGGCATTGCGGGCGGCTCGGGCAGCGGCAAGACCACCCTTGCACTGCGGCTGAAGGAGCGCTTTGAGGAGGACGAGGTGCGCTTGATCTCCCACGACAGCTACTACAAGCGCCACGACGAGCTGCCCTTTGAAGAGCGCTGCAAGCTGAACTACGACCACCCGGACGCCTTCGATAACGCATTGCTCATCTACCACTTGCAGGAGCTGAAGGCAGGCCGCGCCATCGACTGCCCGGTGTACGATTACTCCAACCACAACCGCAGCAACGAAGTGCAGCACATCGAGCCTGCCCCGGTGCTGATCGTAGAGGGCATTCTGCCCTTTGTAGAGCCGGAGCTGTGCGCCCTGTTCGACTACAAGATCTATGTGGACACGGACGCGGACGAGCGCATTCTGCGGCGCATCCTGCGGGACGTAAAGGAGCGCGGGCGCAGCTTGGACAGCGTGATTGACCAGTACCTTACCACGGTCAAGCCGATGCACGAAGCCTTTGTAGAGCCCAGCAAGCGCAACGCGGACATCATTGTGCCCAATGGCGGCGAGAACAGCACCGCCGTGGAGATGCTGGCGCACCACATCCGCACCCTGATCGAGAAGGCGAACCGGGGGTAAGATAAATTTAAAAAAGCACCCACAGCCATCCGGCTGCGGGTGCTTTTTGCATACAGGGTTTAACGGATAGAGGTGCGCACCAGCGCGCGTTTCAGGCGCGCCTGTGCCAGCTCGTACTCACGGTCATTCAGGTTCTTGCGGGCAAGGATCTCCTCGGCGCGCTTTTTGGAAGCCTCCGCACGCGCCTGATCGATGTCCTCCGCCCATTCCCAAGTGGTAGCCACCAGACGCACGTCCCCGTCCAGCACGCTGAGCAGGCCGCCCATGCAGGCTGCGCGGCGGCGCTGACCGTCGGCATCTACAATGTGCGCCTCGCCCATGCCCAGTGCCGTGCAGTAATCGCCGTGCTTTGCCAGAATGGCGATATCGCCGTCAATGGCGCGGCAGACGATGCGCTCGGCCTGACCTTCAAAGGCGCAGCCGTCCGGCGTGACCACCGTCAGATGAAAGGTCGTCATGGCTTACCCCTTCTTCGCTTTTGCGAACACGTCGTCGATGGTGCCCGCGAACAGGAATGCGCTCTCGGGCAGTTCGTCGCACTCACCGCTCAGAATCATCTTGAAGCCCCGCAGGGTCTCCTTCAGCGGCACATACTGGCCGGGCATACCGGTGAACTGCTCTGCCACATGGAAGCTCTGGCTCAGGAAGCGCTGCACCTTGCGGGCGCGGCTGACGGTACGCTTGTCCTCCTCGCTCAGCTCGTCCATGCCCATGATGGCGATGATGTCCTGCAGCTCCTTGTAGCGCTGCAGGACCTTCTGGACGGCGCGGGCGATCTCGTAGTGCTCCTGACCCACGACCTCCGGGCTGAGGATGCGGCTGGTGGAGTCCAGCGGGTCCACAGCGGGGTAGATGCCCTGCGATGCAATGTCACGGCTCAGCACCGTGGTGGCGTCCAGATGGGTAAAGGTGGTGGCAGGGGCGGGGTCGGTCAGGTCGTCGGCGGGAACGTAGACGGCCTGCACCGAGGTGATAGAGCCCTTGCGGGTGGAGGTGATGCGCTCCTGCAGGGCGCCCATCTCGGTGGCCAGCGTGGGCTGGTAGCCAACAGCAGAGGGCATACGGCCCAGCAGTGCGGACACCTCGGAACCGGCCTGCGTGAAGCGGAAGATGTTATCAATGAACAGCAGCACGTCCTGATTCTTCACATCGCGGAAGTACTCCGCCATGGTCAGGCCGGACAGTGCCACGCGCATACGGGCTCCCGGGGGCTCGTTCATCTGGCCGTAGACCAGTGCGGTCTTGTTGATAACCCCGCTCTCGGTCATTTCGCCGTACAGGTCGTTGCCCTCACGGGTGCGCTCGCCGACGCCGGTAAACACCGAGTAACCGTTGTGCTCGGTGGCGATGTTATAAATCAGTTCCTGAATCAGAACGGTCTTGCCGACACCGGCGCCGCCAAACAGGCCGATCTTGCCGCCCTTGGCGTAGGGGCAGATCAGGTCAACGACCTTGATGCCGGTCTCCAGGATCTCGGTGGTGGACTGCTGCTCCTCGTAGCTGGGAGCGGGACGGTGGATGGGCCAGTAGGCATCCGGGGTGGGGGCGGGCTTGTTATCCACAGGCTCGCCCAGCAGGTTGAACACGCGCCCCAGACACTGGTCGCCTACGGGCACCTTGATGGACTCGCCGGTGTCCACGGCATCTGTGCCGCGCACCAGACCATCGGTGCTGCTCATGGCAATGCAGCGCGCCACATTGTCGCCGGTCAGCTGAGCGACTTCCACCACCAGCTTCTGGCCGTGGTTGTCGATCTCAATGGCGTTGAGCAGCTCCGGCAGCTCGCCATCCTTGAACTGGATGTCCAGCACCGGGCCAATGACCTGGATCACCTTGCCGATATGTTTTTCGGACATAGGCTACAACTCCTTCTTGATAGTCTTAGTTCTCCGCGCCGGCCACGATCTCGGTGATCTCCTGCGTGATGGCAGCCTGACGGGCACGGTTATAATACAGGTTGAGATGGTCGATCATCTCACCGGCGTTCTTAGTGGCAGCGTCCATGGCGGTGCGGCGGGCAGCCAGCTCGCTGGCCACGCTCTCGCACACAGCACCGTAGACGACACCGGCCACATACTCCGGGATGATCGCGCTGAATACTTCCTCGCTGCTGGGTTTGTACAAGATCTGACTGCGGCGTGCCTCCGCTTTCTGCTGCTCGGTGGGCTCCATGGCCAGCGGCAGCACCTCGATGGAGACAGCCGTCTGGGTCATCATGGAATCGAACCGGGTGTAGCAAAGCTTTACGGCGTCAAACTCGCCCTTGCGGTACCCTTCGGTGATCTGGCGCGCCAGCTGGAAGCACTGCCCCACCGAAATATCGGCGGCCAGCAGCACCTCCTGCGTGAACAGTTCGGCTTCGTGGTGGACAAAGTACTCTGCCGAGCGCTTGCCGATGGGCAGCACTTCCACGTTGCCGCTTTCCTGTGCGGCCAGCTTGAGCACGTTGGCGTTGTAACCGCCGGCAAGGCCGCGGTCACCGGCAATGACCACTAGCAGCGTGCGCTTGATCTCGCTGCGGCGCAGGTAGGGGTTGCGGGCCCGGGGGTCCGCTGCCGCGATCTCGGTCAGGGTCTTGTACAGCGTTTCAAAATAGGGTCGGCTGTGCTCGACCCGCTCCTTGGCACGGCGCATTTTGGAGGAAGCCACCAGCTCCATGGCCTTGGTGATCTGCATGGTGCTCTCTACGCTTTTGATGCGCAGCTTGATGTCCTTCATGGAACCAGCCATGCGTTACGCCTCCTTCCCTTTAATGCGCCTTGACAAAGCTTTCGGTGTACCGGGTCAGCACGGCTTTGAGCTGCTCCTCGGTGTCCTTATCCAGATTGCCGGTGGTGCGGATGGTGTCCATCACGGCAGCCCCGGCGGCATCGCTGTCCAGATACTCGTACAGGCTCTTCTCGTACTCGGCCACATCCGGCACCTTGACGTTGACAAGGTAATCGTGGATGGTGGCGTACAGGATGGCGACCTGCTTCTCCACAGGCACGGGTGCGGAGCGGTTCTGCTTGAGCACCTCCACGATGCGCTCGCCCTGTGCCAGACGCGCTTTGGTGTCGGCGTCCAGATCAGAGCCGAACTGTGCAAAGGATTGCAGTTCGCGGTACTGGGAGTAGATCAGCTTCAGGGTACCGGCCACCTTCTTCATGGCCTTGATCTGAGCGTTGCCGCCGACACGGGACACCGAGATACCGGGGTTGACTGCCGGCATAACGCCGGAGTGGAACAGCTCGGTCTCAAGGAAGATCTGACCATCGGTGATGGAGATAACGTTGGTGGGGATGTAGGCGGAAACGTCGCCCGCCTGCGTCTCGATGATGGGCAGAGCCGTCAGGCTGCCGCCGCCCAGCTCATTGGAAAGCTTGGCAGCGCGCTCCAGCAGACGGGAGTGCAGATAGAAAACGTCGCCGGGGTAAGCCTCGCGTCCCGGGGGACGGCGGATCAGCAGCGACAGGGCGCGGTAAGCCACAGCGTGCTTGGAAAGGTCATCGTAGATGATGAGGACATGCTTGCCCTGCTGCATGAAGTATTCGCCCATGGCGCAGCCGGAGTAAGGGGCGATATACTGCAGGGGAGACAGCTCGGAGGCGGTAGCGGACACCACGATGGTGTAGCCCATGGCACCGGCTTCGGTCAGGCTCTGCACAAGGTTTGCCACGGTAGAGCGCTTCTGACCGATGGCAACGTAAATGCAGATGACGTCCTTGCCCTTCTGGTTGATGATGGTATCGGAGGCGATGGTGGTCTTGCCGGTCTGGCGGTCACCGATGATCAGCTCGCGCTGACCGCGTCCGATGGGGATCATGGAGTCGATGGCCTTGATACCGGTCTGCAGCGGCTCCTTGACGGGCTGGCGCTCGATGATGCCGGGGGCGCGGCTCTCGATGGCGCGGTACTCGGTGGTCTCGATGGGGCCTGCGCCGTCGATAGGCTGACCCAGTGCGTTGACCACGCGGCCGATCATGGCATCGCCCACCGGCACGGAAACCACCTTGCCGGTGCGCTTGACGATGCTGCCTTCTTTGATGCCGGCATCCGAGCCCAGCAGCACGATGGAAACGGTATTTTCCTCAAGGTTCTGGGCCATACCGTATTCGCCGTTGTCAAACTGGAGCAGCTCGCCTGCCATGCACTTTTCCAGACCGCTGGCCCGGGCGATGCCGTCGCCCACCATAATGACCGTGCCGGTCTCGCTCTGCTCGATGGCATTTTCGTAATGCTTGATCTGCGCACGGATGATCTTGGAGATCTCTTCAGGTTTCAGTTGCATCTTTGTTTGTTCACCACTCAATTCATAATAGTCATTTCGGGTGGAAATTCGTTCTGTGCTCTGCCCCGTTTGCAAAGGGCAGGGAAAAAGTTACAAAGTGACCGCCGCAATATCCCGGCGCAGGGAGGCAAGACGGTTCTGGACGGTGCCGTCCAGTTCGGTGCCCTCGATATCCAGCCGGATACCGCCCAGCACCTTGGCATCCACCTTGGTTTTAAGGTCGATGGTCTTGCCGGTCAGGCTTTCCAGCTTGGCGTGCAGCGCCGCGCGCTGCTGCTCTGTCAGCGGAACAGCCGAGATGGCTGTAGCTTCCAGAATGCCGTGCGCCTGATTGTAGCGGATGCGGTAGGCCCGTGCGCAGCCGGACAGCTCCCGCAGGGTGCCCTTCTCGCACAGGATCTTTAAAAAGTTCAGCACATAGAGGTGGACCTGCCCGCGCAGGGCTTCGTCCAGCAGGCCGCAGCGCTCCTTTTTGGGGATGCTGGGGGTGCTGAGCAGCCGCAGGTAGTCCGGGTTTTGCTTCAGAAGCTTTTGCACCTCGTCAAGTTCGCCCAGAATGCGGGTCTCCAGCCCTTCCTCTGCCGCCAGATCGTACAGACTGCCGCCGTACATCTTTGCAGTTTCGGTCATGATGCTTCACCCACGTTTTTGATAAATTCGTCGATCAGGTCCTTGTGGTCCTTCTCGCTGATCTCGCGCTCCACCACCTTGGATGCGATCTCCATGGCAATGCCGCCGATCTCGTCCTTGACCTCGTTCACAGCCTTCTTGCGCTCCTGCGCAATGTCAGCTTCGGCCTTCTGCTTCAGCGCAGCGGCCTGTGCGCGGGCCTCGCCCACGATCTCTTCCGAGCGGGCGGTGGCGGTCTTTTGCGCCGTAGCTACGATCTGGTTGGCCTCGGTGCGGGCGTTCTGCAGGTTCTGCTCGTACTCCGCCTTCATGGCTTCAGCCTCGGTGCGCAGCTTCTGCGCATCTGCGATCTCGCTGTCGGCCTTGGCCTTGCGGTCGGCGATCACCTGTTTGATCGGCTTCAGCAGGAACTTTTTGAAGATGACCAGCTGGATCATCAGGTTGCAGATCTGGGCCAGAAAGGTCCAGCCATCCAGCGTGATCAACGCCTGATACAGTTCCATAAGCGTCTCCTTTCGTTATTTTTTCGGATCGGGAGGCTTATGCCAGATACTTCATGAACATACCGGGAGCCAGGAAGATCAGCAGCAGGCCGGTAACAAAGCCGTAGATACCGGTGGTCTCGGAAAGGGCAACACCGAGGATCAGGGTGCTGGTAACGTCGCTCTTGCACTCCGGCTGACGGCCAACGGCCTCACAGGCAGCGGCAGCAGCGTTGCCTTCGCCGATACCGGGGCCGATACCTGCGATCAGTGCGCAGCCTGCGCCGATGCCGCAGCCTGCCAGAGCGATACCACGAGCCAGATACTGGAAATCAGTCATAAGATTTGTCCTCCTAAAATGTGTTTGTGTTTTGGGGGATGCCGGAAGGCCTTAGTCCTCACCGGCAGCACGTTTGATGAAGATTGTGGTCAGGGTACAGAAGATGAACGCCTGAATGCAGCCGCCGAACCAGTCGAAATACAGGCCGGTAAAGGCCGGGATGCCGATCTGGAACAGCTGGATCTGACTCAGGAAGCCCGGCAGCCAGCCAAAGATGACGTGGCTCAGACTTGCCAGTGCCCAGTACAGCAGTGTGGAGATGACTGTACCGGATAGGATGTTGCCGAAGTGACGGAACGCCATGCTGACAGGGGTGGAGACCTCCGACAGCACATTGATGGGTGCCATGATAAAGATTGGATCGAGCAGACCCTTGAGGTAGGCCAGAATGCCGTTCGTTTTGATCTTGTAGTACATGATCAGAACAAACACCACGATGGCCCACGCTGCCTCGGTGTTCAGGTCGGCCGTGGGGCTCCACAGGCCAACGACGCTGATCAGGTTGCACCCGATGCTCAGTGCAAAGATTGCACCGACCAGGGGGATATACTGATCAAAGTGGAAGCCCATGTTGTCGTGCACGAACTGCTCCAGCCGCGTTACGATGAACTCGGCTGCGGCCTGTCGTTTGGACACATTTTCCAGCTTGAGGTCGTGCCCCAGCCAGATGGCAAAACCCGAGAGCAGCGCCATGACGATCCAAGTGCTTACCAAGGTCTGGGTAATTTTAAAATCACCCAGCAGGGGAATGTTGGTGTGGATGGTATACAGGATCTTTGCGCCGTTCAGTTCCATTTATTCTTGTTCACCCCCTTCGTCACGGGGCTGCACCGCAGACTCCTCGGCGGGGGCGGGGTCATCTTCCACAGCGATGTCCACCGGCTCCTGCGGGGGCGTGAGCGGCTTGTACTTCCCGGTTATCTGGAGATAATAGATCGTAACTCTGGGGAACAGCAGCGGCAGAACGCCTGCAAACGCCTGGAAGCACGGAGCCGCAATGGCTATGATGATCCACAACGCCTGCAGCAGCATCCTTGTATTATAGGATATCTGCAGCTGTGCTTTACGCTTTTTTTCGTCCGGCTCGTCAATGACCTTCTGCACCACAAAGCAGATGCCGGCAAAGTTGCCGATAGCCACCAGCGCGCCGATGATGCCGCCCAGCAGCACCCGGTAGTCAAAGACCACCCAGCCCACCAGATGCAGCGCTGCAAACACCACCCACATCACGGCGGTGCATAAGGACACGCCGCAGGCGATGCGCAGCAGCTCCTTTTTGGATTCCGGCTGCAATTTCATAAAAACGGACCTCCATTACTGGTGGGAGTTAAAGCCCACCCGATGATTTTTTTCGTGTTTGGAGCGCTCCAGCCGTTCCTTGCAGAACACCCAGAAATTCTGCGCCCCGGCGGCAAGCCCCAGACCCACAGCGGGCAAAAACAGCCATTCCGGCCAGCCCCAGTGCTCCACAGCCCACCAGCATCCGGCAAGGCAGAGCACCAGCGGCAGCAGCATATTCAGTCCCAGCTGGGTCAGCCAGACCAGATCCTCTAAAGCTTTATACCAGCCCTTCAAGTCCTGCGCCGCTCCTTTCTGCGGGTGCTGCCTGTATTCCAGTATCTGGAAGTCTTGCCAGAGATGGACAGGCAACCAAAAAGTCTATGCCCTCAGTATACTTCAAAACGTTGGATATTGCAATCAATTCTCCACCGAAATATAGTGAAATTTCATAGTTTGTTCAGACTGATTTCACGGGTGTGCGCCGATAGCACACATTGTACGCCTGCGGACACATCATTGCACAAACTTTGCGGAAAAGTTTGTGCAGAATGTAAAAAAGCGGAAAAAGAAGCAAAAAAGGGGCTGCCGCACGTTTGTGCGGCAGCCCCGGCGGGTGCTTTGGGATTCAGGCGCTTACCAGAGGTTTGCGGTCTCGTTGTACAGACCCTCGTAGCTCTTGGCGGAAACGTCCCAGCTGAAATCGCACTCCATGCAGTGACGCACGAGGTTCTTCCAGTTTTCCTTGTTGTTGTAGGCATCCTGTGCGTTGCAGCAGGCCACATACAGCTCGTGGGCGTTGTAACCGGCAAAGGTAAAGCCGTTGCCGTCACCCATGGTGCTGTCGTGGATGGAGTCGCGCAGGCCGCCGGTCTCGCGGACGATGGGAGGTGTGCCGTAGCGGCAGGCCACCATCTGTGCCAGACCGCAGGGCTCGCTCTTGGAGGGCATGATGAAGGCGTCGGCACCGGCGTAGATCTCCTGCGAGAGCTTGGGCTCAAAGCCGATGTAGGTGCCTACGCGGCCCGGGTGACGGCCGCACAGGTCAGAGAAGAAGCTCTCGTACTGGCTCTCGCCGCTGCCCAGAATGACCAGCTGGATGCCGCGGTCCACCAGACCGTCAGCGATGCTCTGCACGAGGTCAAAGCCCTTCATGCCCACCATGCGGCTGACCATGCCAAAGACGGGACTGCCGTCTTTGTTCAGACCAAACCTGTCCTGCAAAGCTTCCTTGCACTTGGCCTTGCCGGTCTCAAAGGTCTTGATGTTGTAATTGAAGGGGATGTTCTTGTCGGTAGCGGGGTCGTTGGCGTCCATATCGATGCCGTTCAGGATGCCGCACAGCTTGTACTGTTTTTCACGCAGCAGAGCGTCCAGACCGTAGCTGAACCACGGGTCCAAAATCTCCTGTGCGTAGGTAGGGCTGACGGTGGTGATCTTGTCGGCGGTCTCGAAGGCGCCCTTCATGAAGTTGGCGCAGCCGTCGTACTCCACGATATGCTGGTCCCGGTGGCCGATGCCGCAGGTATCCTCCAGAATATCGGTGCCGTACTTGCCCTGATAGGCAATGTTGTGGATGGTGAACACGGTCTTGATGCGGTTGAACTTGTCCAGATGACGATAGTACAGGTTCAGGTACACCGGCACCAGAGCGGTCTGCCAGTCGTTGCAGTTGATGATATCGGGGGTGAAGTCGATGTAGAACAAGGTCTCCAGCACGGCGCGGGAGAAGAAGGCGAAGCGCTCGCCGTCATCGTAGAAGCCGTACAGGCCGCGGCGCTTGAAGTAATACTCGTTGTCCAGGAAGTAGTAGGTCACGCCGTCCACATCGGCCTTGAACAGGCCGCAGTACTGGCTGCGCCAGCCCACAGGCACGGAGTAGTTGGTAACGTATTCCAGCTTATCGCGGTACTTCAAATCGCCGTACAGGGGCATGATGACGCGGGCGTCCACGCCGTCCTTGACCAGTGCTTTGGGCAGGGCACCTGCCACATCGGCCAGACCGCCGGATTTGGCAAAGGGATTGGCTTCCGAAGCAGCATACAGGATCTTCATAGGATTCGCTCCTTCCATGATACAGGCAGATGTTCGCGCTCCCCGCCGCCATGAAAAGCGGCGCGAACCTTGCATACAAAAGAGCAGGCGGGGGCACACAGGTGCCCCCGCCCCTCTCAAGAGGGGCTACCGGGGAGGAAGCCGCCCCTATGGATATTGCATCGATCAGACGGTGTGGTTCTTCTGGACGTAGACCGGGAAGCTCTCGGTGCCGGACAGCTTTTTGCCGGCGGTGATCTTCACGTTCTTATCGGTGACAACGCAGTCCAGCTCCACGTTGGGCTCGACCACGGTATCCTGCATCAGGACACAGTTCTTGACCACAGCACCCTTCTTGACCTTGACGCCGCGGAAGAGCACGCAGTTCTCCACGGTGCCTTCGATGACGCAGCCGTCGGCCAGAATGGAATCCACGACCTTGGAGCCGGTGACGTAACGGGTGGGGTTATCATCGCGGATCTTGGTGTAGATGGGGCTGCCCTTGGGGAACAGTGCTTCCAGATTGCGGTCATCGATCAGCTTCAGGTTCTCGTCAAAGTAGCTCTTCATGTCGCAGACGTGAGCCACATAGCCGGTGTACTCCAGCGCATGGATGTTCAGGATGTTGACATTGTGTGCCAGAATGTCGCGCTCGAAGTAGATCAGGCCGCGGGCGGTAGCGTCCTTGACCAGCTTGATCAGGGTCTCGCGCTCCAGCACATAGATGTTCAGATCCAGATTCTGCACGCCGGAACGGTAGTCGTTGAACAGCAGCTCGGTCACGCGGCCATCAGCATCAATGGTCAGGGTGTAGTTGTCGTTCTTGCGGCCCTCGGGGATCTCGGTTTTTTGATAGGCCACGGTCACATCGGCACCGCTGGCCTGATGAGCAGCCAGCAGGGCGTTGAAGTCGTAGTTGACGGCGATGTTGGCATCGCTCATGACCACATACTTCTCCTTCTGGTGCTCGAGGAAGCTCAGAATGGAGCCCAGCGCCTCCACACGGCCGGAGTAGATGCGCACACCCTTTTCTGCAAAGGGAGGCACGATGTTCAGACCGCCGTGACGGCGGGCCATATCCCACTCGCGGCCGGTGCCCAGATGATCCATCAGGGAGTGGTAGTTTTTACGCACCACGATGGAAACGTTGGAAATGCCGCAGTTGGCCATGCTGGACAGCACAAAGTCTACCATGCGGTAACGGCCCGCAAAGGGGATCGAGGCCATTGCGCGCTCGGTCACCAGCTCGGGAACGGTATTGTCATAGCTGTTGGGGAAAATGATACCCAACGCATTGGTGTTCTGTCTCAGCATACTTCCACACCCTCCTTGACGGATTCAAACACTTTTGCGCCCTCCTTGACGGTAGCGCCTGCGCCGATGGTCAGACCGGTGCCAACGTGGGCAATAGCGCCCTCGCCGCCGACCTTTGCACCTGCGCCCACAACAACGTCCTCAGCAAGGATGCAGCGCTTGACCACGGCACCTGCCTTGACCACGACACCATCCATCAGCACGGCGTCCTCAACGGTAGCGCCCTCTTCCACAACGACGCCTGCGCTCAGGACAGAGTGCTTGACGTTGCCGTAGATCTTGCAGCCCTCGGTGATGAGGGAGTCCTGCACAACGGCGCGCTCGCCGATCTTCTGGGCGGGCAGCACGGGGTTACGGCTGTAGATCTTCCAGGTCTTATCAAAGATATCAATGCCGGAGTTCTCGGGGTCCAGCACTTCCATGTTGGCTTCCCACAGGCTGTCGATAGTGCCCACGTCGCGCCAGTAACCGGCAAAGCGGTAAGCGTACATCTTGCGGCCGTCACGCAGCAGGGCGGGGATGATGTTCATGCCGAAGTCGTTCTTGGAGTTGGGGTCAGCCTCGTCCTCGATCAGATACTTCTTGAGCACATCCCAGTTGAAGATGTAGATGCCCATAGATGCCAGATTGGACTTGGGCACCGGGGGCTTCTCCTGGAACTCGGTGATGCGGTCGGTCTCGTCCGCCACCATCAGACCGAAGCGGGAAGCTTCCTTCCAGTCCACTTCCATAACGGCCACAGAGAACTCTGCGCCCTTTTCCTTGTGGAAGCGCAGGAAGTCGGCGTAGTCCTGCTTGCAGATCTGGTCGCCGGACAGGATGATGACGTACTCGGGATCATAGCTGTCGATGAAGCCGATGTTCTGGTAGATGGCGTTTGCAGTGCCCTTGTACCAGTCGGTGCCGTTTGCCTGCTCGTAAGGGGGCAGGGTGTGCACACCGCCGTGCAGACGGTCCAGATCCCAGGGCTGACCGTTACCGATGTACTCGTTCAGCTTCTGGGGCTGGTATTGCGTTGCGATACCAACGGTGTCGATATCGGAGTTGACGCAGTTGGACAGCGGGAAGTCCACGATGCGGTACTTACCGCCGAAGGACACCGCAGGTTTTGCCGTCTTTTGTGTCAGCGCGTATAAGCGCGAGCCACGTCCACCGGCAAGGATCATTGCCACGATTTCTTTTGCCATAGCTTTATTCTCCCCTTTAGCATTTCCTTTTTGGAAATGATAGTCAACAGATCAGAATGTTCGTGCGTGCATCCGTGTGGGCATCCTTACTCCTTGGGTGCTTTTGCTTTGCGGGTGCGCTTTGCGGGTTTGGTTTCTGCTTCGGTCTCAGGTTTTGCTTTTGCCGCGGTCTTTGCCTTGGCGGCGGTTTTCTTTACCGGCTTGTCCGCTGCGGCCTTGGGCTTGGCAGCGGTCTTTTTGGCTTTTTCCGGCTTTTCATCCGCCGGTTCGGCGGCCTTGGCCTTGGTGGTGCGGGTCTTTTTTACCGGCTTGTCGGCGTCCGGCTCGGCTTTGGCCTTGCGGGTCGTCTTTTTTACCGCCTTTTCCACGGCGCCCTTGACGGTGGATTTTTTGGCGGTCTTTTTTGCCGGTTTGTCCGTGCTGTCTTCTGCTGCCTTGCGGGTGCGCTTTGTGGGCACCTCAAAGTACAGGGTGCTCATGGGCGGCAGGGTAACGGTGATGCTCTGCTCAAAGCCGTGCTGCGGCTTTTTGTGGGTACGCACCGGCTTGTTGTGCACAGTGCCGGAGCCGCCGAAAGTGGCATCGTCGCTGTTCAGGATCTCCTTGTAGGTGCCGGACACCGGTGCACCGAGGGTGTAGCCCTCACGCAGGACGGGGTTGAAGTTGCAGATGACAAGGATCTGCTTACCGGCGGCATCCTTGCGCAGGAAGGCGATGACGCTCTGCTGCGAGTCGTCCGGTACGATCCACTGGAAGCCTTCCCAGCTGTAATCGATCTGCCAGAGGGCAGGGTGCTCTTTATAAAAGGCGTTCAGGGTGCGGACGTAGTTCTGCAGCTCGGCGTGCTTGTCGTAATCCAGCAGCATCCAGTCCAGCTGCTTTGTCTCGTTCCACTCGGCAAACTGACCGAACTCCTGTCCCATGAACAGCAGCTTCTTGCCGGGGTGTGCCATCATGTAGCCGAAGAAGGTGCGCAGATTGGCAAACTTGTCGTCATACTCGCCGGGCATCTTGTTCAGCAGGCTGCCCTTGCCGTGCACGACCTCATCGTGGCTGATGGGCAGGACAAAGTTCTCACTGAAAGCGTAGAAGAAGCTGAAGGTCACCTTGTTGTGGTTGCCGGAGCGGAACAGCGGGTCGGTCTTCATGTAGCTGAGCATATCGTTCATCCAGCCCATGTTCCACTTGAAGTTGAAGCCTAAACCGCCGTCCGAAGCGGGCTTTGTGACCATAGGCCACGCGGTGGACTCCTCGGCGATCATGTACTTGTGGGGGTGACGGCCCAGCACGGTGTTGTTCAGCTTGCGCAGGAAGGCGATAGCTTCCAGATTCTCCTTGCCGCCGTCCTTATTGGGCTCCCATTCGCCCTGCTTGCGGTTGTAGTCCAGATACAGCATGGAGGCCACGGCATCCACGCGCAGACCGTCGATGTGGTACTGCTCCAGCCAGTACAGTGCGCTGGAAATGAGGAAGCTCTGCACCTCGTTGCGGCCAAAATCGAACACCATGGTGCCCCACTCCTTGTGCTCGCCGCGCTTGGGGTTGGGGTCTTCGTAGCAGGCCTCGCCGTCAAAATTGTACAGGCCGAACTGGTCTTTGGGGAAGTGGGCGGGCACCCAGTCCATGATGACGCCAATGCCTGCGGCGTGCATCTTATCCACGAAGGCCATAAAGTCCTTGGGGGTGCCGTAGCGGCTGGTGGGTGCAAAATAGCCGGTGACCTGATAGCCCCAGCTGCCGTCAAACGGATATTCCATCACCGGCAGCAGCTCTACATGGGTATAACCCATATCCTTGATGTACGGGATCAGCTCGTCCGCCAGCTCGGAGTAGTTGTAGGGCTTGCCGCCCTCCTTCATCTTCCAGCTGCCGGCGTGCATCTCGTAGATATTCATCGGGCCGTTGATCACGTCCGCCTTTTTCTGTGCGGCCTGCCATGCGGCGTCGTGCCATGCAAAGCCGGACAGATCGTAGACTTTGCTGCCATTGGACGGCCGGGTCTCGGCGTGGAAGGCGTAAGGATCGGCCTTGTAGACAAGGTCGCCTGCGCGGGTGGTCACGCAATATTTATAAACATCGTATTCCTTCATGCCGGGAATGAACAATTCCCACACGGAATCGCCATCAACCTTGCGCATGGGATGGCTGCCGGGCTTCCAGCTGTTAAAGTCGCCTACCACACTGATGGCTGCGGCGTGCGGTGCCCATACACGGAACACGACGCCGGACTCTCCGACCCGCGTTTCCAGATGTGCGCCGAAGTAGCGATAAGCCTCGCAGTTATTGCCCTGCTTGAACAGGTACACCGGCAGATCCGATGTATTGCTCTGAATCTTTTCTTCGGTCGGTTTCATAGACTGCTCCTCCCCGTGTGGAAGCCGAAAGCGGCTTCCACAGCTTTGTACTCTTTTATATTAAAAGGTTTTGACCAGATTTGCAAGACTTTTTGTCCAAAATTCAAATACAATTACCACAAATTTTCTGGACTTCTCTGTATGTTGTGGGCATACCATCCAAAATTTGCAGCTCGACATCGTGTAAACTGCTCATTTGCCAAACGGTTCCGGCGAAAGCGTTGCGAAAAAGAGGAAAGGGTTTCGGCCAGAGCCCCTTCCTGTGAAAATGGAGCACCGGAACGTCCGCAGACGCTCCGGTGCTCCGAAATAAAAAAGTTTTTCCGCTCACATCAAAAGAGACCGCTGCACAGTTTGTACAGCGGTCTCTTTGCGTGGTTATTCTGTTTTGTTTACGGCTCAGCCCACAACGTAGACGTTGACCTGAATGGCGCCGTTGATGACGCTTTCGGCGTAGGTCTCGTAGAACAGGTCTACAAGGATCTGCCCCTTCTGGACGGCGATGCCGGTGTCGGTGGCTACGGCGTAGCCGTAGACGAACTTGCCGTCGGTGGAGGTGATGTAGAGCTTGGTGCCGTAGGGGATCACGTCCGGGTCCACAGCCACGGTGCCGTAGCCCAGACCCAGACCGGAAGAGCCCTTGCCGGTACGGGAATAGTAGCCGGTGGCCTTGCCGGTAAGCACCTTGCTATAAGAGGTGGGGGCGTTGGTGGTGCCGTCCGCACCGGTCAGGGGGGACACCGGCGCGCCTGCGCCGTAGGTCTTGATGACGTGGTCGGTGGGCTCCACCGTGGTGGTGGTATCCACAACGGTGCTGTTCTCCAGCTCGCCGTCCACATAGCGGTCGCGGGTGGTCACGGTCTGCTGACCGGCTGCACCGTGCTGCAGGGTGGTGGTGCGGCCGGTGTTGCGGAAGTACAGGCTGGTGTAGACATACTGGGTGTCGTAGGGGATGGCCTGGGTCTCCACACGCTCAGCGTAGTCTACGCGATGGACCACGATCTGGCTGCCGGCGGTCACAACATGATCCAGCGCAGGCTCGGTGTAGTCGTCCCCTTCAAGGGTGATACCGGCGCGCTCCAGTGCATCGGCAACAGTGCCGAACACCAGTTTGACCGGGTACTCCTGCCCGTCGGCGGTGATGCTGACGGAGAATGCGCGCTCGATGTTCAGGGAGGCAAGATTGCCGCTGAACGCGGTGTAGTAGACCTCATCGCCCTCTTCAGAGCGGATGCCGGAAAGGTGCATGACCTGTGCGGGGGAAGCATCGGCATCGGTCACAAGGACCTGCCGTGCACCATTGGAGTCGGTGACGTAGGTCAGCCGCAGATTTGCAGCGGTGACGCCAAGAGTAGCCACAAGACATACCACCATGACACAAAATGCCAGCACACGGGGAGATACTGCCTGCTTTGCGGCAGTAACTGCTTTCTTCAATTTAACGGAAGCGATACGAGACAACTCCTCTCTTTGTCGTATTTGGCGCGGCTGCGGATGCTGCATCGGCACCCCGACCGCCCGGACTGCGGCGGCTGGGGATATAAGCGCCGCACAGTCAAATACGATGCTCTCTTTGGGTAAAAAGCGGAGCATCGTATTACAGGTTGGAATCCGCTTCGGGCAGACCACAAAACTGCCCAGACACGGGCCGCATCTGCCCGTGCCGTGCCGTACGCAGGACGGCTTTTTACTTCATCCAGATAGAATTTAAACGCTGCAACGTTCGTTGCACAAACGTTATTTTACCAGACCGTAAAGCATCTGTCAAATTTGCATCATGTGCTTTGTTAGATTTGTAACATTATTTTTTGTGCAATTTTCACAGTGTTTTCTTTGATATTTTGGTTTTTAGGTAGTTTCCATCTGATTTTTTCCTTTTTTCTGCGGGTGATTCGTTCATGAATTTTTAACATTTGCATCGGCTTTTTTCCCTGCAAATAAGGCCGCAGCGGCGGCCGCTGCGCCCAAAACAAGCTGCCCCACATCGCGGGTTTTGCATAGAAAACCTGCAAGGGAATTACCCGCTTCCGGCAGGGGAAAACGGCCTGTATTTGCGGTGCAAAAACCCCGTTTAGCAAAATGCCGAAGAGCAGAAAATTTCACATTTTCTGTACACTCTGGATAGTTTTGCACCTCCAGCGGTACAATCGGGACAGCAAACAGAAAAGGAGGTTTTGCATGGAGATCGAGATCCTTAAGCAGCAGTGCGGCGGCACCGAATTTGTGCCCCAGCCGCACCGGCTGCACCTTGGCGCACAGAACGCCGAGGGGGTGGACCGGCTGCAGTTCATCCTGCCCGCAGCGTGGGCGGGGTGCACCATGGCGCTGTATCTGCGCCGCAGTGATGGGGTGCAGCTGGCGGCTATTCCGCTGGACACCGATGGCAGCGTGACGGTGGACCGCCGCCTGACCGGCAGCGTGCGGGGACAGTGGATGCTGGCCGCCATGGGCAGCGGCGGCTACACCGCCTACACCCGCCCCGGCAGTTACGATGTGTACGCCACCCTGCCTACGGACGGCGGCAGCGAGGAGCTGCCGCCCTCGGTGTACGAGCAGTTCGTGGCCCGCGTGCTGGAAAGCGCCCGCGCCGCAGCGGAGAGCGCCCGCCGCGCCGAGAACGGCGCAGCAGACACCGCCGTACAGGCGGCGCTGGCGCAAAAGGCGGCGGACAAAATTCTGGCCGACCGCACCGATGCCGATGCCTGCGCAAAGCGGGCGGAGGACGCCGCGCTGCGTGCCGAGAGCTACGCGCCCAAGGACGGCACCGTGCTGAGCGTGAACAGCAAGGGCGGCGCGGTGCATTTGGACGCACAGGATGTGGCGGCGGTGCCGCTCCCGGTGCAGCCTTTGCCCGGCGAGGTGGTGCGCATCCTCAGTGTGGATACCGCCACCGGCGCGGTACAGACCGACACCACCCCGCTGCCGGACCTGCGCCCCTATGTGCGCAGCGAGACCGTGCCCACAGCAGCCGTGCCCGGCGCAGTACGGGCGAACGGGCAGTACGGTGTTGCGGTGCGGGCAGATGCTACCCTGACCACCGTGCCCGCCACGGCGGCACAGCTGGACCGCATGACCGAGGCCTACGCGCCCCTGACCCCGGCGCTGCTGCCCTACGGCGTAAAAAAAGCGCTGACCAGTGCCGCCGGGGCAGCAAGCTGGTCGGCGCAGGAAAAGGCGGCAGTGCTGCTGCAGCTGGGTGCAGATGACCGGTTTTATTCCAAGGCGGAGGCAGACCGGAAATTCAGCACGGGCTACACACTGCCGTGTGCTACCGCAGCCGTGCTGGGCGGCGTAAAGCCCGGGCGGGGGTTGACCGTGAGCGCGGACGGCACGCTGGAAATGACAGCGGAAAACATTGACACGGTGCTGGGTTTTAGCCTGACCGAAAAACTGAAACGACTGGAAAGGATGATGGACATGGACGGAAAGCTGGTATACACCGGTGCGGGCACTGCGGGCAAGGCCGCAACGAGCCTGACTGTGCCGGAGACGGTGGATTACATTGTGGTGCGGATGGTGGCACCCACGGCAGAAAACAGCACGAACCCGGTCGCCGCTGCTGCGGAGTACGGCAGCACCCGCATTGTGCGGGGCGGCACGGCGGTGGCCATGGTGGGCGGTGTAAGCTATGACTTCAGCAACGGCGTCAAGTGCAGCGGTGCAGCGCCTGTGCGGATGAGCTTTGCAGACAGCGGCGTGCTGAGTATCGGCGTTGTGAGAACGGACTCGAGCCTCAGCTTTGAGTACCCCTTCAACGTAGAGGGTTACCAGTATGTGTAAGGGTGGGGTGCAGCATGAATGAGATGACCATCCGGCTGGAGCGCAACGGTGCGGCAGCAGTGCCCGGCGGGCAGCTGCTGCTGGGTTACGCGGGCAACCGGGGCAACTACCGGCTGCGCATTGAGCAGCGGGGCGAGTGGAAGGGGCTGACGGTATGCGCCCACTGGCACACCCCCGGTGCAAGCGCGGCCACGCTGGTGGAAAACGGTGTGCTGACCGTTCCGGCGGCGGTAACAGCAGTGCCCGGCACGGGCTGCATCACCTTTGAGGGTACGGACGGCAGCCGTACTGTGACCAGCGCCGATGTGCGGTGCAAGGTATGCGCCAACAGCGGCACGGCGGAGGGCACGATGCCTGCACCGGACACCCCGGCGTGGGAAGCGCTGGTAGGGCTGCTGGGAACCGGCGGTATTACCACCGCGGAAAAGCGGGAACTGCTGGCAATCCTGCGGCTTCTGGCGGCGGGCAATGATGCAGCCATGACCGCCTATGACCGCTTGGCGGCGCTGTGGAGCGCCCCACAGCCGGAAAAGCCGGAAAACAAGATGACTGCCCGGCTGAGCCTTGCGGTGCTGGGCAGAATGATCCTTGGAAGGAGTTAATATGAGCTACGTAAAACAGAATTTTGTGGACGGCCAGACTCTGACGGCTGCCCACCTGAACCACATGGAAGCGGGCATTGCGGCAACCACGGGGGTGAAGGGCGAGAAAGGCGACCCGGGCCCGGCGGGTCCGGCAGGCCCGAAGGGCGATAAGGGCGACCCGGGCGAGGGAGTGAGTGAAATTGCGAAAGAGCTGCTGCTGAACCTGTTTGAGAATGCAGCCTACAAAACCAGCGATGCACAAGATACCCTGAATGCCTTGCGTGTAGAGTGGGGCAGAAGTGCACAGGATATTCCGGTGCAGAGCGTGAGCCTGAGCAGCAGCACCCTGACCCTGAACGAGGGCGAAAGCAAGACCCTGACGGCTACCGTGCTGCCCGCAAACGCCACCAGCCATGTAGTGGTGTGGCGCGTTGCACCTGCCGGGTTTGTCACGGTGGCAAACGGCGTGGTGACGGGCATCAAAGCGGGCAACTGTACCGTGACTGCCACCGCAGGCGGCAAGAGTGCAAGCTGTACGGTGACGGTGGCAGAGGTGGAGACGGCGCAGCTGCTCTACGACCTGCCCGGTGAAACGGCACTGACAAAGGGCATTGATACCGGCGTAAAGATGCTGGAGCACGCGGGCACTGAGACACCGCAGTACACCATTTTGCTGGATGCAAAGGCCAGCGACAGCTTTAACGACAAAGCATGGATCGTGTTTGTGCACTGCATGACCGAGACCGGCGATAACTTCAATCTGCCGGGTATCAACATCAATCTGAACCCCAACAACGGCACCACCAGTATTGCTTATTACGACTATTGCGACGTGACGCTATCGGACAGCGTTGCACACCTCAAGACCCGCACACGGTACGTGATCCAGCTGGACGGCCAGAAGTATCGCGGCGGCAGCACCCATTGCACGCTGAGTGGCTGGAAGGTAACCAAACATACCCTTACGGACGTGCCGGAGAGCCTGCTGATCGGTGGTGCTCCGGGCACGAATGGCGGCGAGATGACCCGCTGCTGGGACGGCACACTGTACCAGTGTAAGGTGTACAAAGGACTGCTGAGCGATACGAAGATCAACAAGTTCATTCAGGAGGGCACGGTATGATCTATGATGTACATGGTGATCCCCTCGGTACAGCAAGCGGCAACGTGCTGTACGGGAAGAAATATGTGGCCTGCGGAGACAGTTTTACCGCAGGCGACGCGACCGGTTACACGGATGCTGCCGGCAACACCGGCACGAACTCGGATTTTTACGACCAGAAGCTGAAAGCATGGAAAACATACCCGTGGTGGATCGCAAAGCGCAACGACATGACGCTGGTGAACGAGGCTGTGAGCGGCTCTGTGTTCACCAATATCACCGGGCGGCTTTTGCCGTTCTCGGTGGAGCGGTACAAGGCCGTACCGAAGGATGCGGACTACATCACCCTGATGTTCGGCCTGAACGAGTGTGAGCCGGACACGGCACAGGGCTTTGACCCGACCGCCATTGTCGGCACTAAAACAGATACCACCAACGCAACGGTGTGGGGCGCGTACAATATCGTTTTTGAGTATCTGATGAAGAACATTCCCTACGCGAAGCTGGGCGTGATCCTTGCGGACGGATGGATGAGTGCAGCCTACCGGACAACGGTGAAGGAGATCTGCGCCTACTGGGGTGTACCGGTACTGGACCTGAACGACGCGCAGCACCCGCTGCTGCTGACCGCACACAGCGCAGGACGCGCGGACGCCAGCCCTACGGCAAAGCAGCTGCGCAACGATGCCTTTCAACTTGCCCTCTACAACGGCCATCCGGGTCTGCGGGCGCATGAGTACCGCAGCACCATCATTGAGAACTGGATGCGGGGACTGTGATGCGGAAAGGAGGCAGAGAGATGATCCGACAATATAGCCTTGCAAGGGACGGAGAACGCCGCCTTGCACCGGACTTTAAGGTGCGGGAGCTGCGCTGCCGGGACGGCAGCGACACCGTTATGGTGGACGATGCGCTGATGCTGCTGCTCCAGTGCATCCGGGAGCACTTTGGCAAGGCGGTGACCATTACCAGCGGCTACCGCACGGCAGCGCACAACGCGGCCGTGGGCGGCGCCAAGAGCAGCCAGCACCTGCTGGGCCGGGCGGCAGACATCCGGGTACAGGGCGTGAGCGTGGAGGACGTAGCCGCCTACGCCGAAAGCCTGATGCCGGACTGGGGCGGCGTTGGCCGCTACCCGATGAAGGCGGGCAGAGCCACCGGCTGGGTGCACGTGGATACCCGGGCAGACAAAGCCCGGTGGAGGGGGTGAGCGCGATGACAAGCATCATTTCAGCCATCATCGCAGGTGCGGTGACCCTGATCGGCGTGCTGATCGCCAACGGAAAAAGCCAAGCGGTGACCGACACAAAGCTGGAGGAACTGACCCGGGAGGTGCGGGAGCATAACAACTTTGCCCGCCGCGTACCCATTTTAGAAGAACAGATGAAGGTGGCCAACCACCGCATCGCAGATTTAGAGAAAGAGAGGAACTGAACCTATGAACGATACCCATTGCAAAATTTCTGCTGCTACGCTGGCGCGCACGGCTGCGCTGGCGCTGGCACTGACCAATCAGGTACTGAGCGCCTGCGGCAAGCCTGTGCTGCCCATCGAGAGCTCCACCGTGGAACAGTTGGTGACCACCGGCCTGACCGTGACCGCCGCCCTTGTGAACTGGTGGAAGAATAACTCCTTTACCCCGGAGGCCATCAAGGCCGATGGCTATCTGGAACAGCTGCGGGAGAAAAAGTAAAGGCTGCCGGGCAGACGGGACGATATTTTTGTGAATAGGGCAATGCCGGAGCGTCCTCAGACGCTCCGGCATTGCATTTTCACAGGGAGGATATTGGAGCCGTTCCCAACAAAAAACTCCCCCGGCAGTTGCCGGAGGAGCATTCATTTTTCTATTCTAAACACGGATGCGCCGCCCTGACATGGTGCGCGGCCGGTCTTACTTCAGGAACTTTGCCACGGCGCGGGCGACGATGCCGCCCAGAATGCCGGACACCAGAAATTCGGCAACGCCCTGCACGCCGACCAGCAGCACAACGAACATGAAGGGGTTGGCAGCGCCCTTGACGGACACCAGATTCTGCACATAGTCGCAGCCGTAGAAAGCCAGCACGATGTAGCCCATGAAGAACAGGGTGTTCAGGGCGGGTGCGGTCATGGCGCTGACGATGTAGCTCCAGGTGCGGGACTTATCCAGCTTCTGCAGGCCCTTGAAGATCAGGCCGCAGCACAAACCCATGAGCATACGCATACCCACGCACAGGATAAAGGTGTTCAGCGGGCTGACCTGAAACAGTGCGCCGGTCATGGCAGAGGCACCGGTGATGGCATCGTAGAAGCTCACAGCGCCGAACACGCCGCCCAGCAGGGCACCCACGGCGGGGCCCATGGTGATAGCGCCCACAGCGATGGGCAGGGTGAGGAAGCTCATGTACAGCGGGCCCATGGGCACACTGCCCAGACCGACAAGCTTCATCACCAGTTCAATGGCCACCAGCAGGGCCACACGAGTCAGAGTCTTGGTATTGGTATTCTTCATAATTCAGTTTTCCTCCTGCTGCCGTTCCGCCCTTTTTGTCGGATACGGCGCAAACCTGCCCGCTCTGTGCGGGTTTTAGGTGATTATTCAAATCTCTTGGAAGCGCGTAGTTGTCAGGGCGTGTTCCAGAGAAAAATGCGTTAAAATCTGTCACCGGGGAAGCGCACCCCGGCGCTGCGGCGCGCCACCGTGAGTACCCGGCTCACCGCGATGCTGGTATCCAGCATGCGGGCGCACAGCTCCTGATCTCCGGCGGTCATGGCGCGGTAAAAGGCCTCGAACTCTGCCGCCTGCCGGGGACGGTCCCCGTTCAGGTTGTAGTGCTCCTCCTTGCCCTCGTTGGGGTGGAAGGTCACGCCGCCGCAGTAGTTCGGGGTGGATTTTTGCAGAATGTAGCCCTTTGTGCCCTGAATGATGCAGCGGGCAGGGGCTGCGCAGTCCTTGGCGGCAAGGCTTACCGCCTTGAAGCCGCTGTAATCCATCATCAGCACACCGCTGGTGTCGATGTTGCGCTCCATGTTGGCGGCATACACCGCCTTGTTGGGCTCACCGAACAGACCTACGATGTAGCTGACGTTGTACACGCCCAAGTCCATCAGTGCGCCGCCCGCGCACAGCGGGTCGAACACCGGCGGGGTCTGCCCGGCACAAAAGGCGTCGTACCGGCTGGAATACTGGCTGAAGCTGCACTGTACCATGCGCACTGTACCCACCCGGGGCAGCAGCTCCCGGAGCTTTGCGTAGTTGGGCTGGTACTGGGTGGTCATAGCCTCAAAGAGGAATAGCCGCTTGCGCTGTGCCAGCGCAGCCAGCTCCTCGGTCTCGGCGGCGGTCACCGCCATGGGCTTTTCCACAATGACGTGCTTGCCCGCCTCCAGTGCCACCCGGGCGTAGCGGGCGTGCTGCAAGTTGGGCACGGCGATGTAGACCGCGTCCACCCATTGCAGCAGCTCAAAATAATTGGTGGTGTGCTGTGGGATCTGATATTGCGCACACAGCTCTGCGGCTTTTGCCGCCGAGCGTGGGGTGCTGCACACCGCCTGCACAGTAAACGGCGTGTGCTCCACAAGCCATGGCAAAAATTCCTGCACGATCTTACCCGTGCCAAGAATGCCCAGTTTCATAATGCTCTCCCTTATCCTCTTGTTCCCTCAGCCTACCAGCGTCTCCGGCTCGCGGCGGGTGCGGCGGTTGGGGTACGGGTGCTTTGCCCGGGGGCGTCTCTGTTGACCGTAGTGCCTGCCGCCGCCATGGCTGTGGCTGTGCTCCTGCGGGGCGTTCAGCTGGTACAGCAGTGCCAGCCCCTTCATCAGCAGCTCCGGGTCATAGGCCAGGGGGTGGCGGCACAGCGGGGTGACGTACTTTGCCAGCCCGCCGGTGACCACCAGCGTGGCCGGGCTGCCCAATTCCTCTTCAATGCGCTGCACCATGCCGTCAATGAGCACGGCGGTGCCCAGCACCGAGCCGGACAGCATACAGCTTTCGGTATTGGTGCCGATGGCTTTTTTCGGGGAGCCCAGATGCACCTGCGGCAGCTGGGCACAGCGCTCGCCCAGTGCGCGCAGCCCGGTGGAAAGGCCGGGGCAGATCACGCCGCCCCGGAATACCCGGTCTTTGTCCACCACATTAAAGGTGGTGGCGGTGCCAAGGTCTACCGTGACGACCGGCAGCGGAAAGTTTGCCGCCGCGTAGGCGGCATCCACCAGCCGGTCCTTGCCCACGGCGCGGGGCTCGTCCACCCCCATGGTCAGCCCGGTGCGGATGTCCGGCGAAACGATGACCGGCTTTTTGCCGGTGTAGTGACGGGCGCACTCGGCCAGTGCCCCGGTGATCTGGGGCACTACGCTGGTGAGCACCGCACCCTCAAAGCGCATGGGACGCTCCGGGTGGCGGCGGTGCGCAAAAATTTTATCCATCTCGGCACGATATTCCGCAGCCGTGCGGGTGCGCACCGTGTCCATGCGCGCCACAAAGCATACACGTCCGTCCCGGATGCCCCCAAGGGCGACGGTGGTGTTGCCTATATCAATGGCTAAGATCATAATTCTGTTTTCCTTTTCAAAGTAAAAGAAAAGAACCGGTTTGCTCTTTGTCAAGCGTATTTTACCGCATTTTTGCGCAGGATACAAGTTCCCGGCAAAGATTTTGTTGTGCTGGTGGAAGTTTTGCATTATACTAAGGTAAGATATGTGGAAAAGAACTGTTTTTCCGGGAGGTAAACGAACCATGGATCTGAACGGCAAGTGCGTCCTGCTGGGCGTGAGCGGCGGCATTGCCGCCTATAAGATGGCCAACGTGGCCAGTGCACTGCGCAAGCTGGGGGCGGATGTGGAGGTCATCATGACCCAGAACGCCACCCAGTTCATCACCCCTCTCACCTTTGAGACCCTGACTGGCCACAAGTGCATGGTGGACACCTTTGACCGGGATTTCAAGTTTGAGGTCACCCACATCTCGCTGGCAAAAAAGGCGGATGTGATCCTTGTAGCCCCCGCCACCGCCAACGTCATTGCCAAAATGGCGCACGGCATTGCGGACGATATGCTTACCACCGTGGTGCTGGCCGCCAAATGCCCCAAGCTGGTAGCCCCCGCCATGAACACCGGGATGCTGGAAAACCCCATCACGCAGGATAACCTTGCCACGCTGGAGCGGTACGGCTTTACCGTCATCCCCTCCGAAAGCGGCGTGCTGGCCTGCAAGGATGTGGGCAGCGGACGCCTGCCCAAGGAAGAAGTGCTGCTGGAGCACATCCTGCACACCATCGCCCGCCCGAAGGATCTGGCAGGGCTGCGCATCGCGGTGACTGCCGGCCCTACGCAGGAGGCGCTGGACCCGGTGCGCTACCTGACCAACCACTCCACCGGCAAGATGGGCTACGCCCTTGCCCGCGCCGCCGCCATGCGGGGCGCCGAAGTGACCCTGATCCACGGGCAGACCGCGCTGCCGCCGGTCAAGTTCACCACCGATGTGCCGGTGACCACCGCCCGGCAGATGTACGAGGCGGTGACTGACCGCTTTGACACCACTGATGTGCTCATCATGGCCGCTGCCGTGGCAGACTACCGCCCCGCCACTGTGGCAGATGACAAGATCAAAAAGAAGGAAGGCGACCTTTCCATCCCCGTGGAGCGCACCGAGGATATCCTTGGCACCATCGGCCCCCGCAAGACCCACCAGTTCCTGTGCGGCTTTTCCATGGAGACCCGGGATCTTGTGGAAAACTCCTCCGCGAAGCTTGCCAAGAAAAATCTGGACATGGTGGTGGCAAACAACCTCAAGGTGGCCGGTGCAGGCTTTGGGGTGGACACCAACGTGGTCACCTTCATCACCCCGGACGGCACCCGGGAGCTGCCTTTGATGAGCAAGGCAGACGTGGCCGATGCCATTCTGGACGAGATCCTGCGGCGGCGGGCAAAGTAATACTGCTGGGATTTTGTTGTACACATATCACAAAATTCACAAAAAAATTATGGTTCTTTCCGAAAATTCGGCCTTACCTGTTTATTTTATGCTGCAAAAATTATATAATAAGAGTGTGTCCCCATATTTGGAAGGAATCGGTCTGCGCTGCAGCCGTTAATATTTGGAGGAGAGCCTTACTATGTTCATGTACTCGGATTATAGCCAGCATCTGCTGGACCATGTAAAGAAGATCCATTTTATCGGCTGCGGCGGCAGCGGAATGTACCCGCTGATCCAGATCTTGGCCGCCAAGGGCTACGAGCTGTCCGGCAGCGATGTGCTGGACGGCAGCATCATCCGCTACGAGCGGGAGATGGGCGTGAAGGTCAGCCTTGGCCACAATGCGGATAACGTTGTTGGTGCGGACATGGTGGTGTACTCTGCCGCCATCTCCAAGGATAACGTGGAGCTGAATGCAGCTGCCTCCTATGGCATCCCCACCGTGGAGCGCAGCGTGCTGCTGGGCTATGTGAGCCGCCTGTACAAGCAGAGCATCTGCGTGTCCGGCACCCACGGCAAGACCACCACCACCTCCATGATTACCACTGCGCTGGAACTGGCAGGGCGCGACCCCTCTGCCGTCATCGGCGGCAAGCTGCCCCTCATCAACGGCTACGGCAAGGCCGGCAAGGGCGATGATATCGTTATTGAGGCCTGCGAGTTTGCCGAGACCTTCCTGAAGCTGACCCCTTACCTGTCCGTGGTGCTGAACATCGACAACGACCATCTGGATTACTACGGCAGCATGGGCGAGCTGAAGTTCGCCTTCAAGCGCTTTGCCCTGATGACCCAGTTTATGATCTTTGCCAACGCCGATGATAAGAACACCATGGACGTGATGTACACGCTGGACCGCCGGGTGCGCACCTTTGCCATCGACAACCACGCCGACTACCGCGCTATCAACATCAACGAGTATAAGCCCGGCTTCTTCGAGTTCAACCTGAAGGAGTGGAATACGACCGACACCACCCGCATCCGCCTGTCTGTGCCCGGCCGCCACAATATTTATAATGCACTGGCCATGTGCGCCGTGTGCCGCTTTGTGGGCCTGAGCGCAGAGCAGTGCGCCGAGGCTGCCCTGAACTTCAAGGGCGCAGGCCGCCGCTTTGAGGTGTACGGCGAGTGCAACGGTGCGCTGGTCATCGACGACTACGCCCACCACCCCACCGAACTGCGCGCCACCCTGAACACCGCCAAGGAGATGGGCTACAAGCGCCTGATCGCCGTCCACCAGCCGTTTACATACAGCCGCACCAAGATGCTGTTCAACGACTTTGTGGATGTGCTCAAGATCCCGGACATCACGGTGCTGACCCCCATCATGGGCAGCCGCGAGCCCAACGACCCTACCATTACCAGCGCAAAGCTGGCAGCACAGATCCCCGGCTCCGTGCTGGTGAACAGCCTGCAGGAAGCCGCCGACTGGGTCAAGCAGAACGCCCAGCCCGGCGATCTGGTCATCACCCTCGGCTGCGGCGATATCTATAAAGCCAGCAAGATGATGGTGGAAAAGGATCAGTAATTTTATCTAAAAAAGGACACCGGACAGCCCGCAGGCTATCCGGTGTCCTTTTTTAGATACAGCAGCTGCTGTCAGGTGTCATCGTAATGTCCGCGGCAGGAAACGATAAACACAATGCCGTTTTCTTCGTAGTAAACGATGCGGTTCACATCGTCGATACGGCGGCTCCACCAGCCGCTGAGCGTACCGCGCAGCGGTTCCGGCTTGCCGATGCCGTCAAAGGCGTTGCGGGCGATATCCTTGATCAGCGCGTTGATGCGTTTCAGCGTCTTTTTGTCCTGCATCTGCCAATAAAGGTAATCTTCCCATGCGCGATCCTCCCACAGCAGCCGCATCAGGCTTCCTCAATGAGATCATGCGGGGCAAAATGCGCCTTGCCGCTGCGCACATCCCGCATGATGCCTTCCAGATAACGCTGATTGGCAGAGGAATAAAAGGGGTCTGCGGTCAGCTCGAACGGAATGCGCTTTTCCCGGGCGCAGGCCTTGAGAAAGATCGTGATAGCCGTGTTCATGCTCAGACCGATTTCGTCAAAGGTCTGTTCCGCTTCATGCTTCACGGCATCATCCACGCGTACACTGATCTGTGCCATATCCAGCACCTCCTTCTTTCTTTGATTTTATCACAAGAGAAAGCAAAATGCAATCAAAATGCTTTCTTTTTATTGTATGCTTTTCACCCTGAAATATTCCCGCAGACGCAGAAGCGCCCCGCAGTCATTCGGCTGCGGGGCGCTCCTGTGTATCTATATACGATTCTGGAAGGATGTTGGCATTATCAGAACTTGAACAGGTCCACGATGCGCTGCCACAGGCGGGTAAAGATGTTACCCTCCTTCACCGTCTCGGTCTCAGCCACAGCATTGTTGGCAGCGGCCACGGTCTCGGCGGTCTTGTAGATAAATTTCACACTGCTCTCGGCGTCCTCGGGTGCACCGGCAAAGCTGGTGTAGTTTTCCAGCCGGTCGGTCATCTCGTCCAGCACGGTTTTGAGGCCGTGCAGCTGATCCTGATCCAGTGCACCGGTCAGCTTGGAGATGCCCTCCTCGTTGAACTGGTTCAAACCGTCGTTCAGCTGGTGGGTGCCGTCATTCAGCTGGCTTGCGCCATCGTTCAGGGTGTTCACGCTATCGTACAGGGTCTTGGTACCGGCGGCAAGCTGTGCGCTGCCGTCCTTGGCAGAGTGGGCGCCGTCTGCGGCGGTCTGTACACCGGCAGTGTACTGGCCCACGCTGGAAACGAAGTACTGGATCTGGGCAAGGCTGTCCTTCAGGGCACGCACATCGGCGATATCCTGACTGTTCTCTACCTGATACTTCAGTTCAGCCTTGGCGGTGTCCTTGGCTTCCTGCGTGGTCAGCAGCTGCACCAGACCGCACAGCATGGAGGGGTCGTAGTTCTGCATCAGGTGCAGAGCGGCCTCCAGATCATGGTTCGTCTTGGTAGCGGAAAGGTACAGTGCCAGATTCAGCTGGCTGTCCTTGAAGCTGGGAGCCTGCTCCCAGACGGTGCGCACGATCTTGCGGCGGCCGGCAGCCAGCGTCTTGTCGTTCATGGTCAGAATGTTGTCGATGACCGCGGCGTAGTTGTCCCAGGTCATATCGGTGTCGATCAGGCCGCCCTCTTTCAGGGTCTTGTTGGCAGAAGCCAGCACGCCGTCCGCCACCTGCTGTGCGCCGCTGTTCAGGGCGCTGTTGTTGGAGCTCAGGGTGTCCAGACCGGTGGTCAGCTGCCCCAGACCCTCGTCCAGTGCGGCTGCACCATTGTTCAGGGTGTTGGCGCCGTCCAGCAGTGCCAGCACACCGCTGGCCAGCTGACTGGTGCCGTCCTCCAGCTGAGAAGCGCCGTCCAGCAGCTGGCTCATGGCATCGTTCAGCTGGTTGATGCCGTCGGTCAGGTCGTTGAGGCTGCTCAGGTCAAACACATTGTCAGTGCCCAGAGCCGCAGCGCTGGTGGCGCAGGCCATCATCACCTGCGGGCAGGTCAGCCCGGTGACATCTGCTTCCACCGTGATGGTGTCCTGCAGATAGTCCTCAATGGTGTCCAGCTCGTCCGGCAGCAGACCGGACAGGGAATCCTTCACGCCCGGCAGGGTGACAAAGGCAGCCACATTGCTCTTGGCGGCGCTTTCCACCAGACCGTGGGCAGCCACCACGTTGGTGGCATCCTGCCCAAAGATCACGCCCACGGCGGTGACCAGCGGGGTGACGATGGTGCGGTCGGTGCCGTTCACGTTCACGGTGCCGGTCTCGTTATTCTTCAGGGCGATGGTCATAGTCAGATGACCGCTCTTGCCGATCAGATCCTCCAGTGCGGCTTCCTGACCGTCCAGCGCGTAGGTAACGGTAGCCTGAATGGGCAGGGCGCGGTCGGTGTCACCTTTATAATACACATCGGTATCGTCGGTGTTCCACACCAGCTTTTCGCCGTCCTGTGTGAACTCGGCGCTGCTCTCGGTGTTCTGGATGTTGGTCAGGGTGCTCTGGTCGGTTACTTTGGACAGACCGGAGGCGCTGTAAACATGCTCGCTGACGGTGGTGCTCTGGATGGAGCCATCGGCGTTCATCACAGCGTACACGGTCTCAGACTTGGTAAAGCTGCTGCCGCCTGCGGCAAAAGCCGGGGCTGCACAGCTGGCGGCAAGGGCAACTGCCAGCGCCGCACTGGCGAAACGAAGCGATTTTTTCATAACGCATTACTCCTTTTCAGACTTCTTGGCGTTGGCAGATTCAGGGACCATCCATTTCAGGGTGGTGTGGCGGATGAGCCAGTCGCACAGCATCAGGGCGGCGGGCAGCATCACCAGAATGACCAGCATACTGATCAGAGCGCCGCGGGAGATCAGCAGGCAGATGCTCCGCAGCAGCTCCATCTTACTGATGGCAGCCACGCCGACCGTAGCGGCAAAGAAGGTCAGGCCGCTGGTCAGGATGGACTGGCTGCAGTGCTCCAGCGACTGCTGAGCAGCTTCCTTGGGGGTGCGGCCAAAGGCGCGCTCCTCGTGATAACGGGTGGTCATCAGGATGGAGTAGTCCACGGTAGCGCCCAGCTGGATGGTGCCGATAACGATGCTGGCGATGAAGGGCAGCTGCGTACCGGTAAAGTACGGGATGCCCATATTGATGGCAATTGCGGCTTCGATGCTGGCGACCAGCAGCACCGGGATGGAGATGCTCTTGAAGGAGATGGCGATGATGACCAGAACGGCCATGATCGACCAGACGTTGACGTTCTTGAAGTCCACGTCTGCCACCTCGATCAGGTCTTTGGTCATGGCACCTTCACCGGTGATGACGCCCTCGGGATCTACATTTTTGATCAGGCCGATCATCTCGTCCAGCTGACTGTTGATGGCATCCGTGCCGGTCTTGTAGGAGCTGTTGGCCAAAATCAGCTTGTAGCCGCCGGACTGTAGGATCTCCATCACGTTGTCGGGCAGCAGCTCGGTGTCAAAGCCGGGGCCGGTGATGGAATCCAGACTTACCACCTGCGTGATACCATCCACATCCTTCAGCTCATCGCACAGGTCGGACACCTGCGTAGCGGTCAGATCGTCATGCACCAGAATGAAGTGGCTGGTGGTCATGCCGAAGTCCTCGCCCAGCTTGTTGGTGCCCACGATGCCGGTCAGGTCCTGGGGCAGGGAGTCGAACAGGGTGTAGTACACGCTGGTCTTGTTCTGCGCAATGGCAAAGGGGATAAGGATGAGGATAAAGACGACCACGATGGGCACGGAATGCTTGGAAACAAAGTAGCTCAGCTTGGTCAGCCGGGGGATAACGGTGCGGTGCTTGTATTTTTCCACCCACTTATCAAAGGTAAGAATCAAAGAGGGCAGGATGACCACGGTGCAGATGACGCCCAGAGCCACGCCCTTTGCCATGACAAGGCCGATATCACGGCCCAGCGTCAGACGCATGGCGCACAGTGCAAGGAAGCCTGCAATGGTGGTCAGGCTGGAAGCGGAGATGGAGGTCATGGTCTTGCAGATGGCGCTGACCATGGCTTCTTCATTGGTGGAGCGCAGCTCCTTCTCTTCCTCATAGCGGTGCAGCAGGAAGATGGAGAAGTCCATCGTAACGCCCAGCTGCAGCACAGTGGCAAGCGCCTCGGTGATGTAGCTGATCTGCCCCAGAAAGATGTTGGTGCCGAAGTTGTACGCGATGGGGAACAGCAGACCCAGCATGAACAGCAGCGGGGTGAGGGTGCTTTCCAGCGAGAGGAACAGCACCAGCAGGCTGGCGCCCACGGCGATCAGGATGTACAGGGGCATTTCCTGATTGACCAGCGCCTTGGTGTCCTGCAGAATGACGCTCATGCCGCCGAAGAAGCAGTCCTTGCGCAGCAGCTTTTCGATCTGCGCAACGGCTTCCATGGTTTCGTCGCTGGCGCTGGGGGCGTCAAAGCGGACGATCAGCATGGTGGAATCGTTTTTGCCGAACATGAACTGCTGCACATCGGCAGGCAGCATGGCGGTGGGGATGCTGGGGTCGATCACATCGCTGAGCCAGAAGGTCTGGGTGACGCCGGGCACGGCTTCTATCTCCTTTTTCATAGCGATGAGTTCATTGGTTGGCAGGCCCTCTACCGTGATCATACCGGTGGAGGCCAGATGGAAATCGTCCTCAAGGGCTACCTCGCCGATCATGGAGTCCAGATCCTGCGGCAGGTAGGTGAGGATGTCATAATTGATGCGGGTGGCAATGGCGCCGATTGCGGAAGGGATCAACAGCAGCACGGCCACTGTTAAGATCAGCTTGCGCAGACGCACGATGCCTTGTGCGATCTTTTTCATGAGAACCCTCCAGAATAAAGTTGATTGGGAAAGCCCGCGAAACTGACCGCCGGTCATCTTCCGGGCAAACACTATTATATCCACCCCGGGCAGAGTGTCAAGCAGGAAAAGTGACCGAAAGTCAGTTTTTTTATCACCTGCAAAAAATTGTATAGCAAACCGGGCTTGCACAAACGGCAAAGGACTGCTAAACTAAGGTACGCAGACCGGACGCAGCACATACCTGCGTCTGAATTCAGAGAAAAGAGGAATCTACCCAGAGCATGAGCACCGTGGAAGGTAAGAAACAGGAAAAGCGCCGCGCCCTGCTGGATGCAGCCTATGAGCTGTTTCTGGAGCGGGGCACCGCCAAGACCAGCGTGGAGGATATCACCAGCCGGGCAAAGGTGGGCAAAGGCACGTTTTATCTGTATTTTCAGGATAAGGGCGCGGTGATGCAGGCGCTGCTGGGGCGGGTGAGCTACCAGCTGCTGAGCGATGCCTGCCTTGCGGTCGAGCAGCACCCCGAGCTGCCCGACTTTACCGCGCAGGTAGTGTTCGTCATCGACCATATCATCGAGGCTTTGCGGCAGGATGCGCTGGTGCTGCGGTTTCTGGAGCGCAACTTCGTCTGGCCCGGGCTGGACCAGATCGAAGCCAGCAGGGAAGCCGAGCCCCTGATGCGCAAGCTGCTGGCCATTGTGCTTTCCAGCCCGGAGATGGCCGGACGTAGTGAGCGGGAGGTCTACCAGCGCATCACCGCCCTTGGCAGTATGTGTATGTCGGTGTGCTATTCCAGCATTCTGGAGGGCAAGCCGGACAACATCGACGCCATGAAGCCGGTGCTGTACGATATCATCCGCCGGGCACTTTCGCCGGAAAAGTAAAAAAGAACGCATAAAAAAGCACAAAAGGTCTTGCTTTTTGTAAAAAGCTGTGGTAAACTATCCAAGTCGATATGACATGGACGGTTAGCTCAGCTGGTAGAGCATCTGCTTGACGTGCAGGAGGTCACAGGTTCGAGTCCTGTACCGTCCACCATACAGTTCGTACTCGAACCCGATTCTTTATGGAAAAGGGTTCGGGTATTTTTTTTTGCAATATTGGGACTCAATTGTTTTGGAGGATTCTGTGCTTGTCAAATTAAAGACTCTTTTTCGAACAGCTTATAATTTTTTCAATCGAATCCGACTGAAAAACACGGATGTTACTTTGATTGCCAGTAACTGCAATGGCTGTTGCATTCTGCATGATCTCGGTTTGAAATTTAATTCACCCTTTGTGAATCTATGGGTCGAGCCTTCTGACTTTATAAAACTCTGCGAAAATCTGAAAGATTATCTCCAATACGACCTTGTATTTATTACACCCGCCGAAAAAGAAATCACTTACCCTGTTGCATTGCTGAAGGACATTAAGTTATACTTTCAGCATTATTCTTCCGAAGAGGAAGCCTCTCTCGCTTGGAATCGTCGAAAAGGTCGAATAAATTTTGATAATCTTTATTTTCTTTTTACAGACCGTGATGGATGCACCAAGCAAAATCTGTTGGACTTTGATCAATTGAATTTGAAACACAAGGCTGTACTTTGCCATAAACCGTATCCCGATATTGAATCCGCCGTTTACATCAAAGGATTTGAAAGCGAATCGTGCGTCGGAATGTGTATGCGTTATCGAAGTCGCTTTTCTATCAGAAAATACTACGACGATTTTGACTATGTTGCATGGTTCAATCAAACTTAAACAGAAATCTCTCTCCAGCAAAGAGCTATGTATCACTAGGGAAGGCGACATCCTATCCTACTCGTTCCCAGCAGGGCTTGGGGCAGGGACGCCCCGGCAAGAGTTTCCGAGGTGAAGTTCCCACCATCTGCAAAAACCTTTCCGCGCCAAAAACTACCTTGGCAAGAAGGATATCCATGCTATAATAAGGATACAGCAATATTTTTTGACCGAAAGGAGCTTTAGGATGCACTATCTTCTGCTGAACAAGGATACCGTCTGGCTTGCATTTCATTGCGAGCAGAACGAATACATGGAAACCGCTGCACAGGAAGATCTTTGGTACACCGCGCAGCGGCCTTTCGGCTATACGAACCTGACGGATTTTCTGGAGCGCCGCAAAGCGCCCAAGCACCGGGCGCACATTGCAGCGCTGCTGAAGGAATACGGCTGCGATACGCTGGAGGGCTATTTGAATGTGACCCATGCGCTGTCACTGAACGATACCTTCTGGGTCAGGGCAGCAGATGCCGACCTGCAATGGCGGGACGTTTCTCTTTATCAGAACCCTTTCAACGAGATGATCTCGCAGGCTGCTTTTGACGGTTCTGTGTCCAGCACAAGCTTCTCGTCCACCTCCCCGGAGTTCAGTACAGACGGGCAGTACGCCAAATGCTGGGTGCGGGAGAAGGACACCATTCAGCTGTATAAGACCGGCAGCGTATTCGGCATGGAACCGGTGTCGGAGTATCTGGCTTCTCAGCTGGCAGTCCAGCTTTGCCCGGGAGCGGCAGTCTATGACCTCGGTTTCCACCACGGGGAGCTGATTTCCAAGTGCGCCCTTTTCACCAGCGAACGTTACGGCCTTGCCAAGGCCTCTGTCCTGACAAAAGACCGGACGATTGCCGGATTTCTGCGCTATTTTGAAAGCATCGGAAGCGGTGATGCCTTCCGGCGGATGTGCATTCTGGATGCGCTTATTCTGAACACCGACCGGCACAGCGGAAACTTTGGTGTCCTGTTCGAGAACGACACGCTGCAAGTCCAAAAAATGGCACCCGTTTTTGATAACAACCGCAGCTTGCTGTTTGATTTGGACAACGACCAGCTGAAAAATACGGAATGGTGCATCCGGCACTGTTCTCCGCGGCTTGGCACTGATTTTATTGCAACCGCACGCGGGCTTCTGACTGACAGCATCCGCGCCGATCTGGAAAAGCTGCGGGCATTCCGCTTCACCGACCACCCCGTGCTCTCCATCGACCCGGAACGGCTGGAGCGGCTGGACAGCATCCTGCAATTCCAGTTGGACAAAATACTGGCATAACGAACCCCCGGCGGACGATCACCATTGCGGTGACAGTCTGTCGGGGGTATTATAATGTTATTCTGTCAAACGTTTTTCTACCTTATACCTCGTGCTCGGCCCAGTCCTGGCTGCGGCCCACGGCCTTGTGCCAGCCCTTGACCAACTTTTCTCGCTGGGCAGCGTCCATTTTGGGCTCAAACAGCTGGTTGCAGCTCCACAGGTGGCTGATCTCCTCCCGGCTCTTCCACACGCCGGTGGCAAGGCCGGCCAGATACGCCGCACCAAGGGCGGTGGTCTCCCGGATGGCCGGGCGCAGCACCTCCTTGTTCAGGATGTCGGACTGGAACTGCATCAGGAAGTGGTCGCGGCTGGCACCGCCGTCCACCTTCAGGGTGCTGATGGTAATGTCGGTGTCCTTCTCCATGGCCCACATCAGGTCGGCGCTCTGGTAGGCGATGGATTCCTCTGCTGCGCGGATGATATGGTTCTGGGTGGTGCCGCGGGTGATGCCCAGAATAGCACCCCGGGCGTACATATCCCAATAAGGTGCGCCCAGACCGGTAAAGGCAGGCACGATGTACACGCCGCCGTTGTCCGGCACCTTCTGGGCGTAATACTCGGAATCGCAGCTGTCCTGGATCAGGTGCATCCCGTCCCGGATCCACTGGATGACTGCGCCGCCCACAAAGACAGAGCCTTCCAGCGCATACTCCACCTCGCCGTCAAGGCTGATGGCAATGGTGGTGACCAGACCGTTCTTGCTCTGGTAGATCTTGTTGCCGGTGTTCATCAACAGGAAGCAGCCGGTGCCGTAGGTGTTTTTCACGTCGCCGGGCTTAAAGCAGCCCTGCCCGAACAGCGCAGCCTGCTGGTCGCCCGCAATACCCGCCACCGGCACATCCACGCCCTGAATGTTGGTGTAGCCGTACACCTCGCTGGAGTCCTTCACGCTGGGCAGGATGCTGCGGGGGATGTCCAGCGCCTTGAGCAGGGTGTCGTCCCAGTCCAGTGTGCGGATGTTGTACAGCATGGTGCGGCTGGCGTTGGTGCGGTCGGTGACGTGCACCTTGCCGCCGGTCAGCTTCCAGACCAGCCATGTGTCCACCGTGCCGAACAAAAGCTCCCCCGCCTCGGCCTTTTCCCGCGCACCGGGGACGTTGTCCAAGATCCACTTGATCTTGGTGGCGGAGAAATAGGCGTCCGGCACAAGGCCGGTGTTTTCCCGGATGTAGTCCGCCATGCCGGGGGTCTTGAGCAGTTCGTCCACAAGGGGCGCGGTGCGGCGGCACTGCCAGACGATGGCGTTATACACCGGGCGGCCGGTGTTCTTATCCCACAGGATGGTGGTCTCGCGCTGGTTGGTGATGCCGATGCCCGCAATGTCTCTGGGGTCCACGCCGCTCTGGGCGATGACCTCGTTCATTACGCCGTACTGGCTGGACCAGATCTCCATAGGGTTGTGCTCCACCCAGCCCTGATGGGGGTAGATCTGCTCAAATTCCCGCTGGTGGACGCAGACGATGTTCTGCTCGTTGTCAAACAGGATCGCCCGGCTGCTGGTAGTGCCCTGATCTAATGAGAGGATGTATTTGGTCTGGCTCATGATCGTCTCTCCTTGCTCTCAAGCTTGAGCGCAAAACAAAAAAGAGCGCACCAAACAAAGCTATCTGCTCTGTCTGTCGCTCTCCTGCTCTGCGCAAACATATTCTGTGCTTATTGTACACGCTCCGCAGGTGAAATACAAGCTTCAGCGCGATTTTTGGACGTTCTGCACAAAGGAGCCGCCCCGCCGTTGAACACTCTGCCGAACGGGGATGCAATGCAGCTGCCGGGGATGTAAAAAGCTTGCAAATTTGCGAAAAAGACGTGACGAAACGGCGCGGATGTGGTATCGTTAAGGGGTAGACTTTTTTGTTCGGAAAGGATTTCTTTGCTATGACCCGGATCGCTTTCTGTGATGACGATGCTGCCCTGCTGCACCAGATGCAGGATTTTCTGGAGCAGTACCGCACCCTGCGGGGAGTGCAGCTGGAGCTGTTCCCTTATACAAAGCCTATGGAGCTTCTGGCAGATATCGAGGCCGGGGTGCGCTTTGACGTGCTGTTTCTGGATGTGCTTATGCCCGGCATCAACGGCATCAACGCCGCGCGGGAGATCCGCCGGTACGACACGGCGGTGCAGATCATCTTTGTGACCTCTTCTTCGGAATTTGCCGTACAGTCCTATGTGGTAGGTGCATACTACTACCAGCTCAAGCCCATCTGGAAGGACAGCTTTTTCCGCCTTACCGATGCCGTTTTGGCCGAGTGCCGCAAACGCACCCAGCACAGCCTGATCCTGCGCTGCAAAAGCGACGTGACCCGCATTACGCTGGACAGTCTGGAATACTGCGAGGTGCAGGGGCGCACGTTGGTGTTCCACCTACTGGACGGCACCGTCATCGAGAGCAGCGGCAGCATGGACGAGTTGGCGCGGCAGCTGGCAGATTACCCGGGCTTTCTGCGCCCACACCGCTCCTATCTGGTAAACATGGAGTACATCCAGAACATCACCGCCAAGAGCATCACCATGGAAAGCCTTGCCGAGGTGCCGCTGCCCCATGGGCGATTTACCGCCGTGCGGGATCAGTATCTGGAATACTCCTTTGCGGGAAAGAAGGTCGTCCTGTGACCGCCCCGGGCATTCTGCCGGAAGTGCTGGACGGCGCAGCAGTAGGCATTTTCGGCATCCTGCTCAGTGCGGCGTTCTGCCCCATCCGCTGGACGGGCAAAAAGCGCTGGGCGCTGGCGGGATGCACCGCCGGGCTGCTGGCGCTGCAGGGGATGTTCTACTTTGGTGCCAGCCCCACGGCTGCCAAGTATCTTTACCCGCTTATCACCCATCTGCCGCTGTATGTCGTGCTGGTGCTGCTCAGCGGGCAGAAGGTCTGGCCGCTGGTGGCAGTGCTCACGGCTTATTTGTGCTGTCAGGTGCGGCGCTGGGCGGCGTTGGCGGTAGCGCTGTTCTTCCCGCAGCATCCGCTGGTGCAGCCGGTGGCAGAACTGCTGTTCACCCTGCCGCTGCTGCTGTTGTTCATCCGGTTCCTTGCGCCCCCCATGCGGCAGCTTTCCCGCTACCCGGCCTCGGTGCAGTGCCAGTTTGGCATCGTACCGTTGGTGAGCTATCTTTTTGATTACATCACCCACGTCTACACCAGCCTTTTATCCGAGGCGAACCCGGCGGCGGTGGAGTTCATGTTCTTTGTGTGCTGCGCGGCCTTTCTATGCTCCATTTTGCGCGCCTCCCGGGTGGAGCGGCAGCGCATCCAGATGGAGCAGTTACAAACCAGCCTGAACTTACAGGTCACGCAGGCCATGCGCGAGATCGAGGTGCTGCGTCTTTCCCAGCAGCGCGCCAGTACCTACCGCCACGACCTGCGCCACCACATGCAGTTTCTGGCGGGCTGCATCGAGAACGGCCGCACCGAGCAGGTGCTGGGCTACATCCGCAGCGTGTGCAGCGAGATCGAAGCCGGCAAGGTGACCGCCTACTGCGAGAACGAAGCGGCGAACCTGATCTTTTCTGCCTTTGCCGACCGCGCCGCCAAGGCCGGGGTACAGTTCACGGTGCAGGCGGGCATCTCACAGGCGCTGCCGGTCTCGGAGAGCGACCTGTGCGTACTGCTTTCCAATGCGCTGGAAAACGCCTTGCACGCCGCCGTGCGCTGCCGCGAAGCAGGGCAAGGGGCTTTTATTGAGACCACCGGGCACGAAAAAGGGAAAAAGCTGTTTTTGCAGATCACCAACAGCTGTCTGCCGGACGTGCAGTTCCGGGAGGGCGTCCCGGTCACCGACCGCACCGGCCACGGGCTTGGAGTGCGCAGCATCTGCGCCATCTCGGAGCGGTACGGCGGCCTGACCAGCTTTGCCGCCAAGGATGGGCAGTTTACCCTGCGGGTAATGTTATAACGAAAAGGGTACCGGAAACGCCGCAGCGGTTCCGATACCCTTTTTTACAACATGAATTTTTCTCTGTGAAAATGGAATACCGGAGCGTCCGCAGACGCTCCGGTGTCCCGAAATTAAAAATATTCTTTCCGCTGAACATGGCTAAAGCAAAGCGGAGGCCATGCAAAATCGTCTTATTACAGCTGCTGTTTTGCCAGCACGTCAGAGGTAGGGGTCTGGAACACCGGGATGTCGGCATAGGGGTCGGCAGCGGTGTCGGCGGGCAGGCTCTTCATATACTCGTCCATGGCGACGGCCACCTTCTTGGCAACAGCCACAGCCTCTACCACGGTGCGTGCGCCCATGACGGCGTCGCCGCCGGCAAACACGCCCTCGCGGGTGGTACGGCCGTCCTCGCTGACACTCAACAGGCCCTTCTGGTTGGTCTCGATGCCGGTCGTGGTCTTGACGAGGTTGCTCTCAGAGCCCTGACTGACCGACACGATGACGCCGGTGTGGGGGTACAAAGTCTCGCTGCCCTCCACCTGCGTAAACTTGCCGTCCTCGCCCTTGACGGTGTCGCGGCAGATCAGGCCGTTTTCCCGGATCTCCACCGGTGCCTTGCAGAAACGGAAGCCCACGCCCTCCAGCTTGGCGTAGCTCACCTCGTACTCAGAGGCACTGATGCAGCTTTCGTCCCGGCGGGCGTAGCAGGTAACATGGCGGGCACCGTTGCGGATGGCGGTGCGGGCGCAGTCCATAGCGGAGTTGCCCACACCGATAACAGCCACATCATCGCCGAGACGGAAGGCCTTGGAGTTTGCCAGATAGTCGATGCCAAAGGCTACGTTGCCAAGGCTTTCGCCCTTGATGTGCATGGCGTTGGCCTTCCACAGACCGGCGCCGATGAACACGCTCTTGTAGCCGTCGCGGAACAAATCGTCGATGGTGATGGTCTTGCCGATGGTAGTATTAGGGCGCACCTTGATGCCCTTCAGCTCCAGATGACGGTACTGGAAATCGTCCAGCACACTGTCCGGCAGGCGATAGTTGGGGATGCCGTAGCGCATCACGCCGCCGATCTTATCCCGGGCGTCAAAGATGGTCACATCGTAGCCCCAGCGTGCCAGCAGCACGGCGATGGTCAGGCCTGCCGGGCCGGAGCCCACCACAGCGGCCTTCATGCCGTTTTTCGGGGCAGGGCCTGCGGTCATCTTGTTGGCGTAGGTGGTGGAGATATAGTCCTCGATGATGGAAAAGTGCACCGGGTCGTGGCTGGGCATCCGGTTGCGGATGCAGTGACCCTCGCACTGCTTTTCGTGGTTGCACACCAGACTGCACACGGTGGTCAGGGGGTTGTTTTCAAACAGCATCCGGCCCGCAGCGTCCATCTGGTTTGCCTTGAGCAGACGGATGACCTCCGGGATATTGGTGTGGATGGGGCAGCCCTCCTGACACATCGGCTTTTTGCAGCCGAGGCAGCGGTTGGCTTCGTCCAGAACATGAAGTGCCATGGGTTCCTCCTTGTGTTTCCCCTGCGGGGACAGTCGTTTTTACAGGATTGTTGTATCCAACATTGCATTGCTTTAATCATACACCCGAACCGCGCCGGATACAAGAGGGCACAATATAAAATTTTTGGCGTTATTTTTTGTCAATTCGTCAAAAAGATAATTTTTTGACGATATATCCCGCCCATCGGCTCCGGTTTTGCCCGGCACAGCGCACCAAGGTCGCTGGCCCTGCTCTGGGCGGCAGCCATTTGGGCGCAGGTCTCGTTTTCCCGCGCCAGCCGCGCCAGCGAGTGGGACAGCGGCAGCGCCGTTTCCCCGGGCAGGGGCAGCGCCTCCTTGCGCGCGCCCAGCAGGTGCAGATAGGGCGGCAGCGCCGGGGTCTGGGCGGTGTAGCCCAGCGCCGCATCCATCGCCAGCCGCCGCATCCGCGCCCGGGGGTAGCGCACGGTGGTCAGGGCGTCCAGCAAAGCGGGCAGGCTTGCGGTCTCCCGCACGGCGTTTTCCAGCCGGTGCTCCAACCCCTCGGATACCCCGCGCACTGCTGCAAAGGGAGCTTGCCCTGCGCAGGCTGCCCGCAGCAGCGCCAGCTCGCAGTGCCCCATGACCGCAAAATCCGTATACTTTCCGTCATATTCCACCTGTTTATACAGTCTCAGCGCCTTTTCCGGCACATAAGGTGCCAGTGCCGCCGCGCCGTCCTCCGCCCAGAGCGCCCGCAGGGCACTGGCGCTGGCAAAGGCTGCATGAGCACTTTCGGTCAGTGCCTGCCCGTGGTCTGCGCCCTGCCGGGGCAGGGCGATGGGTTGTATTTCTACATTTTGTTCTATAATAGCCTTACAATACTCTACGGCAAGATTATTGTTGGGCCTGTCCAGCAGGGCGGCAACGTCTGACCCCGGGCACAGCGCCTGCACCGCCGCCTGCCGGGCGGCGGCAAAGCTGTGCGCCCCGGCGGCAAGCTGCTGTCTGAGCGCGGTGCGGTAGTCCTCGCTGCACAGCACCCGGGCAGCTTTTTGCAGAAGGGCGGTGTCCGGGGTCTCTGCCCCAAAGACCAGCGCATCGCACCCGGCAGCAGCCAGAATGCGCACCCCCGCCCGGGCAAAAGCCTCGGCACCGGCGCAGGCGCAGGGCGCGGGCAGGGCAAACACAAGGTCTGCCCCGCAGGCCAGCGCCGCCTGCACCCGCACCGCCTCCGGCAGCAGCGGCAGCGCACCCCGCTGGGTAAGCCCGCAGCTCATGGCTACGGCCACCCGCTGCGCCCCCAGCGCCCGCGCCTGTGCCAGCTGCCATGCGTGGCCGTTGTGGAAGGGGTCGTACTCCGCAATGATGCCTGCAAACTTCATGGAACTGCTCCTTTTTGCCAAAAGATTGTTAAATTTATATCGCATATACAGAAAAACCCTGTCGTTTCCGGGATTTGTAGGCAGGATGTACAAAAACCTTGTACACAAGTTTTACCGCTTTGCCCGGGTTGCGCCTTGAAAAGCCGCCATCCCTATTATATAATAAACATAGGAATCTGTAAAATTCTGTCCGCAGGTTTTTTCAGGCTGCGGACGGTACAAAAATTTTCAGGAGGCAACACAGATGAAGATTCTGGTTATTAACTGCGGTTCTTCTTCCCTGAAGTATCAGCTGATCGATATGGACGGCGAGAAGGTGCTGTGCAAAGGCCTGTGCGAGCGCATCGGCATGGAGAGCAGCATGATCACTCACGAGGCCAACGGCACCAAGGCTACCACCCCGGCGATCTTCCCCACCCACACCGAGGCTTTTGCAGAGGTCGTGAAGAAGATGACCACTGGTGCAGGCAAGTGCATCAATGACGTGAGCGAGATCGACGCCATCGGTCACCGCGTCGTGCACGGCGGCGAGAAGTTCAAGAGCAGCTGCCTGATTACCGATGAGGTCATCAACACTCTGCGTGAGCTGAGCCCGCTGGCTCCTCTGCACAACCCCGCCGGTATTCTGGGTATCGAGGCCGCCCGCAAGGTGTTCGGCAACATTCCCATGGTGGCTGTGTTCGACACCGCTTTCCACAGCACCATGCCGCCGAAGGCTTATATGTACGCCATCCCCTACGAGTACTACGAGAAGTACGGCGTGCGCCGCTACGGCTTCCACGGCACCAGCCACAAGTACGTTGCCTACAAGGCAGCCGAGTATCTGGAGGAGCCCATTGAGCGCCTGAAGCTGATCACCTGCCATCTGGGCAACGGTTCTTCCATTGCCGCAGTCGATCAGGGCAAGGTGGTGGATACCTCCATGGGCATGACCCCGCTGGCCGGCCTGATGATGGGTACCCGCTGCGGCGACCTGGACCCCTCTGTGGTCAACTACCTGAAGTACACCCTGAACATCACCGGCCACGAGCTGGACGAGATCCTGAACAAGAAGTCCGGTCTGCTGGGCATCTCCGGTGTTTCCAGCGACAAGCGTGACGTGGAAGAGGCTGCCGCGGCCGGCAACAAGCGCGCACAGCTGGCTTCCGATATGCTGAACTATCAGATCAAAAAGACCATTGGCAGCTACATTGCAGCCATGGGCGGCGTGGATGCCATCGTCTTTACCGGCGGCATCGGCGAGCACGATGCCATTGCCCGTGCAAAGATTTGCCACCACATGGATTGGCTGGGCATCCGCATCGACACCGAGAAGAACAAGCACCCCGTGGGCGATGTGTGCGAGATCACCGCTTGGGGCGCAAAGGTGCGCACGCTGGTCATTGCTACCGACGAGGAGCTGATGATCGCCCGCGACACCAAGGAAGTCATCGAGAAGTAAGCTTTTCCCAAAGGGCTTTGCAGGGGCTGCTGCACAGAGTGTGCGGTAGCCCCTTTTTCACGAGAAAAGACCAAACCGGAAACGACTTCTTCACCGGAAAATTTCCCGTTTTCCCTTTACGGCCCCTTCTGTGAAAATGCGTTTGGAGCGGCCCGCAGGCCGCGACAAACGCGAACTATAATAAATTTTCCTCTATTTATGGCCAGAGCACAAGCGGAGGCCATTTTCAATCGTCTGCGTCCAAAAGCGGTGCGCCGCTTTTCTATCTTCCGGCGGTGATTTTACCCAAATATATGCTGTCGGTTTGTGCCATGTGTACAAATAAAAGGGCGAACGGTTGTTTTTTGGTTGACAAATCTCAAAAATAACGGTACAATAGGAAAGTCCTCAATCCGAGGGCGTTTATCTATTCAAGCCCCTGGTAAGCTTACTGATCAGCGCGATGGTCCCAAAACCAAAGGTATGGTTACAATCCTTCCGTGGGCAAGAACTAACTAAAGAGGAGATACTACTATGTTTGAAGACAAGACTCTGGTCTGCAAGGACTGCGGTAAGGAATTTGTTTGGACTGCCGGCGAGCAGGAGTTCTACGCTTCTCGCGGCTTCGAGAACCAGCCCCAGCGCTGCAAGCCCTGCCGTGACGCCCGCAAGAACGGCGGCGCACGCAGCAACAGCGGCGAGCGTCAGATGTTCGACGCTGTCTGCGCAGCTTGCGGCAAGGCCTGCAAGGTTCCCTTCCAGCCCCGTGAGGACCGTCCGGTCTACTGCTCCGACTGCTTCGCTCGCATGAAGCAGAACTAAGCGCTGATTTTCATTTAAATCGGTAACAAAGCCCCCCGCTGCCAGTCGGCAGCGGGGGGCTTTTTGCGTTTCTCTTCAGGGATGCTTGCGCTGATTTGCGCCCGAGAGCAGCAGCACTGCGCGGCACAGCCGCAGCTTGAGCAGCAGCAGCTTTACCCGGTCGTTCCGGCTTTGCATGACGTGCAGCGGGATGTTGCGTACTGCTGTGTGCACGCGGGGCTTTTGCAGGGTGCTGCGCAGCCATGCGGTCTGCTCTGCAAGGGAAAGCGGACTGCACCCAAGATTCTTGACACCCATCATCAGATCGCGGACGGTGCAGTAGTTCGCCTTTGCGCGGTGCATGGGGCTGTTCTGCAAGCCCCACGCAGCAACGGTGTCCCACACGGCGTCACTGAGATAAAAGTTATCCTCCAGCCGTTCCGGGTGGTAGCTGTTGGACAGACTACCCCGCCGGGCGATCGTGTAGTGGTACAGCGGCTTTTCCAGCACCACCAGACAGCCGGGGTCCCTGCGATAGAAGGCTACGAAAAACAGCCCGTCCTCCCCCAGCTGATGGCAGGGAAAGCGCAGATGGTGCTGCTCCAGAAACGCTCTGCGGAACAGCTTATTGATGATCAGATACGAGGACGCCATCTCGTCAAAATGCTCCTTGAAGGGCTCGCCCCGGTACACGCCGGAGAGGGCGCAGCCGCTGGTCTGTGTGTGCAGCAGCTGGTCCTTTTCATCATAGCTGTCCAGATACAACCCAAACTCCACGCAGTCCGCATCCGCGTCCCGGGCGGCGCTGTACAGCAGCTCTGCGGCGTCCGGCTCCACCCAGTCGTCCGGGTCCAGAAAGAAGATATATTCTCCCCGGGCGGCATCCAGACCCGCGTTGCGGGCAGCGGCTACGCCGCCGTTGGGCTGGTCGATAAAGCGAAAGCGCGCGTCCTCGGCAGCAGCCTGTGCGCATAGCGCGGCGCTACCGTCCTTGGAGCCATCGTTGATGAGGATGGCCTCGAAGTCGGTCAGGGTCTGCGCCCGCAGTGAGCGCAGCGCCCGGGGCAGCAGGCGTTCCATATTATAAATGGGTAGTATAAACGTAATACAGGGCATTGTTTTCACTCCTTGCTGTCACACTTCCTTCATCAGAATACGGATGCGGTCCCGCATCTCCTGCCGACTGTCCGGCATCCACACCTTGGGCTCCGGGGGCTTTTTGCGCTCCATGGCATAGGCAAGCGTCACCAGACGCAGCGCCATCGCGCTCCAGAAATAAAAGGCAGTATTATCGGTCAGGTAGGTCACCGTCATATAGCCCAGCTCACACATATATAAAAGCGCAGTCTGCTGGTCTGCATAGCGCTGCCAGAACAGCGGGGTCAGAACATACTGGATGCCGGACCAGAGCAGAAAACCGGGAAATCCTACCTCTACAAAGACCTTCAGGATGTCGTTGTGAAAAGGAATGGCCTGGTTGAGGAGTCCCGCATTGTACCACTGGGCAATGATGGTATCCACATATTCAAAGCCGTGGCCGAGATAGGTGATGGAAAATTCATAGTAGGGATTTGCCATGCTCCACAGGTAGTCCCGTCCCATCATATCGATGCCAAAGCGCAGTAGAAGCGCTGTAATGATACCATTGCGCACACAATAGAGGAACGCCAGAAAAAACAGGATGTAGCACCCGCCCACTGCCGGGTAAAACCAGTTGGGGACTTTGCGCTTGCGGAGAAGCAGAGCGATCAAGATGAACAGGACCACTGCCGGGATGGCGATGCGCTTCATGCCGACCAGAAAAAACCAGCAGCAGAGCAGCAGATACCGCCGACGCTTGCGTTTTTCCTGCGGGGTGGAATGGGGCGCAAAGACGGCGTAATACAAAACCATCTGTCCGAACACAAAGGTCAGGTCGTGGATCTCCAGCTGCAGCGCATAGCCATCCGCATCGCCGAAGGTGACCAGACAGGTGATGAGAGACTGGAGGCTGGCTGCAAGACCGTAGCCGGGAATGCTCAGCAGCATGATGGCCGTGTTGGCAATGCAGATGCTGATGGTAAACAGGTCGATGGCTTTTTCCCGGAACAGATAGACCAGCGCCACGGCAGTGAGGATGGCAATGCTTTGGAACATAAGCTTGGAGCAGCTGCGGATCATGGAGGGCACCGCAGCAAAGCTTTCGATCCAGATGACCATCGACCAGAAAAACAGTGCCGCCATCAGGGACATATACAGCAGGGTAGGCTTCCAGATCTCCCGGAGGCGTGTTTCGTCCGGGTAAAACAGAGTGTATAGCACCGCAAGCCCGATCACTCCCAGAGAGATGGCCTTGGGAAGGCCACCCAGCGTGGTGTTGATCGGCTTCCACTCTCCCAACCCTGCTCCGGCCAGAAAGAACACGCAGCTGATGGTCAGCAGTTTTTGCCACAGCGGGCTGTCCTTATAAAACAAAGAGGCCGGAGTTTTCCGGCTGTAATCCTTTTTGGTCAGGATCTGATCCAATGTGCGCATGAAAAAGGGTTCTCCTTTTGTAGCGGGTGTTCCCGCAGATGACTTACGCCTCTCCGCTCAGCTGCAAGTACTGCTGCTGCAAGCGGGCGGCGGCGATGTTGATATCGTAGCCCGCCTGCCGGATCAGCTCTGCGCCGGCAGAACGGTTGCAGGGCTGTTGGAGCATCCGCTGCAAGCCTGCCGCCCAGTCTGCATTGCTGGCAGAAAGCGGGATCTGGATGGCGCGGGGCGAAAGCAGCACCTCTTCCGGCACTGCGTCCGAAAATACGCACCCCAGCCCGGCGGCCTGCGCCTCGATGCCCACCACCGGCAGACCCTCGAAGCGGGAGGGCATGACGAAGAGATCCATCAACTGGTACCAGTCTGCCACATTGCTTTGCAGCCCGGCAAACAGGATATGGTCTGTGATGCCCAGTTCCTGTGCCTGTGCGCGAACAGCCGGTTCCAGCCTGCCGGTGCCGATGAGCACCAGCATCGCCCGGGGCTCCAGCTGCAAAAAGGCAGCAAAGATCTCCAGCAGACGTTCATGGTTCTTGCGGACGTCAAAGCGCCCTACATGGCCCAGCACCACCCGATCCTCCAGCCCGTAACGCGCCCGCATTTCCGCGCGGACGGCAGGGGTAAACCGGAAGGTCTCCGGCTCAATGGCGTTGGGAATGATCTGTCCCCGGCGCTCCCAGTCCGCCTTGCCGAAATAGTAGATGCCTGCGTCCCGGCCGCAGGCCCACAGGTGGGTGGCTGCGCCGGGCAGCAGCCGCTTGCAGAGCATCTTCAGCGGCCACTTATAGTCCCGGACGATCCAGATATTATGGGCGTGGGCAATGCGCACGGGCAGCCCCGCCTTCTCCGCGCCCTTCAGGGCGTACAGTCCCATGGCCTCGTTGTGGGCGTGCAGGATGCGGATGCGGGGGTCTGCGGCCACGGTCTGCTGCACAAAGCGCAGATATGCCGGGTAATGCAGCGGGTCAAGCCCCGGGCTTTGGTAGATATGCCCGCCCAGACGGCGGATCTCGTCGTCGTAGTCGCCGGGCTTTTTCTTGTTGACGATAAAATCAAACTGAACCTTGCTGCGGTCGATATGCCGGTAGTAGTTCATCAGCATGGTCTCGATCCCGCCGCGGTCCATATTGCTGACCGAATGCAGCACTCGTATCATAAATTTCTCCCTTTATCTGTGTTTGCAGCCCTTATGTCAGGTTTTCTGCGGCAGCAAGATACTGTCCATAGTTTTTCGCCGCCAGTGCCTGATGCAGTGCCAGCAGACGGCTGTCCTGCACGCAGATATCCTGTGGGGCGTAGTACGCAGCATACATCTGCTGCATCACCAGAAATGCCGCCTGCTGGACGGTTTCGTCCAAACGGGAGAGCCGGTACCATGCCAGCGCGATGTGCTGTAACAAAAGCTGCTGCACCTGCGCAGAGTGCACTTCTTTTTTCTGTGCCAGATCCGCCATCAGATACCGCATGATCCATACGGTATCCACTGCCTTTGCCTTTTTGCGGGAGCGCAGTGTGATGCCCAGCGGGTTCCGGGTATAGTTATAGACATACGCCGGAATCAGGTAATGGGCAGGCCGGAAAGGGCCGATGCAGAAGGCAAAGATCGTATCCTCGAACCAGTAGCCCTCCGGGAATTTCAGATGGGCGAAAATGCTGCTGCGGATCACCTTGCCCCATGCCATGCCATAGGGGGTCTGCCCGGTTTCGGCAGCAGATCCCTCCCGGTAGCCCGTCCGGCCAAAGACAAGGCCGTGCCCGGTAATGTTGACAAAGCCGCCCTGCACAATGTCGGCGTTCGTTTCCACCGCTTTGGACAGCAGCGCCTCTACGGCACCTTTGCGCAGCGTGTCGTCTGAGTCCACAAACAGGATGTACTTTCCCCGGATATGCTCCAGTGCGCGGTTTCGTGCCCCGGAAAGCCCGCGGTTAGATTGTGTAAGGATCTCTACCCGGGGGTCAGCGCGGTATCGCTCCAGCAGCTCCGGTGTTTTATCGGTAGAGCCATCGTTGACCAGTGACACAAAAAATGTATAGCCGGTCTTTTGTGAAAGGATCGAGTCCACACAGCGAACAATGGTGCGCGCAACATTGTAGCACGGTACAATAATGTGCAGGTCGTACTGCGGGGTTATACGGTTGTCGGCCTGTATAGTCCCTGTGGAGATCGGTGCAAGAGCTTTCAGGTAGTTCTCTGCGGCAGCTGCATCGGGAAACGCCAGCGCAGACGGAGCTGCGCCGGTGTGCCGTTTCCCATGGGTCAGCTTTTTCAGCAATTGTTTCATCTACGTTCTCCGGCTTTTTCAGGTTTCAGAAATTCCAAGGATAGCGCCGCCCTCCTCTGCGGTCAGGGCCATTTTTTTCTGTGCGCAGCGCACAAGGTCGCGCACATGGTAGAGCTCCTCCTCCGAGGAAGTGGCCCATGCAGCGGTGAACAGGATGGGGTACTCCGGGTTCAGCTTGTTGTACTCGTCCACCTGACTTTGCAGGATGCGGATCATGACTTCTGCCTTCCGGCTGCTGCATTCATCAAAGAAGGCAAGGAACTTGCCCGCGCCGTTGTAGCCCACCGTGCCGTCGGTGTCGCCCATCAGCTGCACCAGACCGGAAAAATCCTTCAGGATGCCGTCGCCCACGGTGTAGCCGAAGCGGCGGCTCATCTCGGTCAGATTGTCCAGCTGCAAGGCAAAGCAGGTGTAGTCCTCCGGCAGGATGCGGCCGGCCATGCCGGTGATGTACACATTGAGCTTTTCGCGGTTGGGCAGGCCGGTCTTTTTGTCCACATACAACAGATAATCCACCACATCCGAGAGACGTCCCAGCAGAACGGCACCGCAGCAGCCGATCACAAAGAACAGCACCAGCGCCAGCATCAGGTACAGCTTGACATTGATGGCGGCAGCCACCTGCACCGAGCTGATCATCTTTAGATAATCCGCGCTGATGTACAGGTTCAGCTCCTTGCTGCTGGTATTGATGATCTCGTAGTAGCTTTTCAGCTGCGCCTCGTAGTCGTTGATCATGCTTTCCATTGCAGTATGCTGTTCGTCTGTACCGCCAAAATCCACGTTGCGGAAGCTTTGCAGGATCTCCTCCTGAAACTGCCGGTCGATCTGGCTGGCAGCCACCTGCTGTTCCAGCGACACCAGCTTCAGCACCAGACCGTCATAGGTGGTCTGTGCCTTATCGCCCGCGCCCTCCAGCTCGATGTTGTTCAGGATGTATTCTGCGGACACCACCTCGCCCTGGTCGGTAAAGTAGTTTTTCAGCAGGTCGGCGTTCTTGTACACATACTGGTCGGTCAGGCTCCACAGGCTGTCCCGCTGTTCGGTGGTGATCTGCTCGTCCTGCTTTGCAGTCTCAATGCAGTTGGCCAGATATTCCTGCAGCACCGTGCCGTCCCGCACCTGCGGGCCGTTGAGCACATAGGCGTACAGCGCCGGGATGGTGTATTTTTTGAAATCGGAATAGATATCGCACAGATCTGCATAGGTGTAGCCGGTGCGGGAGGAGCGGAAGTCTGGGTAATGTTCCCGCTTGCTCAGCAGGTAGTTCTGCATCTCGGTGGTATCGTTTTCCAGAATGCGGATGCACTCGTAGTAGTCGTAGCCGTTGTCCAGCAGACCGGACGAAGGGTTGAGCGAGAGCTTCTGCTCCACATATTTTTCCGTATAATAGGTGCAGTAGCTCTGGATGATAGCATCCAGCATATTGCGGGCATAGCCCGCGCCTAGCGCTCCGTCTACCACGAGGCTCACCTTGTAGGTGTCTGGGAAGTAGGTCACCTCTTCGCCCTTATCCAGTAAGGCATCATTGATGGTCTGCTGATCCTCTGAAATCACCGGTGTCACCGAAATGTTGGAACGGATGGTGCTCAGCCGCCCGGAAGCGCCCAGCGCATCCATGGCTTGCGAAATGACCGTGGAGGAATAGATCTCGTTGACATCCAGCTCGCTGCCGTCCGGGGTGTAGCCGTCCGAGATGCCGTCGTTGGTATAGCGGATGATGACAGAGGCTGTGTACATCTGCCGCCCGTCTGCATACAGGTAGATGGCGGCTGCACCTGCCAGCGCGACCAGAAAGATCAGGATGCTGAAACGCTTCAGATAGCGCAGGATCTCAAACTTTTTCATTTGTGGTGCCTTACCTTTCTGCGTTTCCGTTCGTGGAGCAGCCATGCGCCGCCCAGCATCACGGCAACAGACTCCATCAGGGTCTTTTTCAGGCTCAGCCGCTGGATAAAGGAGGATGAACCGTAGGCAAATGTGATATAGTTCTGGGATTTATACTTGACGTAGGCTTTGTCCAGCACGAACAGCTGCTCCGAGATCTCGTTGATGGCAGCTTCCAGCTTGTTTACCATGGCCTGTGCCTCGGCCAAGCGCGGCTGCCCGGCGTCCAGCTCCCGGATCTTCTGGATCACATAGTTCGTGCTCACGATCTCGGACTGGTAATCGGTGGCATCGGACAGAGAAGCATCTGCCGCCCGCGCCAGCGCGTCCATGGCGGTCTTGGTGCGGGACATATAGTATTCGCTGTCCTCATCCACGGTGGGGATCATCATGATGGAGGTCATGGACTTTTCGTAGATGGAAATGCCCTTTTTATCGGCGTCATAATAAGCCTGCTGGGTGCGCATGGCAAGATCGTCGATCTTGTTCTTGTATTCCAGAATGCTGGTCAGCATGGACGGGTCGCGGGCAACGCCGCCCTCAATGACAAAGGCCATGGCATTGGGTAAATCGTAATCCACCAGATTGTTGATCTTTTTACCCAGCGTGGTAAAGTTGTTGGTAGCAGAGTCGGGGTTTGCCTCGTCCGTAAAGCTTTTGTTCTCCTGCAGACGAGCGTTCAGGTAGCGGTTCAGCCCCTCAGCGCGCACCTCCAACTCGTTCAGCCGCAGATAAGGCTCACACGCAGAGGTCACTTCCAGCTTTTCCTTCAGCAGGCTCTGGTTGTCGCAGTAGTTGCTCTGAAAGATCTCCCGGTAGGATTCGCACACGCTCTGCAAAAGATCCGTGGCCTTGCGGCTGCCAAGCTCCAGCTTGCGGGCGTTGATGGAAAGATAGTAGTTGGTGCTGATATATTCGCTGCCGTTGGCGCTGCCGGTGCCTTCCGGGCTGAGATAAAGGCACTGGGCCAGCTGGGAGGCAGTCAGGCTGTCCTGCAAGCCCACCCGCCGGATGGCGCGTTTCATCACCTCGTCCGAAACGATCTCATAGGCGTTGAAGCGGGTCTTGTTGGGGTTCATGCCCAGCGCGGCCTCAGAGTAATTGAAGGAGATGCTGGCGGTGGCGCTGTCCGCACTTTTGAAATAGTGAACCAGCCCGAACAGACAGCACAAGGTCAGCAGGCAGAGAAACAGGCGGTATTTATTTGTCCAGATATGGCGCAGCGCCTGTTTGATCTTTTCTTTGATGTCATCCATGGCATTCTACCCTTTTGCAGCGGCCTGCACGCGCGGTGCAGACTGCTTAGTCGATGTCAATGACCGAAAGCTCCGGCACATTGTTGATGCGGGGCGCCCAGCTGGAATCGCCCAGTCCCCGGCTTACAATGAGGGTGGCGTTGTTGGCAAGCCCATAGCTGCCCCCGGCATAGTCGGGGAAAAAGCCCTCCTCGGCACTGTAAAGCGGGCCGATCTTTGGCAGCCGCACGATGCCGCCGTGGGTGTGCCCGGCAAGACCCAGCTCAAAGGAATAATTTTCCAGATGCTCGGTAAAGTAGGTGGGCACATGCGCCAGACAGATGCGCAGGTCGTAGTCCGTCTGCTGCTCTGCGGCGTCCATAAAGGTACTGGCACCGTAGTTATAAAAGTCCTTCGGGCTGCCCTCCACGCCCAGAATGCTGATGATATTGTCGTGGACGGTATAGCGCGCCTCCTCATTGCGCAGGATGGTCACCCCGGCGGCGGTGAACTTTTCCACCAGAGCCTGATCGCCGTTCAGAAAATACAGCTCGTCCTCGTGGTTGCCCATCACGCCGCACACCGGCGCGATCTCGCTCAGCTGACTGCACAGGGAAAGCATATTATCATAGCTGGAACCTTCGCCGTAGGTCACAAGGTCGCCGCCCAGCAAAATCAGATCCGGGGCAAGGCTGCGGATATCCTGCACCAGATCGCAATTATCCTGCCCGTACTCCCGCAGATGTACATCGGTGAGAAAAACGACCCGGCAGCTCTGGGTCAGCTTGCGGGAATGGATCTGATAAAACTCTGCGGTATAGTGGGTACGGTTATAGCAGATATTCTGCCACAGTGCCCCGCCGATCAGAGCGAGCAAGGCAACAAGAACCAGCAAGGTCAGCAGTACCTGCTTCCAGAGAGATGCTGTCCTCTGTGCGCCGCCGCTGTGTGTGTGTCTGCTATTTTGCACTGCGCCTTTTCCGTGCTTTGCTTTGATAAAGGCCACATCCTTTCTGTGGGGGAACGTTGCATGGAGACGTGCACAGCACAAGGCCGCAGCTCATCTCTCTAAAAACGAATACAAGAATTGATATATAAAGAAATTATAACATATTTATAGTGAAAAGCAAAGAGTGCATCTCTGTCGTGAGCGGATTTCACATTTGGGAACTCCCATCAAAAAAGGGATGCCGCGCACGCAGCATCCCTTTTGTATATTTGCAGATCAATCGTCGTCGCTGTCCAGCTTGAGCACGGCGGTAAAGGCCTCGCTGGGCAGGGAAACGCTGCCCAGCTGACGCATCTTCTTTTTGCCTTCCTTCTGCTTTTCCAGCAGCTTCTTTTTACGGGAGATATCGCCGCCGTAGCACTTGGCCAGCACGTCCTTGCGCATGGCCTTGACCGTCTCGCGGGCAATGATCTTGCCGCCGATGGCTGCCTGTACCGGGATCTCGAACAGGTTGCGCGGGATGTTGTCCCGCAGCTTTTCGCAGATGCGGCGTCCCTTGGCGTAGGCGTTGTCCCGGAACACGATCATGGACAAAGCGTCCACGGGGTCGCCGTTGAGCAAAAAGTCCAGCTTGACCAGATCGCTCTCGCGGTACTCCTTGAACTCGTAGTCGTAGCTGGCGTAGCCCCGGCTGCGGCTCTTGATGGCGTCAAAGAAGTCGTACACGATCTCGCCCAGCGGCAGCGCGTAGTGCAGGTCCACCCGCACATCGTCCAGATACTTCATGTCGATCAGCACGCCGCGCTTGCTCTGGCACAGATCCATCAGGCCGCCCACATAGTCGTTGGGAGTGTACAGATGCACATCCACAAAGGGCTCTTCCTGTTTGACGATATTGCTGGGGTCCGGGTAGTTGGAAGGGTTGTCGATCATTTCCACTGTGCCGTCGGTCAGGGTCAGACGGTAGCGCACGCTGGGGGTGGTGGTGATGATATCCAGATCGAACTCCCGCTCCAAGCGCTCGGTGATGATCTCCATGTGCAGCAGACCCAAGAAGCCGCAGCGGAAGCCGAAGCCCAGTGCGGCACTGGTCTCCAGCTCAAAGGTCAGGGAGGCATCGTTCAGCTGCAATTTTTCCAGTGCGTCCTTCAGGTCGGGGTACTTGGCACCATCGGCAGGGTAGATGCCGCAGAACACCATGGGCTTGACCTGACGGTAGCCGGGCAGCGCTTCTGCGGTGGGGCGCTCTGCCAGCGTGACGGTATCGCCCACGCGGGTGTCCTGCACCGTCTTGATGCTGGCGGTCAGGTAGCCTACCTCACCGGCCTGCAGCTGGGCACAGGGGGTCAGGGAGGTGGCACCCATGTGACCTACCTCCACCAGCGTGAACTCTGCGCCGGTAGCCATCATGCGGATGGTGTCGCCGGGCTTTACCGTGCCCTCGAATACGCGGATGTAAACGATGACGCCCTTGTAGCTGTCATAGATGCTGTCGAAGATCAGCGCCTTTAAGGGTGCGTCAGGGTCGCCGGTGGGGGCGGGGATATCGCTGACCACACGCTCCAGCACCTGATCGACGTTCAGGCCGGTCTTGGCGGAGACGCGGGGCGCGTCCATGCAGGGCAGGCCGATCACGTCCTCCACCTCCTGCGCCACCTCGTCCGGGTGAGCGCTGGGCAGGTCGATCTTGTTCAGGATGGGCACCAGTTCCAGATCGTGCTCCAGTGCCATATAGGTATTTGCCAGCGTCTGCGCCTCCACGCCCTGTGTAGCGTCTACCACCAGGATCGCGCCCTCGCAGGCGGCCAGACTGCGGCTGACCTCGTAGGCAAAGTCCACATGACCCGGGGTGTCGATCAGGTTGAACTCGTAGGTCTTGCCGTCCTTTGCAGTATAGTTCATGGTCACGGCACGCGCCTTGATGGTAATGCCGCGCTCGCGCTCGATATCCATGTTGTCAAGGATCTGATCCTCCATGGTGCGCTCGTCCACGCTCTTGGTCAGTTCCAGAATGCGGTCGGACAGGGTGGATTTGCCGTGGTCGATATGTGCAATGATGCAGAAGTTGCGGATGTTGTCTCTTGCCATGTAGTTCCTCCGGGCAGCTTTATGCTTCTAAGATCCAGTCCTCCACGGCCACGATCTGTCCGTGGTCGCGGTAGACGCGGGGCACGCGGCGGGAAACGCCGCACAGCACTTCATAGGGAATGGTATCGGTCTTGCGGGCAATGGTCTCTGCGGTGTCGCTCACGGTGCCGCCCCACAGGATGGCTTCATCGTCCTCGCGCACTTCCGGTACATCGGTCACGTCCACCATCATCTGATCCATGCACACCCGCCCCAGTACCGGACAGGCCTTGCCGTGGATCTCCACCACGCCCTTGCCGCAGCTCAAAAGCCGGGGGTAGCCGTCGGCATAGCCGGTGCAAAGGGTGGCTACCTTAGTGGGCTTTTCGGCGGTAAAGCGGCGGCCATAGCTGGCGCACTGGCCGGGCTGCATCTCCTTGATCATGCTCACCACGGTCTTGAGGGTCATCACCGGCTTGAAGCGCCCAAAGCGTACCTCGTCGCTGGGGTCGTAGCCGTACAGGATGATGCCGGGGCGCGCCATGCAGCGCTCCCGGGGCAAGCCCTCCGGCCAGTCCGGGTGCAGCATGACCCCGGCAGAGTTATCGCAGTGTACAAGGGCAGGCTCCCGCCCGGCGGCCTTCAGTGCGTGGAAGGCTTTCACGAACAGTGCGTGCTGCTCGGCAGTATAGGCCACATTCTCCGGGGCGGTGTCATCGGCCACGGAAAAATGCTGGAACAGGCCGGTCATTTCCAGCCCGGGCAGCGCACAGGCTTCCAGCATCTCCCGGATGGCAGCGTCAAAATCGGTGCGCAGGGCAAAGCCGATGCGCCCCATGCCGGTGTCGGCCTTGAGGTGGATATGCACCCTGCCGCCTGCCGCCACGGCAGCTTCGCTCAGGGCACGTGCCTGCGCAAGGGAGTAGCAGGCCACAGTGATGTCGTTCTGGATCAGGGCGGCGGCGTAGGCGGGCTGTACATGCCCCAGAATGAGGATGGGCAAAGTCTGCCCCGCCTTGCGCAGCTGCACAGCTTCGGTCAGGCAGCTGACCGCCAGCCATGCGGCGCCCTCCTCGGCGAACACCCGGGCGCACTGTACCGCGCCGTGGCCGTAGCTGTCCGCCTTGACCACTGCGCACAGGGGCAGTGCCCCTGCCCGGGCCTTTACCTCCCGGAAATTATACCGAAGGGCCTCGAGGTCGATCTCGGCCCAGACGTGTTTTTCAAACGGTTGTTTCTGCATGATCTGTTTCCTTTTTTGGTACGATAAAGCTGCCCCGGCCCGTGTGGACGGGACGCCAGCCGTCAATGCCGCTCTCCTGCAAGGCATGGAGGGTCTTTTGGCGGAAGGCGTGGTCGGTGCGGCAGCGCTCCTGCACAAATTCTTTGGTCTGTTCCCGCACGGTAACGCCGTCGGCGGGACAGCGGCTCTTCACGATGGGCAAGCCCGCCTCCCGCACGGCGCACTGCACCTCGTACTCGGTTGCCAGCAGCATGGGACGGATGAGGGTGAGATCCCGCTGGGAGAGGTAGGTCACCGGCGAGAAGCAGCCGATGCGTCCCTCCCGCCAGAGGTTCATATAAAAGGTCTCCACGGCATCGTCCAGATGATGCCCCAGCGCCACCTTGTTGCAGCCCAGCTCCTGCGCGGCGGTGTGCAGCGCGCCCCGCCGCAGTTTGGCACACAGGGCGCAGGGGTTCTTTTCCTTGCGGTACTCGAACACCACAGGGCCGATCTCGGTGCGGCGCACCTCGTAGGGGATGCCGTGCTGCCGGAACAGCTCTGCCAGCGCCGAGTAGTCCATGGGCTGATGGTCAAACTGCGGGTCCAGTGTGACCGCCACCACCTCGTAGTCAAAGCCGATGTACTTGCGCAGCATGGAAAGGCCAATGGTCAGCGCCACGCTGTCCTTGCCGCCGGAAACGCCCACCATCACCCGGTCGCCGGGGGCAATCATTTCATAGTCCTGTACAGCTTTGCGCATTAAACCGCAAAGCCGCTGCATTGCACGAAGATCACTCATGATAGGCTCACGCTTTCTACCAGATTGACCACATCGCTGATGGAGGCAAGCTTTGTCAGCGCCGAGACATAGACCACATCGCCGCTGTCGTAGGTGATGGTAGCCAGCACGGCGTAGTAGGTGCGGATATCGCAGCGCACCGCCTCTACGGCTGCACCCTCCACGGTCAGGTTGACCTTGCGGGGTTTGATGACGCCGTAAGCTTGTTTAAGGTCAGCTTCCGAATCCTCAATGAAGTTTTCGTAGCTGTCGGCGGTGCCCCGCTGTAACAAAACGGCCTGATAATCCTCGCTGTCTGCCGTGTCGGCAGTAGCCAGCTCCAGCACGGTGCCAAGGGTGGAATCCTCGGTCATGCGGCACACGCTCCACACGCTGCTGTCGTAGTAGACAGAGATGCCGTTCGTGCCGGTATAGTGGGTGTCAGGCGTCGCGGGGGTCTGCCGGTTCACCAGCAGGGTGAGTACCATGTAGGCTGCGATGCCCAGACAGATGAAAATGGCCATCGCTGTCAGCAGCTTGGAGCTGCGGCGCTGCGCCGAAGAAGTGCGGTCGATCTCATTTGGCATGGAAGTATTCTCCTTGTGTTGGCAAGGCGGCGGTGCACCGCCCATATCCTTTATAGTATACCACAACTGCAGCGGGATTTGTAGCGGGCAAATGGCAAAAATATGGCGGCGCGGGCAAAAAACTTTTGCAAAAATCGAAATTCAGAAAACAAGAGGATTTGAGAGAAAACAAGCGATTTTGAGAGTTTCAAAAATTTCCACTGAAAAAATCCAAAAATCATGTTGACAGGCGCGTTTTTGTGTTGTATACTGACACTCGCGCCCCAAAAGGACGCCTGAAACGTACAAAAGCTTATCAGGAGGAAATAGATATGAGCACTACTCTCGTAAAGCCCGCTGAAGTCGAGCGTAAGTGGTACCTGCTCGACGCTACCGGCAAGAGCCTGGGCCACGTCGCTGCTGAGGCCGCTGTTCTGCTGCGCGGCAAGCAGAAGGTCGATTACACCCCCAACGTGGACTGCGGCGATTTCGTGGTTGTCATCAACTGCGACAAGGCTGTTCTGACCGGCAAGAAGGCCGAGCAGAAGTTCCACATCACCCACAGCAAGTACATCGGCGGCCTGAAGAAGGTCCAGTACAGCAAGCTGATGGCTGAGAACAGCGATCTGGCTATGACCTACGCTATCAAGGGCATGATCCCTTCCAACACCATCGGTGCTAAGGCTCTGACCCGCCTGCACTGCTACCAGGGTGCCGAGCACGCTCACGCTGCTCAGAAGCCCGAGAAGATCGAGTTCTAAGAAGGAGGCAATCGAATATGTACGAAACCAAACCTTATTTCTACGGCACTGGTCGTCGTAAGGATTCCGTTGCCCGCGTTCGCGTTTACACCGGCACCGGTAAGATCACCATCAACGATCGTGATATCGACAACTACTTCGGTCTGGAGACCCTGAAGCTGATCGTCCGTTCTCCGCTGGTCCTGCTGGGCCTGGAGGGCAAGTACGACGTCGTCGTCCGCGTTTCCGGCGGCGGTGTTTCCGGTCAGGCTGGCGCTATCCGTCACGGCCTGAGCCGCGCCCTGCTGCAGCAGAGCGACGAGAATCGTTCTGTGCTGAAGAAGGCTGGCTTCCTGACCCGCGATCCTCGTATGAAGGAGCGTAAGAAGTACGGTCTGAAGGCTGCACGTCGTGCACCCCAGTTCTCCAAGCGCTGATTTATCTCAGTATGCACTTTTACGGCTCTGCTTCGGCAGAGCCGTTTTTTGTTGCTCCATTCCCGGAGAACTGGGGAGCACGACTGCGCATCTCCGGCGGTTGCCCCGCAAGGGGCGAGCCGGAGGCGCTCAAAATCTTTGCTCAAGCATCGCGTGCAGGGCGCAGCCCTGCCAGCGATGCACCCCAGTTCAGCAAGCGCTGATTTATCTCAGTATGCACTTTTACGGCTCTGCTTCGGCAGAGCCGTTTTTTGTTGCTCCATTCCCGGAGAACTGGGGAGCACGACTGCGCATCTCCGGCGGTTGCCCCGCAAGGGGCGAGCCGGAGGCGCTCAAAATCTTTGCTCAAGCATCGCGTGCAGGGCGCAGCCCTGCCAGCGATGCACCCCAGTTCAGCAAGCGCTGATTATATTTCAGATGCAACTTTACGGCTCTGCTTCGGCAGAGCCGTTTTTGTTTTAAGGGGGGAATCCGCCGCAAAAAGGTGCGTTCCCCCTTTTTTTGCGCGGCAGACTGTGCTATACTATAATTGCATTGGTGCGTGCCGCAAGGGCAGCAAACCGGTGCGTTTTACCCAAGGTAGCGTATCCCGGGCAAGGTGCACGGAAAAGGCTGTCTTTTGAAAAAAGGATAAAGAGGTCATTTATTATGCTTACTGCAATTACGGGTATCAACTGGGGCGATGAGGGCAAGGGCCGCATGGTCGACCTGATCAGCCAGGAGTACGACATCGTTGCACGGTATCAGGGCGGCAACAACGCAGGCCATACCGTTAAAAACGAGCGCGGCAAGTTCGTGCTGAACCTGCTGCCCTCCGGCATCCTGCGCCCCAACGTCGTGTGCGTTATGGGCAACGGCATGGTCATCGACCCGCATCATCTGGACGGCGAGATCAATAAGCTGCGCGAGCAGGGCATTAAGATCACCCCGGAAAACCTGAAGATCTCCGACCGCGCAACCATCACCATGCCCTACCATGTGGAGCAGGATGGTCTGGAGGAGGCTCGCCTGTCCAAGACCGGCGCACAGTTCGGCTCCACCAAGCGCGGCATCGCTTACGCTTACGGCGACAAGTACATGAAAAAGACCCTGCGCATGGGCGACCTGCTGCATCTGGACGACGCTGTGAAGAAGCGTCTGGTCACCATGGTGGATTCCAAGAATCTGGTCATGGAGGGCAGCTACAACGCTTCCCCCATCAGCGTGGACGAGATGTGGGCATGGCTCGAAAAGTATGCCGCCATCTTCAAGGACTATATCTGCGATGTGGGTCAGTATCTGGCCGATGCCGATGCCGCCGGCAAGAAGGTGCTGTTTGAGGCACAGCTGGGCGCCCTGCGCGATATCGACTTTGGCATCTACCCCTACACCACCTCCTCCAACGTCATCGGTGCTTATGCACCCATCGGCGCCGGCATCCCCGGCCACAAGCTGCACAACTCCATTGGCGTCATGAAGGCCTACTCCTCCTGCGTGGGCGACGGCCCCTTTGCCGCCGAGCTGGCCATGACCGAGGAAGAGAAGCACGCCCTGCGTGAGGCTGGCCACGAGTACGGCGCAGCTACCGGACGTCCCCGCCGCGTGGGCCCCATCGACCTGGTGGCAAGCCGCTACGGCGTGTTCTGCCAGGGCTGCGACGAGGTCGCTCTGACCCTGCTGGACGTGCTGGACTACATGGAAAAGATCCCCATGGTCACCGCCTACAAGCTGACCGACGGCACCACTACCACCCGCTTCCCCATGGGTGAGGCGCTGGATACCGCACAGCCTGTGGTGGAGTATCTGCCCGGCTGGCACTGCGATATCACCGCAGCCCGCAAGTGGGAGGACCTGCCCCAGCAGGCCCGCGATTATGTGGAGTATCTGGAAAAGGCTGTGGGCTGCAAGATCACCTATATCTCGGTGGGCGCAGAGCGCGAGGCTTACATCCACCGCGGCTGAGCTGCCGCAAAAAGCAGCCCCCGAGTTTCAGAAAAGGAAGCGTCACAGATGTTTGATATCATTACCGACAGCGCCTGCGACCTGACGCTGGACACCGCCAAGCAGCTTGGCATCGAGGTCGTGCCCTTTTATGTATCGCTGGACGGCGAGCATTACCGCAAGGAAGGGCTGGAGATCCCCGTGCGGGACTTCTATCAGTTCATGGTAGATAATCCGGCGGCCTACCCCAAGACCAGTCTGGCCTCCATTGAGGACTTCGAAAAGGCTTTCCGCGCACACGCCGAGGCGGGTCGGGCGGTATTGTGTCTGGTGTTCACCGGCAAGATGAGCGGCTGCGTGGGCAGCGCCCGCAACGCCCGGGATCTGGTGCTGGAGGACTACCCCGATGCCCGCATCGAGGTCATCGACTCTGCCGCCGCCACCGTGACCGAATCCACCATGGTGGAAAATGCCGTAGCCATGCGGGACGCAGGCTGCACCTTGGACGAGACTGTGACTTGGCTGGAAGCCGAAAAATCCACCAACCAGATCTTCTTCACCGTGGGTGATCTGGATTACCTCATCAAGGGCGGGCGCATCGGCAAGGTGACCGGTCGCGCCGCCAATATGCTGGGACTGAAGCCCATGATCCTGTTCAAGGACGGCGAGATCTTCTCCGGCGGCGTAGCCCGCGGCCGACAGAAGAGCTTTGAAAAGGCGCTGGAACAGCTGATGAACTATCTGGATGCCCACGGCGGCACCCCGGACGACTACCGCATTACGGTGGGCTACGGCTACGATGCCGACGAGGGTAAGCGTCTGTGGATGCAGACCCGTGCCGCCCTGCGCGCCAAGTACCCCGGCGCACAGTGTGAGGTAGGGCTTTTGCAGATCGGCTGCACCATCGCGGTGCACACCGGCCCCTATGCCTTGGGCATGGGCGTTATGCGCCGCTGGAAAAAGCAGGGCTGATAGAAAACAGAAGAAAACGGATAAAAATGAGATAGACTTTCTCGGAAGGGAAGGTCTATCTCTTTTTTTGTTGCAGGCTGAAACTGTAACGAATCGGATACAGTAAGAACTGCTTTTTCAGGCAGGGGGGAGCCCGCTGCCCTTATAACTTTTTCTAATGTGCCTTACTTGCCGTTCTGTTGGCAAAATTGGCAAAAAATGCTTGCATCTATGCAGTTTTGATGATAAAATCATACTGTTATAGTACGCCCAAAAGCGGGGCGCACAGGAAGGTAAAGTTTGACATTGTGGCAATAGAGTGTACCATGTGCTGCCAAGGTGCGAGGAGAAAGAGACGGGGAAAACAAAATGGAAACAGGCGAGACAATAAAAGCAGAGCTTCTGCGGCTGGAACGCTATGCACAGAATGTGCCGGGCGATTTTCACTGCTGCGCAGAGGATCCTGAAAACGGCTATCCTTTTGTTTATATCAGCGACCGTTTTCTGGAGATACTGGGCTGGGAGCGGGAAGAATTTGCGGCAAAGTTCAATAACCGCTATACAGCGCTACTGCACCCGGATGATCTGGCGGCCGGGCTGCGCTACCGGAACGCGGAAAACAGTGGGGCCTACGCACAGGAGGGCGACAGCATCTTCCGGCTGTTGGGCAAAAACGGCTACCGCTGGGTCTCCAGCGCCGCCAATAGAATCGTATGGCACGGTGATGGCTACATCGTGGCCACCGTCACGGATATTACCCCCTATATGGAACTGCGGGAAAAGCTGGAACAGCAGAACCGTACCCAGCGGGAAGCGCTGGAAAGCGCCAACCATAACCTGCTGCGGATGATGCAGCAGATGGAGAAGCAAAAAGCGCAGTTTGCCCAGACCGCCGCCCGGAATATGGAAAAAGAAAAGCACTACCGGCAGCGACTGAACCGTGACGCCCTGACCGGCACCTACAACCGCCGCTATTACGAGGAAGTGGTGCGCAATAACATCGGCCCGTCGTGCATTGCTCTGATGGATATCGACGATTTCAAGATCTGCAACGATACCTACGGCCACCACGCCGGAGATCTGGCGCTGGAAACCGTTGCAAAGGCTGTCCGCGGCTGCATCCGGGAAACAGATCTGCTGATCCGCTACGGCGGCGATGAGTTTTTGCTGGTGCTGCCCGGCATCCCGGCGGATTACCTCAGGACAAAGCTGGAGCAGATCCGCGCCGCAGTGCAAAAGGCGGTGGTGCCGGGCTACCCTCACTTCCGGCTTTCGCTGAGCATCGGCGGCGCGATGCAGACCCTTGCCGACCCCATGGAGAACGTGGTGCGCCGGGCAGACCTTTTGATGTATCAGGCCAAGAACCACAAGGACGCGGTAGCGGTGGACACACAGGACAGCCGGTTGGCGGCTCAGGAGCAAGTCTTGGAGGAAAAGCCCGTCATCCTGCTGGTGGACGATTCCATGATGAACCGCATGATGCTGACCAGCATTCTGGGCGAGGACTACCGCATTCTGGAAGCCGAGAACGGCAAACGGTGTCTGGAGCTGCTGCAGACAGAAGCAGGGCAGATCTCGCTGGTGCTGCTGGATATCAACATGCCGGTCATGGATGGCTTTGAGGTGCTGCGCACCATGAATACCAACCATACCATCGAGGATGTGCCAGTGATCATGATCTCCAGCGACGACTCGGAGGAAGCCATCCGCAAAGCGTATGAGCTGGGCGCCAGTGACTATGTGAACCGCCCCTTTGATGCCAAGATCGTCTACCGCCGGGTGTCCAACACCATCAAGCTGTACGCCAAGCAGCGGCGGCTGGTGCAGATGGTGTCCGACCAGATCCGCGCACGGGAAAAGAACACCGATGTGCTGGTGGGCGTGCTGAGCCAGATCGTGGAGTTCCGCAACGGCGAGTCCGGCTCTCATGTACGGCACATCCGCATTATCACCGAGACGCTGCTGCACCGGCTGATGGAGCTGACCAGCCGCTATGAACTGACCCCCGAGCAGCAGGATAACATCCCGCTGGCGTCGGCGCTGCACGATATCGGCAAGATCGGCATTGACGAAGCCATCCTGAACAAGCCCGGCAAGCTGACCGCAGAAGAATTTGCGGTGATCAAGACCCACAGTATGCTGGGCGCAGAGATGCTGCACAAGACCGAAAACTTTGCCGAGCAGCCGCTTTTGCAAACCGCCTACGAGATCGCCCGCTGGCACCACGAGCGCTGGGACGGCAAGGGCTACCCGGACGGGCTGAAGGGCGACGATATCCCCATCAGCGCGCAGCTGGTCTCCATGGCAGATGTGTATGACGCGCTGACCAGCGAGCGGTGCTACAAAAAGGCCTTCCCGCACGAGACCGCCGTGCAGATGATCACAGACGGCGAGTGCGGAGCCTTCAACCCGCTGCTGATCCAGTGCCTGCTGGACGTGCAGGGGGAACTGAAACAGGAAATTTTACAATGGTAATGTGAGGACATCTACGCGTGACAAAACAGCGATCCAACCATAAAATACCCCGCCGTACCTTTTTAAAGGCATGCGCGGCGGCAGCGGCAGCCGGGCTGACCGCTTGCGGCAAAACGCAGGCGGCGGCAGCGCTGCCCGAGCTTACGGTGGGCAGCGATAACTACCCGCCGTTTGTCTACATGAATAATGACAGCACGCCCACCGGCATTGATGTGGACATTGCCACCGAGGCCTTTGCCCGCATGGGGTATGCGGTGCGGCTGGAGATCATTGACTGGGAGCAGAAAACCAAGCTGGTGGAAAGCGGTGCCATCGACTGCATCTGGGGCTGCTTTTCCATGGATGGGCGGGAGCAGCTGTACCGCTGGGTAGGCCCCTATATGGTCAGCCGTCAGGTGGTGGCGGTCAATGCGGACAGCAGCATTGAAACGCTTGCCGACCTTGCGGGCAAGACCATGATGGTGCAAAGCACCACCAAGCCGGAAGAGATCTTCCTCGCCGGCACCGACCCCCGCATCCCGCAGTTTGGTGAACTGCTGAGCACCGAGGATCGCAGCATACAGTACGCCATGCTGAACTGCGGCTATGTGGATGCCATTGCCGCCCACGAGACCGCCATTTTGCAGTATATGCAGGACTGCAATGCCAACTTCCGCATTCTGGAAGAGCCGCTGCTGGTCACCGGCATCGGCGTAGCCTTTGCGCTGAACGACACCCGCGGGCTGGACGAAAAGCTGGCCGAGACCCTTGCTGCCATGCGCGCCGACGGCACGCTGAAGCAGATCGTAGGCAAGTATCTGCCAGACCCGGAAAAGTATCTGGAGGTGGACGCCCTTGAACCGTAACAAGAAAACGTTCACGCCCGGTATGCGGGTGGCGGCGCTCTATCTGCTGATGGGCGTGCTGCTTTTGCTGGCAGTCACCCTCTTCTCCGGGCGGGAGTCCATACGCGCTACCGAGGAATACTTTGACCGCACCATCAACTTTGTAAAGGTGCAGTCCACCAGCTACGAAAAATACAATGACACCATCACCGCAAAGTCGCTGCGCCGGATGGCAGTGTCGGTGCGGCAGCTGGCGGAAAATGACGCCTTGGACCTCTACGACCCCGAAAGCCTCCGGGCAGAAACGGAGTCCCTCTGGCTTACCGGCATTGCCGTACTGGACGAAAATGGAGAATCACTGTGCGAATATACGAATGGTAATATTAGCTATGCGCAGTTTGCGGAATCTCTGCGGGAGCAAGCCGCGCTGAACGTGCTGCAAAACCCGCAAAAGACCTACCTCAAGCGCATTCTGTTACAGGATGGCACGGCGGTGGATGTTGCCACCCGCCGCGCCGCAGCAGGGGACGCCGTGCTGCTGGCTTACCGGGTGACCCCGCCGGAGTTTGTGGAGGGCGCAGCCCTGTCCATCCAAAGCGTGCTGGACGGCTACCCGAAGAACATCAGCGGCACCATCTTTATCGTGCAGGACAACAAGGTGATCGCTGCAAACGACCCGAGCCTCATCGGACTGTACACCACGAACAGCCCGCTGGTGCAGGGCATCCGCAAGGCCGGTGCGCCCGATACCTTGACCCACACCCGCGACTGGGCAAATTCCGGCTGTTATTTCGGGATGTACAGCAACGGACAGAATTTTGACCTGTATCTCTATATCGACGAAAAATCGGTGTTCCGCAATTCCAGCAGCGCACTGCTGACAGCACTGATCTTCTATCTGATCTGCGTGGCGGTGCTGCAAACGCTGCGCCGCCGCTCAATGGCGGCTGCGGAGCAGCAGCGGAAAGAGCAGGAGCAGAAGTACCACGCTCAGCTGGAGGAACAGAACCGCAAGCTGGAGCTTGCCGTCCGGCACGAGGCAGCGGCAAACCGCGCCAAGCGGGAGTTTTTGTTCAACATGAGCCACGACATCCGCACCCCGATGAATGCCATTATCGGTTTCACCTCGCTGGCGGCGACCCATATTGAGAATAAGGAGCAGGTGCTGGATTATCTGAAAAAGATCTCCACTTCCAGCCAGCACCTGCTCTCCCTCATCAACGATGTGTTGGATATGAGCCGCATTGAGAGCGGCAAAGTAAAGATCGAAGAAAAGGCGGTGCATCTGCCGGATCTCGTGCACGATGTGCGCTCCATCATCCAGCCCAACATCAGTTCCAAGCGTCTGGCGCTGTTCATCGACACCATGGACGTGGTGGACGAGGATATCATCACCGACCCGCTGCGGCTGAATCAGGTGCTGCTGAACATCCTTTCCAATGCTATCAAGTTCACCCCCACCGGCGGCATGGTGAGCATCCGCATCGCCCAGAAGCCCGGTGCGCCCAAGGGCTGCGGCAATTACGAGTTCCGCATCAAGGATAACGGCATCGGCATCAACAAGGAGTTTCAGAAGCACATCTTTGAGGAGTTCACCCGGGAAGAAAGCTCCACCGTCAGCGGCATTCAGGGTACGGGTCTGGGTCTCTCCATCACCAAGAATATCGTAGACCTGATGGGCGGCACCATCGCCCTTGAAAGCGAGCCGGGCAAGGGCAGCGAGTTTATCGTGAACCTCTGCTTCCCCCTCAGCGGGCAGAAGGCGGAGATCAAACAGCTGCCCCAGCTGGAAGGGCTGCGGGCACTGGTGGCGGACGACGACACCAACACCTGTCTGAGCGTCAGCACCATGCTTTCCAAGATCGGCATGCGCCCGGAGTGGACCATCTCCGGCAAGGAGGCGGTCATCCGCACCAAGTACGCCGTGGAGCAGGGCGATGCCTTCAGTGTGTATATCATCGACTGGCTCATCCCGGATATGAACGGCATCGAGATCGTGCGGCAGATCCGCAAGGTCATCGGGGACAGCTGCCCCATCATCATCCTGACCGCCTACGACTGGGCAGATATTGAGGAGGAGGCGCGCGCCGCCGGTGTGACCGCCTTCTGCGAAAAGCCGCTGTTCCTCTCGGAGCTGCGCAAGGTGCTGGCAGAGCCCTTCCGGGTGCAGTCGGCGCAGACGCCTGCCCAGCAGCCCAAGGTGGACTTCAGCGGTAAGCGCCTGCTGCTGGTGGAGGATAACGCCCTGAACCGGGAAATCGCCATAGAGATCTTAAAGGAAGCAGGCTTCCTTGTGGATACCGCCGAGGACGGCGTTGAAGCGGTGGAAAAGATGGAGCAGTCCGCGCCCGGGCGGTACGACCTGATCCTGATGGACATCCAGATGCCTCGGATGGACGGCTACGAAGCTACCCGGCGTATCCGCGCCCTGCCTGACCCCCGCAAGGCGGGCATCCCCATTTTTGCCATGACCGCCAACGCCTTTGAGGAGGACAGGCAAAACGCCCTGAATGCGGGCATGAACGGCCATATCGCAAAGCCGCTGGATATCCCGCACCTGCTGAAGGTGCTGAAAGAAGCGCTGAAATAAGAACCCGCTCACGCATCGCTACGCGATGCCAGCTCCCCCTCGGGGGAGCTTTTTTGTTTTTGCCGGTCAGCGCTTGAGAGCGTTTAGCCCGGCGGGGCATTCCAGACCGTCCTGCACAGCAAAAAAGCCGCTGCACAAAAAGTGCAGCGGCTTTGCGGGGTGTCACCTCACAGCCAGCGCTCAGAGATGATCCACCACATACCGGGCAGGTTGATCCGACCCAGCAGATGCTCCAATACGATCAGCATGGTATTCTCCTTTCAGACCGTCCGTTTCAGCCGAACAGCCCCTTCAGTAAAAACAGAAGCAGCTTAGTCAAGCTGCCGCCGCCCAAAAGGTTGAGCAGCGGCCCAAGGCCTTGAAACATGGAAGGTTTGCTCCTTTCGTTTCATTCCGTCCCGGCTGCTGCCGGGTGCCGGTCTGCCTTATATACGAACCAGCCCGCCGCAGGATTGCAAATGCCGTTGTGGTAAATACTGGAAAGAAAACCCTCTCAGGCTCACATTCGTTTGCCAGCTCCCCCTTTCGGGGGAGCTGGCAAAGCCGTCAGGCTTTGACTGAGAGGGTTCGGCTGCCGTATGCCTTTTATTACGACCCTTCCCCTGAAAAAGTTGCTCAGAAACGCCCGCAGGCGTTTCTGAGCAACAAATCCAAAATACTATTTCCGCTGAAAATGCCCATAGCAGCGCGGAGGGCATTCCCAATCGTCTTACTTAAAACGCTTCCATGCCGGGGTAGACGGCGCTTTCGCCCAGCTGCTCCTCAATGCGCAGCAGCTGATTGTACTTTGCCACACGCTCGGTGCGGCTGGGTGCACCGGTCTTGATCTGGCAGGTGTTCAGCGCCACAGCCAAGTCCGCAATGGTGGTGTCCTCGGTCTCGCCGGAGCGGTGGGAGCTGATGGCGTTGTAACCGGCCTTGTGTGCCATCTTGATGGCTTCCAAGGTCTCGGAGACAGAGCCGATCTGGTTCAGTTTGATCAGGATGGCGTTGCCCGCACCCAGCTGGATGCCCTTTGCCAGACGCTCGGTGTTGGTCACAAACAGATCATCGCCCACCAGCTGCACCTTGCCGCCCAGCTCGCGGGTCATCTGCTGCCAGCCCTCCCAGTCCTCTTCGTCCAGACCGTCCTCGATGGAGATGATGGGGTACTTTTCCACAAGGCTCTTCCAGTGTGCGATCAGCTCGGCAGAGGTAAACTCGGTGCCCGCCTTGGGCAGCTTGTAGAAGCCCTTGCCCTTGGGGCTCTTCCACTCGGAAGCGGCGGCATCCATTGCCAGCATAAAGTCCTTGCCCGGCAGATAGCCCGCCTTTTCGATGGCAGCCAGAATGGTCTCGATGGTCTCCTCGTCGCTGGAAAGGTTGGGTGCAAAGCCGCCCTCGTCGCCCACAGAGGTAGCCAGACCCTTGGACTTCAGGATGGCAGCCAGCGCATGGAACACCTCGGCGCACCAGCGCAGCGCTTCCTTAAAAGAGGGTGCGCCCACCGGCATGATCATGAACTCCTGCGTGTCCACGGTGTTGGCGGCGTGTGCGCCGCCGTTCAGGATGTTCATCATGGGCACGGGCAGGCGGTTGCCGTTTACGCCGCCCAGAAAACGGTACAGCGGCATTTCCAGCGAAGCAGCTGCTGCGCGGCAGGCTGCAATGGACATCGCCAGAATGGCGTTTGCGCCCAGATTGGACTTGTCCTTGGTGCCGTCGGCTTTGATCATGGCGGCGTCCACGGCGTAAATATCGGAAGCATCCATGCCCACCACTGCGTCCGCAATGACCGTGTTGATGTTTTCCACTGCCTTGGTCACGCCCTTGCCCAAGTAGCGGCTCTTGTCGTCGTCCCGCAGCTCCAGCGCCTCAAACTCGCCGGTGGATGCACCGGAAGGGGCGCAGCCGCGCGCCACAGTGCCGTCCGCCAGCGTGATCTCGGCTTCCACGGTGGGATTTCCGCGGGAGTCTAAGATCTCGCGGCCTACAACAGATTCAATTTCCAGATAATTCATCTTGAAACCCTCCTGAATATCATTTTCTCTCCCATACTGCCCGGGCGGGCAGATGGAGAACTGCTCTATTTAGATAGTTATATATAACTAACTGCCAATATCCTACCACGCTTTGCGCCCCGGTGCAAGAGCCGGGGCGGATGTTTGCAGACCTAAATTTTTAACAGGGGGCGCAAACCGCCGTGGAAAACCCGTTTACAGTCTGCCCCCTTGCGGCAGCGGGGATACGTTATGCTTACCATGCGTTTTTTATATGGCAGATATACCAAAAATTTTCTTTACTTTTTGGCAGTTCGGCTCTATACTGGTTGCGGCGTTTACGCTGTTTTCCCAGTTATAGTCGTTATAGAGGAGGATTTTTGCAATGAATAAGGATCTGACGGTGGGCAAGCCGTCACAGGTATTGTGGCAATTCTGTCTGCCCATGTTCGGCAGCATCATTTTCCAGCAGCTGTACAACATCGCCGACAGTCTGGTGGCGGGCAAGTTCATCGGTGAAAATGCACTGGCTGCGGTGGGCAACAGCTACGAGATCACTCTGATCTTCATCGCCTTTGCCTTTGGCTGCAATATCGGCTGTTCGGTCATCGTGTCCCGCTACTTTGGCGCAAAGGAATACCGCGAGATGAAGACCTCGGTCTACACCTCCCTCATCGGCTCTGCCGTGCTGTGCGCCGTGCTGATGGGCATTGGTCTGCTGGGCTGCGACGCCCTGCTGGAGCTCATCAACACCCCGGAGGAGATCCTTGCGGACTCTGCGCTGTATCTGGACATCTACGTTCTGGGTCTGCCCTTCATGTTCTTCTACAACATTGCCACCGGCATCTTCTCTGCCCTTGGCGACAGCAAGACCCCCTTCTACTTCCTTGCAGTCTCTTCTTTGTCCAACATCGGCGTGGACATCCTGTTCGTCGCCGGTTTCAAGATGGGCATTGCCGGTGTGGCATGGGCTACCTTCCTGTGTCAGGGTGTCAGCTGCGTGCTGGCCATGGTGGTGGTGTTCCGCCGCATCCGCGCTTTCCGCACCGAGGGTCATGTGCAGCTGTTCTCGTGGAATATGCTGGGCAAGGTGGCCGTGGTGGCTGTGCCCAGCATCCTGCAGCAGAGCTTTGTCTCGGTGGGCAACATCATCCTGCAGAGCATCATCAACACCTTTGGTGCCAGCGTCATTGCAGGCTACTCTGCCGCCGTCAAGCTGAACAACATGGTCATCACCTCCTTTACCACCTTGGGCAACGGCATCTCCAACTACACCTCCCAGAACATGGGTGCCGGCAAGATGGACCGCGTCAAGGAGGGCTTTGGCGCGGGCCGCAATCTGGTGTGGCTGCTGTGCGTGCCGCTGGTGGTGCTGTACTTCTTCTTTGGCCGCTTTTTGCTGCTGCTGTTCATGAACGATCCGCAGGGCCCCGCCATTGACACCGGCATGCTGTTCTTGCGCATCCTCTCTCCCTTCTACTTTGTGGTGTCGGTCAAGCTGGTGGCAGATGGCATCCTGCGCGGCTGCGGCCTGATGGTGCGGTTCATGATCGCCACCTTCACCGACCTGATTTTGCGCGTGGGCATTGCCGCCGTGCTCAGCGCCACCGCGCTGGGCTCCACAGGCATCTGGATGGCATGGCCTGTGGGCTGGTGCATCGGTACGGCGCTTTCCATGGTGTTCTACGTCACCGCCATCCGCAAGGCGCTGGCAGAGCCGCTGGCTGTTGCCGAGGCCGAGGGACAGGCCGCCGAAGTCCGCGCCGAGGCCGAATTTGCCGCCGACGCCGAGATGGAGACACTGTAACCTTTTTGCAACCCGTGAATCCATTTCATCTCACAGATAAACAAAATGAACAATTTGAAATAGTGCACAAAATCGCGCTTTAATTTTTGTATAAAGTATCAACAAAGCCGAGAAAATGCGCCCAAAAGTATGGACGGTTTGTGAATTGCGGATTTGAACCCAGATAGCTATAATAACAGATAAGAACAGGAGCAAGGCCACTTTAGAGGGGAAGGGCCTTGCTTCCGTTTTTATCAATTTACTTTATAGAACACTCCGAAGGAGGAGATTTTTATGAAAAAGATGATCACTCGTCGTCAGTTCATGGCTGCTGCCGGTGTTGTTGCCGCAGCAAGCGCTCTGACTGCCTGCGGCGGTTCTTCCGCAAGCACGGCCGCTTCTTCTGCTGCCGGTTCTACCGCCGGTTCCGCTGCTGCTTCCGGCAGCACCATCAAGGTGGGTGTTCTGGGTCCCATGACCGGCGATGTTTCCGTTTACGGTCTGGCTGTTATCAACGGCGCAAGCCTGTACATGAAGCAAGTCAATGCCGATGGCGGTGTCAACGGCAAGCAGCTGGAGATCATCACCATGGACGAGCAGGGCGATGCTACGCAGGCTGTTACCTGCTTTACCAAGATGTGCGATCAGGGCATCACCGCTTTGGTGGGCGATGTTACCACCACCCCGACGCTGGCTGTCGCCGCTGAGAGCGCCGATTACAATATGCCCATGGTCACCGCTTCCGCTACTGCCGAGGCTGTCACCTACGATGCCGAGACCGACACCGTGAATGCCAACGTGTTCCGTGCAACCTTCACCGACCCGTTCCAGGGCATCAAGATGGCTGACTACGCTTACAAGAAGCTGGGCTACACCAAGGCAGCCGTTATCTTCCTGAAGGGCGCTGACTACAACGAGGGTCTGGCCGAGAATTTCGTGACCGAGTTCGAGAGCCTGGGTGGCACCGTCGTCGATCAGGAGAGCTACTCCGAGGGCGATGTGGACTTCAAGACTCAGCTGACCACCATTCTGGGCAAGGGTCCCGAGGTGGTGTTCTGCCCCAACTACTATCAGGACGTGGGTCAGATCCTTGCGCAGGCCGAGAGCATTGGCCTGAACGTTCCCTTCCTGGGCGGCGACGGCTGGGATGGTCTGGAGGGCTATGCTACCGCCGACCAGCTGAAGGATGCTTACTTCTGCGCAAACTACGCAAAGGGCTCCAACCCCGACTTTGAGAACGCCTACAAGGCTGAGTACGGCGAGGAGTACCCCAACGGCTTTGCACCTCTGGGCTACGATGCAGCCATGACCGTTGTGTACGGCATCAAGGCAGCTGAGGAGCAGGGCCTCGAGGCTGGCTCTGACGAGTACAAGCAGGCCGTCATCGACGCCATTGCCGGCGGCACCATCGAGGGCATCACCGGCACCTTTACCTTCGACGAGCACCACAACCCCGTCAAGCAGACCGCTATCCTGTGCTTCGACGGCGCAACCCCCGTGCTGAAGGAAATGTTCTGATCTGCGCCGTTCCATCCACCGGTGATGGAGCCGCCCGCACAGAGCAAACCCCATGATTTTCTGGAGAACGCCGGAACAGCTTTTTTCTGGTCAGGCGTTCTCCGTTTTTTATATCAAAAAGTGTAAACGCCGCAAAGAAAGGAAGTATCCAACCATGACAGTGTTCTTTAGCCAGCTGATCAACGGCTTGTCCCTTGGCAGCATCTATGCACTGATCGCACTGGGCTACAGCATGGTATACGGCATTATCCTGCTGCTGAACTTTGCCCACGGCGATGTCATCATGGTGGGCGCATACATGTCGTGGTTCGTCATGAACCAGCTGGGTCTTGGCCCGGTCACCGCTGTGTGCGCCACCATCATCACCTGTACGCTGCTGGGCGTGGTGATCGAAAAGATCGCCTACACCCCCCTGCGCAGCGCACCCCGTATCTCGCTGCTGATCACCGCCATTGGTGTCTCCTTCTTTCTGGAGTACACGGCAGAGCTGATCCTCGGCTCGGGTGCAAAGGTGATCCCCGCCTACTACACCAACCAGACCTTCCATCTGGGCAAGGTGCCGCTGGGTCTTACCTCCATCATCACGCTGGTGGTCACCGTGCTGTCCATGCTGGTGCTCACCTTTCTGGTGCAAAAGACGAAGCTTGGCAAGGCCATGCGCGCCGTCTCGGAGGATATGGATGCTGCCCGCCTGATGGGCATCAACGTCAACAGCACCATCTCCTTTACCTTTGCCGTGGGCTCGGCGCTGGCGGGCATCGGCAGCGTGCTGTACTGCTGCTCCTACCCGCAGGCTACCCCCACCATGGGCTCCATGCTGGGTCTGAAAGCCTTCGTTGCCGCCGTGCTGGGCGGCATCGGTTCCATTCCGGGTGCCATGATCGGCGGCATTGCCATCGGCCTGTGCGAGTGCTTTATTTCCGCCATCGGCCTTTCCGCTTGGAAAGACGCTGTTACGTTTGCAATTCTGATCATCGTGCTGCTGGTCAAGCCCACGGGCTTCCTTGGCCGCAAGGTGCAGGAAAAGGTGTAAGGGGGCATAACGATGAAAACCAACCGTAAAACCATCAAAATGCCCGTGCGCTACCTGATGAACGCCGTGCTGGTGGCGCTGCTGTTCGTGGGGCTTTCCTTCCTCACCCAGAATGTGCTGTCCACCTACCAGAACAAGGTGCTGCTGACTGTGGGCATCAACATCATTCTGGCTGTCTCGCTGAACGTTGCCACCGGTTATCTGGGGCAGCTGCCGCTGGGTCACGCCGGTTTTATGGCCGTAGGTGCCTATACCTGCGCGCTGTTTACGAAGTATTCCAACCTGCCCAAGGGCGTTGCCTTTGTTATCGGTCTGGTGCTGGCATGGATCATGGCCGGGCTGTTCGGGGTGCTCATCGGCATCCCCGCCCTCCGCCTGACCGGCGACTATCTGGCCATCCTGACGCTGGGTTTTGGCGAGATCATCCGCATCACCTTGAACAACATTGATGATGTGCTGGGCTTCAAGCTGTTCTACGGCGCAAAGGGCCTGAAGAACATCCCCAAGTACTCCAACTACTGGAATGTGTTCCTGTGCGTGGTCATCACCTGCTTCCTCATCCACGCCATGATGAAGAGCCGCCACGGCCGTGCCGTGTTGGCTATCCGCGACAACGAGATCGCCGCCGAAAGCTGCGGCATCCAGACTACCTATTATAAGGTGATGGCCTTTGCCTTCTCCGCCGCCTTTGCAGGCTTGGCCGGCGGCCTGTACGCCTGCTATCTGGGCGTGCTGGATCCCTCCACCTTCGGCTTTATGAAGTCCATCGAAATTCTGGTCATGGTGGTGCTGGGCGGCATGGGCTCCATGCTGGGCTCCATCCTGTCCGCTACTGTGCTGACCATCCTGCCCGAGGCCACCCGCAGCTTTGAGAGCTACCGCATGGTGGTCTACTCGCTGGTGCTGGTGCTGATGATGATCTTCCGCCCGGGCGGACTGCTGGGCAGCTACGATTTCTCCCTGAGCCGCATCGTGGAAAAGGCCATGAACGGCGAACTGTTCCGCAAACATACCGAAAAGGAGGCCGCTGACCATGAGTGAGTTCAAGACCAGACTGCACAGTGTTCCCTCCGGCGGTTTTCTGACCGACCGCGACAAGGACAAAAAGCCCATTCTGGACGTGCGTGAGCTGGGTATCGACTTCGGCGGTCTGACCGCCGTGGATGGCTTCAACCTGATGATCGGCCGCAACGAGATCACCGGTCTGATCGGCCCCAACGGCGCAGGCAAGACCACCGTGTTCAACCTGCTCACCAACGTCTACCAGCCCACCCGCGGCTCCATCCTGATCGATGGGATGCCCACCGCCGGGAAAAAGACCTATCAGGTCAACCGCATGGGCGTGGCGCGCACCTTCCAGAACATCCGCTTGTTCAAGGAGCTGAGCGTCATCGACAACATCAAGGTGGGTCTGCACGAGTCCATGAAGTATAATCTGGCTTCCTCCCTGCTGCGGATGCCGAACTACTGGAAAGAGGAAAAAAAGTGCACCGAGCGTGCGCTGGAACTGCTGGACATCTTCCACATGGCAGACCTTGCCAACGCGCAGGCCGGCAGCCTGCCCTACGGCGCACAGCGGCGGCTAGAGATCATGCGCGCACTGGCTACCGGCCCGAAGCTTCTGCTGCTAGACGAGCCTGCCGCCGGTATGAACCCCTCCGAGACAGCGGAGCTGACCGAGACCATCCGCCGCATCCGCGACGAGTTCAACATTGCCGTGCTGCTCATCGAGCACGACATGAGCCTTGTCATGGGCATCTGCGAGGGCATTGCGGTGCTGAACTTTGGCCGCATCATCGCCAAGGGCACCCCGGACGAGATCCGCGATAACCCGCAGGTCATCGAGGCCTATCTGGGCAAAAAGGAGGGCTGAGCCATGGCTGATACATTACTGAAGGTGGACGGCATCAACGTCTACTACGGCAACATCCACGCCGTAAAGGATATCTCCTTTACCGTCAACGCGGGCGAGATCGTCACCCTGATCGGTGCCAACGGCGCGGGCAAATCCACCACCCTGAAAACCATTTCCGGCCTTTTGAAGCCCCGCACCGGCGATGTGCTGTACAAAGGCAAGAGCATCAAGGGCGTGCGCGCCCACAAGATCGTGGAAAGCGGCCTTGCACAGGTACCGGAGGGACGCCATGTGTTTTTGCACATGACGGTGGACGAGAACCTTGACATGGGTGCCTACACTCAGCCCGCTTCCACCATTGCCGCCAACAAGGAAAAGGTGTTCACCCTGTTCCCCCGCCTGAAGGAGCGCCGCAAGCAGCTGGCGGGCACCATGTCCGGCGGTGAGCAGCAGATGCTGGCTATGGGGCGTGCGCTCATGAGCAACGCCTCCATGCTGATGCTGGACGAGCCTTCTATGGGTCTTTCGCCGCTGCTGGTGCAGGAGATCTTTGACATCATCCGCGACATCCACAAGGAAGGCATGACCATCCTGCTGGTGGAGCAGAACGCGCAGATGGCGCTTTCGGTGGCTGACCGCGCCTATGTGCTGGAGACCGGCCGCATAGTCATGGACGGCACCGGTGCCGAGCTGCTGACCAACGAGCGCGTCCGCAGCGCCTATCTGGGCGGGTAAACGGAAAAATAGTTTGATTTGCAGTTCCGAAACGCCCATGGGCGTTTCGGAACTGCTTTTTCCTGCTATCACTTTACTTTCGTAAAAAATTGTGCCATAATGGGTGCAGTATTCCGGCTTTGCAAAAGCCACGCCCCGGCTAGGGAAAGCGGGGCGCAAACCACACAGAATGAGGGGTAAACGTTATGAGCAAGATCATCATCCCGGCAAACTACAAACCTGCGCTGAACCTGTACGACACCCAGCGCGCCATCGGCACGGTGAAGCGGCTGTTTGCCGATACCCTGTGCGCCACGCTCAACCTGTACCGCGTGTCCGCACCGCTGTTTCTGGAGGCTTCCACCGGCCTGAACGATGACCTGAACGGCGTGGAGCGCAAGGTGACCTTTGACATCAAGGACAGCGGCACCGAGGCACAGGTGGTGCAGTCGCTGGCAAAGTGGAAGCGGCAGGCGCTGAAGGACTACGATTTCCGCGTGGGCAAGGGCCTGTACTGCGACATGAACGCTATCCGCCGGGACGAGGAGCTGGATAACCTCCACTCGGTCTATGTGGACCAGTGGGACTGGGAAAAGATCATCACGGTGGAGGACCGCAACGAGACCTACCTGAAAAACGTGGTGCGCTGCATCGTGTCTGCGGTGTGCGCCACCGAGATGAACCTGCACGCCATGTTCCCCCAGCTGCAGGATCTGCCCCTGCACACCCCCAACGTGACCTTTGTCACCTCACAGGAGCTGGAGGATAAGTACCCCGATCTGACCCCGAAGGAGCGGGAGAATGCCTTTGTCAAGGAGAATGGCACCACCTTCCTGATGAAGATCGGTGCACCCCTGCGCAGTGGCAAGCCCCATGATGGCCGCGCCCCGGACTACGACGACTGGGATCTGAACGGCGACCTGCTGTTCTGGAACGACCCGCTGCAGTGCAGCTACGAGCTGAGCAGCATGGGCATCCGCGTCAGCCCGGAAAGCATGGACAGGCAGCTGACCATGGCGGGCTGCGACGACCGCCGTACCCTGCCTTTCCACAAGGCAGTGCTGGCTGGCGAGCTGCCCTATACCATCGGCGGCGGCATCGGCCAGAGCCGCCTGTGCATGCTGCTGCTGGGCAGCGTCCACATCGGTGAGGTTCAGGCCAGCGTGTGGGACAAGGCCACCCGCGAAGCCTGCGCCAAGGCTGGCATCCCGCTGCTGTAAGCGGAACGTTTTTCAGCGGAAAAATACTTTTGATTTGAAATTCAGCCAAGCCCGCGGGCTTGGCTGAATTTTTTTTCATGGGAGGTTCAGATACACCCTAAAATAAAAAGCATGGTTTTGCGTCTATTCTGCAAACTTTTTGTGAACCCTATTGACAAAGTAGGTGGATAGGAGTATATTTTTAGCAGTCGAGCAGATAGAGTGCTAAAAACAAAACGGACTGCTCCGCAGGAGGTGTGCAAAACCATGAAGAAGAACATCTATACAAGTCAATCACGGCTCTGCCGCCGCCGGGCGCGGAGTTGTTAGCAAAGAACTTATCCGTCCGCTAAAATAAACCTTCCGGTATGAATGGAGGCTTGACTTTATGAATACCAATCAATATACCCAAAAGACCCTTGAGGCTTTGCAGGCAGCCCAGCAGCTGGCTGTGGAGTACCAGCACAACGCGCTGGAGCCCGCCCACCTGCTGCACGCACTGGCTGCGCAGGAAAACGGCCTGATCCCTCAGCTGCTGCAAAAGCTGAACGTTGACCCCGGCAGCTTTGCCGCCGCCGTGGCGGAAAAGCTGTCCGCGCTGCCCCGGGTGTCCGGCTCCGGCCGTGACCCCGATAAGGTCTATATCTCGCAGGCCACCGATAAGGTGCTCAGCGCCGCCGCCCGCGAAGCCAAGGCCATGAAGGACGACTTCATCAGCGTGGAGCACCTGTTCCTTGGCCTGCTGGACGAGCAGGACCAGACCACCAGTGAGCTGTTCCGCGCCTTCAACCTGAAAAAGGACGCCTTTTTGCAGCAGCTTACCGCCGTGCGCGGCAACCAGCGGGTGACCACCGATAACCCGGAGGACACCTACAACGCATTGCAGAAGTACGGTCAGGATCTGGTGGAGCTTGCCCGCAAGCAGAAGCTGGACCCCGTCATTGGCCGCGATCAGGAGATCCGCAATGTGATCCGTATCCTGTCCCGTAAGACCAAAAACAACCCCTGCCTGATCGGCGAGCCCGGCGTTGGTAAAACTGCCATTGCCGAGGGTCTGGCGCAGCGCATCGTGCGCGGCGATGTGCCCGAAAACCTGAAGAACCGCACCGTGTTCAGCCTGGACATGGGCGCTCTGGTGGCCGGTGCAAAGTACCGCGGCGAGTTCGAGGAACGTCTGAAGAGCGTGCTGAACGAGGTGAAGAAGAGCGAGGGCAAGATCATCCTCTTCATCGATGAGCTGCACACCATCGTGGGTGCCGGCAAGACCGACGGCGCCATGGACGCAGGCAACCTGCTCAAGCCCATGCTGGCCCGGGGCGAGCTGCACTGCATCGGCGCGACCACGCTGGACGAGTACCGCCAGTATATCGAAAAAGACCCCGCACTGGAGCGCCGGTTCCAGCCGGTGCAGGTGGATGAGCCTACCGTGGAGGATACCATCTCCATTCTGCGCGGCTTGAAGGAGCGGTATGAGGTGTTCCACGGCGTAAAGATCAACGACAACGCCCTGATCGCCGCTGCTACCCTTTCCGACCGCTATATCACCGACCGCTTCCTGCCGGATAAGGCCATCGACCTTGTGGATGAAGCCTGTGCCATGATCAAGACCGAGATGGACAGTATGCCCAGCGAGATGGACGATCTGGCACACCGCATCACCCAGCTGCAGATCGAGCAGGTGAGCCTGAAAAAGGAGACTGATGCCCTGAGCCAGAGCCGTTTGAAGGATCTGGAAAAGGAGCTTGCCGAATTGCAGGATAAGTTCCGCAGCATGAAGGCAAAGTGGGAAAACGAGAAGAACGCCATTGGCAAGGTGCAGACCCTGCGTGAGCAGATCGAGCAGACCAATGCCGCCATCGAGAAAGCCCAGCGCGAGTACGACCTGAACAAGGCCGCCGAGCTGAAGTACGGCAAGCTGCCCCAGCTGCAAAAGCAGCTGGCCGAAGAGGAAAAGGTGGCTGCTGCCAAGAAGGAGGACAGCCTGCTGCGTGACCGCGTGACCGACGAGGAGATCGCCCGCATCGTGGCACGCTGGACCGGCATCCCGGTAGAGAAGCTGGTGGAGGGTGAGCGCGAGAAGCTGCTGCATCTGGACGATGTGCTGCACCAGCGGGTCATCGGTCAGGACGAGGCTGTGACCAAGGTAAGCGAAGCCATTCTGCGCAGCCGCGCCGGCATTGCAAACCCCAACCGCCCCATCGGCAGCTTCCTGTTCCTTGGCCCTACCGGCGTGGGCAAGACCGAGCTGGCTAAGGCACTGGCACAGGCACTGTTTGACGACGAGCGCAACATGGTGCGTATCGATATGACCGAATATATGGAGAAGTTCAGCGTCAGCCGCCTGATCGGCGCGCCTCCGGGATACGTCGGTTATGAAGAGGGTGGCCAGCTGACCGAGGCTGTGCGCCGCAAACCTTACAGCGTGGTGTTGTTCGATGAGGTGGAAAAAGCCCACCCCGATGTGTTCAACATCCTGCTGCAGGTGCTGGACGATGGCCGCATCACGGATAGTCAGGGCCGTACCGTGGACTTCAAGAACACGGTCATCATCCTGACCTCCAATCTGGGCAGTGACATCATCCTGAACGATCTGGAGCAGCGCCGTGCGCAGGGCTCCAACGAGCTGAGCGAGGATGCAAAGCACCAGATCGACCTGCTGCTCAAGAGCAAGTTCCGTCCTGAATTCCTGAACCGTCTGGATGAGATCGTCTACTACAAGAGCCTGACCAAGGACGAAATGCGCAAGATCGTGGATCTGCAGCTGCAGGATCTGCGTAACCGCATGGAGGAGGGCAAGCACCTCAAGCTGGAGGTCACCACCGCCGCCAAGGACTTCATCATCGATTCTGCCTACGACAGTGTTTATGGTGCACGTCCCATCAAGCGCTTCATCCAGAGCCGCGTGGAGACCCTGATCGCCAAGGCCATCATCAAGGGCAATTATGCCGAGGGCAATACCCTGACGGTGGATTATGACGGCAGTGCATTAGTTCTGCGTTAAAATTTACCGGTTTTGTACGCGGATAACAGGCCAAAAGCTTGCACCCATGTGCAGAATATGCTATTATAAAAAGTAACATTGATGTGCTTTTCATCGCGGAAACAGCAACGATGGAAAGCACATTTTTGTATGTAAGAAAGTTTATAGACAAAACCCGCTCAGGCGCGTTGCCGGAACGGGGCAAATCAAAACAGAAAGTTGAGTGTGATTTTCCTTTTTATGGACGATGGCAGTATGACGCTCTGGGTAGCGCTGGTAGTATTGGTGGCACTCTCTGCCTTTTTCTCCGCCTCCGAGACCGCATTTTCTTCCCTGAATCAGATCCGCCTGAAAAGCCGCGCCGAGGACGGCGATACCTCTGCCGCCCGGGTGCTGGCAATGGCTGAAAAATACGATAAGCTGCTTTCCACCATCCTCATCGGCAACAATATCGTAAACATTGCCGCAGCTTCGATCGGCACCATCATTTTCACCAAGATGCTGGGTGCAGAGCGAGGCGCTACGGTGTCCACCATGGTGCTGACCGTGGTGGTGCTGATTTTTGGCGAGGTGACCCCCAAGAGCCTTGCCAAGGAGATGCCGGAAACGGTTGCCACCGCAGTTGCACCGGTGCTCAGCCTGCTGATGCTGGTGTTTACCCCGCTGACATGGCTGTTCAGCCAGTGGAAGCGCTTTCTGGGGCACTTTGTCCACAGCACCGAGGAGGACACCATTACCGAGGGTGAGCTGATGACCATGGTCAGCGAAGCCGAGAACGACGGCGAACTGACCGACCGGGAAAGCGAGCTGATCCGCAGCGCCATCGAGTTTGATGACGTGGAGGTGGAAGAGATCCTGACCCCCCGCGTGGATGTGATCGCGGTGGAGGACGATCTGCCGCTGGAAGAGGTGGCGCAGACCTTTGCGGAGTCCGGCTACTCCCGTCTGCCGGTGTACCACGACACCATTGATAACATCATTGGTGTGGTACATGAAAAGGACTTCTACATGGCACGCCTGAAAAAGGAAGTGAAGCTGGAGGATCTGGTCAAGCCCACCCTCTACACCACCGGCTCCACCCAGATCTCCCAGCTGCTGCGCACCCTGCGTGAGCAGCACCATCACATGGCTGTGGTGGTGGACGAGTACGGCGGCACCGAGGGCATCATCACGCTGGAGGACATTCTGGAGGAGCTGGTAGGCGAGATCTGGGATGAACACGACGAGGTGACCGAGGACTTCCGCAAGCAGTCGGACGGCAGCTGGATCGTACTGGGCAGCGCCGGCGTGGACGACCTGTACGAGCGGCTGGGTCTGCCGGAGGACGAGGACATCGACTCCAACACAGTGAACGGTCTGGTGCAGGAAAAGACCTGCCGTCTGCCTAAGGTGGGCGACCGCTTTACGCTGGGCAGCTACGACGGCGTAGTCACCCGCACCGCCAAGCGCCGCGTGACCGAGGTGCGTCTGACCCCCGCAGAAAAGCCTGACACCAAAAAGGACGAAGAGGAAAAAGGCCACTTTGGCAGAATGACCTCTAAATAAAACACTGACCGGCTGCTGCACAAAACGTGCGGCAGCCGGTTTTTCGTTACGACCTCTCCCGTGAAAATGCGTTTGGAGCGCTCTGCAGGGGAATTTTCTGATTGTATTCAGCGCGCAAAGACGCTCCGCTGGGCCAGAGGTAGGGAGGGGTGTTCCGACTCCCCCCTCCCTACCTCTGGACTCCACCCACCCCGCAACGGGCCAAGGGCTACACGCCC